>JBDGZR010000022.1:0-23771 GCA_039588495.1 Gemmatimonadota bacterium | reverse complement strand
GAGTCCCCGCCAGGTGCTTTCGGTGGTGACCCGCCTATTGGCGGGGCCGGCTCTCCGGCACGAGCAGATCTCTCGCGACTTCGCCAGGCGGTTTGGCGAGCTGCGCGAGAAGGTCTCGCACGCGGGCGGTTGGAAGGAGTGGGCGGAGCTCTACTCCGAGATGGTGGATTGGGAGCTGCGACTGGAGGAATCGAACGAGCGAGGTCTGAAGGAGATCCTGGACTCGCTGATGACGGATGTGCGGCGCGGCTACTGTGATCTCGTCGTCGACCAATACGAGGAGTGGGTCCACGCCGGTGGCGAGCGAGGGCCGTCGCTTTCCGTGGACGTCCTGTCCCGGTTCCTGCTTCCCGTGCTCGAGGACGAGTCCGCGCTCCTCGTGATCATGGACTGCATGAGGTTGGATCAGTGGCGGGCGATCGTACCTCAGATCAGCGAGTACTTCGAGGTCGAGGAGGCGCTCTATTCATCCCTTCTTCCCACGGCCACCCCCTTCTCGCGAAACGCGATCTTCAGCGGCCTCTTCCCGGACGAGCTCGCGGAGCGGCACGAGACTTGGTGGGGCGGCGGTGAGGAATCCGGCTACAACTGGTTCGAGGATGAGCTGCTGCAGAACCACCTCGAGGAGCTGATCGGAGCTCCCGTGCGCACGTACTACGAGAAGATCTTTTCGAGCGAAGAGGGCGGGGCGATGCTCGGCCGGCTGAACAGCTACCTGTCCGAGGCCTCGGTGACCGCTCTGGTCTTCGGGTTCGTGGACCTGTTGACCCACGGCCGCAGCGAATCGAAGCTCCTGTGGGAGATCGCGCGAGACGCGAGCGCGCTGCGCCGCCTCACGGTTACCTGGTTCGAGCGCTCGGCCGCTTTCGAGGCACTCAGGCAGGCGGCCCGGCAGGGCGTCAAGGTGCTGTTCACGACGGATCACGGCTCGCTGCACTGCCACCGGCCAGCCACCGTCTATGCGAAGCGCGACGCTTCCGCCAACCTGCGGTACAAGTTCGGGGATGATCTCAGGGTGGAGAACCCCTCGGCCGTCCTGGCCAAGAGCGAAGCCGACGCTCTCCGTTTGCCGCCCGGCGGGATCAAGACGAACTATCTCGTTTGCCGCGACGACTACTTCTTCGTCTATCCGACGAAGCTCCGCGAGTACCAGCAGCGCTATCGGGACAGCTTCCTGCACGGCGGCATCAGCCCTGAGGAGATGATCCTGCCCGCGGCGCTCCTGACGCCGAGATAGGAGGCACGAGCTCGTGATCTACGTCGGAGTGCCCGCGTTCAATGAACGGCGCACGCTGGGTCTCATGCTATGGCGGGTCCGGGAGATCCTCACCGAGCTGGAGCGGGACTTCGAGATGCTCGTCGTGGACGATGCCTCTACGGATGGGACGTCGGAGGTCCTGGAGCCCTACAGGCGTGTTCTCCCCCTGACCGTCCTCAAGCAGCCGCGCAGGACCGGCTACTCGGCCTCCGTCGAGCGGTTGCTCCGGGAGGCCGTAAAGCGATCGGCGTACCCGAAGCGGGATGCCTTCATCTGCATGCAGGGTGATTTCACCGATCCACCGGAGGCGATACCCGAGATGTTGAAGCGCTTCGAGGGCGGGATCGATCTCGTCACCGCCTCGAGCGATCGGGATGACGTATGCCCGCCCTCCGTTCGATTCGCGCGCAGGGCCTCGGGCGTGCTCGCCCGTTCGCTGCCGACTCCACCCGAGGTGTCGGACCCATTCCGCGGCTATCGCCTATACCGGCTGTTCGTCCTCAAGCGGGCGCTGGGCCGGGCGAGCGACGGCCGGTTGCTGAAGCATGAGGGATGGGCGGCGAACGCGGAGCTGTTGATGTCGGTGTGGCCGCACGTGCGGCAGGTCGATGAGCTGACAATGGAGCCGGATTACACGCGCCGATTCCGCCGCAGCCGGTTCCGCGCGCTTCCCCAGCTCTGGAGCGTCTTTCAAGCCTCGAGAGACCGACGGCTTCACGGGCTGCGGTTGAGCTCCGGGGGTGAAGCGTAAACTGTTTTGCGGGAAGCGGATCGCCCGAATAGTATGTGTGTGCGCGCTCGCGCGACTTGAAGAAGCCCGAAAATGCAGGCCCCGCGTTGCCTGAAAAGCGTGGGTGGCCGAAACCGATTACGGAGGTGAGCCGTTGGGAACGAACAGCTACAGCCCGAGTTCGCTCGAAAGAGCCAGAGATGAACTATTCAGCCACATTCGCCGCTGCGGCGTGCTCGAAGCCGAGTTCGACCAGCGGGAGGAGTGGCTCGCCGATACCGTGGGTTACCTGGCGGAGCGTTATCCAGACCTCAGCAAGATCGATCTCAGCGAGCTGCAGAAGATCGGGCAACGGTACTGCATGCCGCCGAAGCGGCACGGTGGCGCCGACACGCCCGAGGTCGCCGACGAAGAGAGTTCCGATATCGAAGGCGAGCGAGACGAGGTAAACGCAGCCTGAGTCCTGTCCCGATAACCCAGGGCCGCCGAATCCCGTCGGCCTCGACCATGATCGCCCGTCGCTTTCCGCAGGCTGCCGGTCGGGCCCGGGTGCACCCCGATCCGAATGGACGCTGACCTCCTTCTGAAGCTGGCGGCGGTGGTCGCGTTGGTCGCCGCGAACGCCTACTTCGTCGCGGTCGAGTTCGCCCTCGTCAGCGCTCGCCGATCACGAATCAAGGAGCTTGTCGACCGCGGCGACCGTCTGGCCCGCATCGTTCAGAACGCGCAGGAGAGCATCGATCTCTCGGTTTCCGGCGCCCAGCTGGGGATCACGCTCGCCTCGCTCGGTCTCGGCTGGGTCGGGGAAGTGGCGATCGCGGACACCTTGAAGCGCGTGTTCGTCGGATGGCCGAGCCCCTGGAGCTTGATTGCCTCCCACACCACGGCGATCGTAATCGCCTTCTCGCTGATCACCTTCCTTCACGTCGTACTGGGCGAACAGGTCCCCAAGATGGTCGCGATCATCCGGCCGGTGAAGGTAGCCAGGCTGACCGCGCCGGGACTCAGGGTGTTCAATGTCTTGATCCGACCGGGCCTCTGGGTGATCAACGGATCGTCGAACCTCGTCTTGCGGATGCTGGGCATGCCCGACGTCGACGCGCACCACACCGTACACAGCCCCGATGAGATACAGATCCTTCTGCAGGACAGCCTGCGCGAGGGAGCCGTCGAGCAGGACGAAGAGGCGATGATCCACGGCGTGTTCGAGCTCACGCATACCGTGGTTCGAGAGGTGATGACTCCGCGTCCCGACATCCAGGCCGTGCCCGCCGATGCCACCCTCGAGGAGGTGCTCGAGGTGGCGGCTCGGACCGGCCACTCTCGATTCCCGGTGTACGAGGACTCGATCGACAAGATCGTGGGCGTACTCATCGTCAAGGATCTTCTCCGCTGGTTCTTGAGAGACGACTGGTCCAGCTTCAGGGCGGTCGTCGAGGCGCGCGCTCCCTTCTACGTGCCGGAGAGCAAGCACGTGGACGATCTGCTTGCCGAGATGCGACGGCAGAAGGTGCACCTGGCCGTCGTGGTCGATGAGTTCGGCGGCACCGACGGCATCGTGACCCTGGAGGACCTGCTCGAGGAGATCGTCGGCGACATTTACGACGAGCACGATGTTGCCGAGCAGCCGGACATCGCCGTAAAGCCCGGCGGGCGGGTCGAGGTGGACGGCGGCATGTCGCTGTCGGACCTCGTGGAGGAGCTCGATCTGCCGGCGCTCGACGAGGAGTACGACACGGTTGCCGGCTACGTGATCGGCACCCTGGGACGTATCCCGAAGGAGGGGGAGCGCGTCCCGCTCGGCGAGGTCGAGCTCGAGGTCCGTGAGGTGGCCGACAGGCGCGTGACGCTGCTGGAGCTGCACCATCCCGGCGTCGAGGCGGGCGGTGACGCCGGGAGCCCGGCCGAAGAGGAGACGGGCGGTCGAAGCCTGAAGGGGAGGAAGCGACCAGCGTGAACGGGGAAGTCTGGAGTAGCGAACGGTACGATCGGGAGGCACAGCAGCTGTACGAGCGCGGAGAGTGGGAGAGCGCTCGTCGCCTTCTGCGTCAAGGGATCTCGGATCACCCGGAGAGCGTCGTCCTTCGAGTCTCGCTGGCGTATGCCGAGCTGGCGTGCGAGGAGTACGTCTGGGCCCGTCGAGCGTTCGACCAGGTGTTGGAGCTCGATCCGAATCACGAGGACGCGCTGATCGGTCTCGGCGAAGCCCTGCTCAAGTTGGATCGGGCGCGGGCGTTCGCCGTTTTCGACCGTGCCATGATCGTGGGCAGCGACGCCGAGGCCGAGCTCTCGCTGGCGATCGGCCGGGCGCTCTACCGGGAGGGTCTTTACGAGCGGGCGCTCTCGTTCTTCGAGCGGAGCCTGCGGAACGGAGGTCCGGCCGATGCCGCGGCGGAGATCGCCTATACGCTCTACAACCTCGGTCGACCAGAGGAAGCACAGCCTTATCTGGAGCGGGCGCTCGACGAGGACGCGGGGCAGCACGAGGCGAGGGTCTTCCTCGGCACGGTGCTGTACGAGAGGGGAGAGCTGCGGCGAGCGCTCACGACACTCGAACAGGTCCCGCCGGCGGAGTTCTGGGATGCGCTCGCCTTGTGGCGGACAATCGAGCTGCTGCGGAGCTACCGCCAGGTGCCGGAAGACTCGCCGATTCTCGACCCGTACCTCTCGCGCCTCGCGGAGCTCACCGTGGAGCCGACTCCTGAGGATCGGTTGCTCGCGGCTCTCGAGGCCAGGACCGAGCATACGTTCGCGCCCGGCCAGCTGGATCTCTTCGGGCTGCCCGGCCAGCCTCCACACGTCGTGCACGCGAAAGACGGTCGCGTCTACAGCGGCAATTGGGAGGAGATCGTTCGGGCGTTGCGAGACGACGGTCCGGATCCCACGATGTCGATGGACCAGTTCATGCGGGCGGCCGCGAGCGTCATACACCGCACGACCGGAATACCCATCCCGGACGATGATCCGGAGGCCTTCATCCGCGGCTCCGAGAAGGCCGGTGCCCTGAGGATCGGACGATGAGCGTGGAGGCTCTGGCGGCGCTGCTGGCCCGTCGACTGGATGAAGCGGGTCGCGCCGGAGATGCGTCGATCTCGGTCGCCGAGCTTCATCGGACCCTGCTCCCCTACCATATCTGCCGCGGCTCGGTCGGCTACGCCACCAAGGCGGAGTACGATATCGAGATGCTGCAGCTGCTCTCCGCCGACCGATACCTGCTTCCAGCGGAGAACGAGCTGCGCTCCGCCGTGAGGGACGAGGCGGCTTCACCGGAGCCGGGGCTCGGCTTTCTCAAGAACTTCTCGGCTGCCCAGCTGGATATTCAGTCGGATCTGGGCACCGTCTTCGATGTCCCGGAATCCGAGTCGGCCGACGAGACGCCCGGAAGCGCAGCCGAGCCCTCGACGTTCTCCGGTCTGCCGGCCGCCGACCCTGCGGATACGCCGGACGAAGGCCTGCGGGCAGATGCGGCGTGCTGGGGGTGCAGCCGCGAGCTTCCGCCTCGACCCGATCTGCGCTTTTGCGTGTTCTGCGGTGCGGATCAGGATCGGCCGTGTTGCCCGGCGTGCGGCGAGGAGATGAACGCCGGGTGGGCGTTTTGTCCCAGATGCGGCAAAGGAATCTCTGCGGCGAGCGCCTCGAGCGCGTGATCCGAATCGCCCTTCTGCCGGGCGATGGCATCGGGCCCGAGGTCGTTCGAGAGGCACGTAGGGTCCTGGAGGCGGCCGAGTCCGCCGGCTGGATCTCCGTCGAGTTCGAGACGTTTCCGCACGGCGCCGATCACTACCTCGCCACTGGCGAGACCCTGGGCGAGGATGCATTCGCCCGGCTCCGCGACGAGTTCTCGGCGATTCTCGTCGGAGCCGTGGGCGACTCTCGCGTCCCGGACGGGGCGCATGCACGGGACATCCTTTTAGGCCTTCGTTTCGGCCTAGACCTCTTCGTAAACCTCCGCCCGGTGAGGCTCAGGAGCCCGGACCTCACGCCGCTCCGGCTCTCCGGGAGCGAGACGATCGATATCGCGATCGTGCGCGAGAACACGGAGGGGTTCTATACGGGCTCCGGAGGATCGCTGCGGCCCGGCACCGCGCAGGAGGTGGCGATCAGCGAGTCACTGGCGACGCGCTACGGGGTCGACCGCGTGGTGCGGGCGGCGTTCGATCTGGCTCGCCGAGAGGGTCGACGTCGCGTGACGCTCGGCGACAAGGCCAACGCCGTGCCTCATGTCTACGGCTTGTGGCGAAGGGTCTTCCTGGAGATTGCGGAGGAGTATCCGGAGCTGGAGGCGGAGACGCGCTATGTGGACGCCCTGGCGATGGAGCTGGTGCGCCACCCCGCGCGTTTCGACGTGATCGTGGCCGAGAACCTACTCGGAGACATCCTCTCAGACCTCGGTGCCGGCCTCGTCGGCGGCCTCGGCCTCGCTCCGTCGGCGAACCTGGATCTCATCGGCCGTGGCCTGTACGAGCCGGTCCATGGAAGCGCCCCCGACCTCGTCGGAAGCGGGATCGCGAATCCGATGGCGGCCGTTCTGAGCGCTGCCATGCTTGCCCGCGAGAACGGCGCAGCGGAGGCCGCGGAGCGAATCGAAGCAGCGGTGGATCGAGCGCTTCATGCCGGGATCAGGACGCCGGACCTCGGGGGAGATCGGACCACCGAAGAGGTGGGCCGGTGGATCGCGGAGGACGTAGCCGGGGCGGACTGAGCCGGGTCTCGATCCGGCGGTGCCAAAAGCCGGTTTTTGGTGTAGGCTTAGGCTCGGGCTCCACGGCCGTCTCCCACACCCACCGCGACGGCGCTCCGGAGTTGCAGCACGCGACGATCAGCCGAAGAGGCTTGGAATTATGGGGACCATGGGAAGTGAAAGGGACGTGGTGTTCCTCTCGGCCGTCCGAACGCCATTCGGTGCCTTTGGCGGGAGCCTGAGAGAGCAGACGGCGACGGACCTCGGGGTCGTTGCCGCCAGCGCGGCGATCGAGCGCTCCGGAGCCGGCTCGGACGACTTCGACGACGTCTTCTTCGGGAACGTGATCCAGACGTCGGCCGACGCCATCTACCTGGCCCGCCATGTCGGTCTCCGAGCGGGCCTGCCGATCGAGGTTCCTGCGGCGACGCTGAACCGCCTCTGCGGCTCCGGCTTTCAGGCCGTGATCGATGGGGCCGAAGCGATCCTCCTCGGTGGCAGCCAGCTCTGCCTGACGGGCGGGACGGAATCGATGAGTCAGGCTCCGCACGTGGTCCGGGGTGTTCGCTGGGGGAAGCTTCGTCTCGGGCCCGCCGCGCCCTTTGAGGACACGCTGTGGGAGGCGCTTATGGACTCCTACTGCGGCTTTTCGATGGCAGAGACGGCGGAGAACCTGGCTGAGGAGTACGCCGTCACGCGCCTCGAGGTGGATGAGTACGCGCTTCAGAGCCAGGGGCGGGCCAAGGCTGCTTGGGACGAAGGTCGATTCGAGAGTGAGGTCGTCCCGGTGACGGTCCAGGTAAAGGGGAGAGAGGTCGAGTTCCGGGCCGACGAGCACATGCGTCCTGACACCAGTCTCGACGATCTCGCCAGGCTGCGGCCCTACTTCAGGAAGGACGGCCTCGTGACGGCCGGAAACGCGAGCGGGATCGGCGATGGGGCGGCGGCGCTGGTGATCGCCGATGCCGAGTATGCCCGCGCCGAAGGGCTCGAGGCGATGGGTCGCCTCGTTTCCTGGGCGGTAGTCGGTGTGCCGCCGCGTATCATGGGGCTAGGTCCGGCTCCGGCCTCGCGGGCGGCGCTGGATCGCGCCGGCCTCTCGCTCGGCGACATGACAATCGTCGAGGTGAACGAGGCGTTCGCGCCGCAGTACGTCGCGGTGGAAAAGGAGCTGGACCTCGACCGCGAGAAGGTGAACGTCAACGGTGGCGCGATCGCCCTCACCCACCCCCTGGCCGCGAGCGGGGCTCGGATCACCACCCATCTCCTGCACGAGCTCCGCCGGCGTGGAGGCGGGTTGGGGTTGGGCTCCGCATGCATCGGTGGCGGCCAGGGGATCGCTGTCGTGGTGGAGGTTTGAATCGGTCAGTGAAAGACCTGTTGGCATCGGTACTTTACTAATACGCTTTACGCTGTTTCCGGTTGCGCCGGACTCGACGTGTCCGGTCCCGACCGCACCAGGAAAGGTGTTGAAATGGAACCGTTCCTAGCCATGTTGGCCATCGGCGGCGCGGCGGCGCTCGCGACCAGCCTGAGGATTCTCAAGGAGTACGAGCGAGCGGTCGTATTCCGGCTGGGGAGAGTCCGGCCGCTTCGCGGTCCTGGCCTCATCTTCCTCGTTCCGTTCGGCGTCGAGAGGATGGTCCGGGTCAGCCTTCGGATCATCGCGATGGACATCCCGCCGCAGGATGTCATCACGCGCGACAACGTCTCGGTGAAGGTGAACGCAGTTCTCTACTTCCGCGTGTCCAAGGCTCAGAGGGCGGTGCTGGAGATCGAGGACTACCTGTTCGCGACCTCGCAGCTCGCCCAGACGACGCTGCGCTCGGTGATCGGCCAGGCCGAGCTGGACGAGTTGCTGGCCGAGCGGGAGAAGTTCAACGAGATCCTGCGCCAGATCATCGACGAGGGAACGGACGTGTGGGGAATCGATGTGACCGCCGTCGAGGTGAAGGACGTCGATCTTCCCCAGGAGATGAAGCGGATGATCGCCCGGCAGGCGGAGGCCGAGAGAGAGCGGCGAGCCAAGGTGAGCAACGCGGAGGGCGAGTTGCAGGCCGCCGACAAGTTGACCAAGGCAGCGGCGCTTCTGAGCACCCAACCGGCGTCGATTCAGCTGCGTTTCCTGCAAACGGCCGCGGAGATAGCTGCCGAGAACAACTCGACGACGCTATTCCCGCTTCCTCTGGACTTCGCGCCCTTCATGCAGAGCATGAAGGCGGCGGCCGGAATCCCGGAAGGCGTAGCGCTGGAAGGCACGCTGGAGGATGGCTCGACAGCTCTCGAAGGTGCCGACGCTCGAGGCCAGCTCGAGGGCGATCGCGAAGCGCGCAGCCGGTTGGCGTCGGGCACGACCGCGCCAGCCGAGGAGCGAAAGGCCGGGAAGCTGTCTGCCCGCAAAGAGCCGGATGGCTGACCCCGGCTCGGGTTCCGACCCGTTAGCCGGCGCTCCTGCCGACGCCGAGAGGCCTCCAGACGCAGGGAGTCCCGCCGACGTCGGAGCGTCCGGGCTTCCCGCCAGGCGGGTTTCGTCGGGCGAGCTCGAACGAGTCTTCCGTCGGGCCGCGAAGCTCCAGTTCGACGAGGGAGAGGACGTCACCGATCTGGATGTCGGCGAGGTCGTGCGAATCGCCGAGGAGGTGGGGCTCGAACCGCGCCACGTTAGGAGGGCCCTGGCCGAGGTCCAGGCCGAGTCCCTCCTGCCGACCCTTCCCGTCGATGGCGGCCTGCCGGCACGGCTCTGGGGGCCGGGCGTCGTTCGGCACAGCCGTGCCGTGCGCGGCGATCCCGCGGAGGTGCAGGCGCGGCTCGAACGGCATCTCGAGGAAAAGGAGAGCCTACATCCGGTCCGGCAGAAACCGGGCCGCTCGCTTTGGGAGCCCGCGGCGGGCCTGATCAAGCAGATGCAGCGCTCGCTCGACGTGGGTGGGCACGGTTACGACCTGGCAAAGGCACGGAACGTCCAGCTGGCCGTCGAGGGGCTGGAGTCGGGATGGTCGCTCGTCACGCTCTCGGTCGACATTCGAAACCTGCGGGCGGGACAAGCGACCGGCTGGCTTCTGGGCCTGGGTGCCAGCGGTACGGCCGGCGCCGTCGGATCCGCGATCCTCGCCGGTACCGGAGCAGCGATCGTGATCGCTCCCTTTCTGGCGATCGGCTTCCTGGGGGTCGCTTCATGGGCCGCGGCCCGGACCATTCACAAGGCCAGAGATCGCATCGAGCTCGCGGTCCTCGGGCTCCTGGATCGGCTGGAGCAAGGGCAAATCGGTGGGGAAAAGGATGGGCCGGGGTGGCGGGAATGGCTGCTCACCGGATCCAGGTCTGGCCGGTCGGACGGCGTCTGATCCAATTTCAAGTCGCCCCGGTAGTCACGCCGCCGAGCTCACGACGCTCCGTAACTAGCTATTACCGCGACACGTAAGCGGCTATACGCCGAGTAGCAATAGCATATCAGTGGGCGATAGGAAAAGAATGTGGCCGAGGTAAACGAAGGTCGGCTTGGTCGGCGCCGGGCTCATGGGAAGCGGCATCGCGCAGATCACCGAGATCATGTTCGAGGAGTTACCGTGAGAAGCGATTCGCTCGGCCCCTTCTGCGCCGCATGTATGCCGCGGGCCATCACGGAGGAGGACGGGGAGAGGGCTCTCCGACTAGAGTGGCGAAGAGCCTGTCGTCAGCGATTTCGTGAAGCGTCGAGCCCGTTGCAGAGAGCAGATGCGGCCGGTTTTGCGGACCGTGCCGAACCTCGGGATTGTCGTTGCAGCACAAGGGTTTTCGGTATAGCTTGAAGAGTCCGGAAGTGCTGTACCAGAGTGACCATCCCGACGAGCCGCGAGAGGTAGATTCGCCGACTGAAAGAGTCATTCTCAAGGCGCTCCGCCTCAGGCACTTCCGCAACTTCGCGGACCTCGCATGCGAGTTCCCGCCATCCGGAGTCGCCATCGTCGGTCCGAACGGCTCCGGAAAGACGAACCTTCTCGAGGCGATTTACTATCTCGGCATCTTCCGCTCGTTTCGCGGAGCCCCGGACGCCGAATTGGTGAGGCTTGGCGACGACACGTTCCGAATCGAAGGCACGGTGGAGGGACCGGACGGGGAGCGGAGCATCGCGGCCGCCTACCAGAAGAGCACGCGCCGCAAGAAGGTCGAGGTGAACGGCGTCGAGGTCGAGCGTCTCTCGGATGCGCTCGGGACGCTCGGTGTCGTGGCCCTCAGCCTGGCGGATGTCGAGCTGGTGAGCGGCCCTCCCGCTGCTCGCCGGCGCTTCCTGGACATCCTCCTGTCGCTCGTCCGGCCGGGGTATCTGGCCGCTCTGCAGCGATGTCGGGTCGCCGTGGCTCAGCGAAACGGCGCGCTGCGAAGCGCTGCAACCTCCGATGAGCTGCAGCCCTGGACCGACGAGCTGGTGAGCGCCGGGACCTCGGTGATGAGGGAGCGGGCCGAATGGGCGGCGGAGCGGGCGGGTGGATTCTCCAGATACCACCAGTCGATTTCCGGGGGGCCGGGTGCGCGCCTCGAGTACCGGTCATCGGTCGGCCCGCCCGTGTCGATGGCTGACGAGAGTACCTGGGAGGCGCGCTTTCGGGAAGCTCTCGCCTCGGCAGAGGAACGGGAGAGACAGCAGGGAAGGACGCTGGTCGGGCCGCACAGGGATGATCTGGATCTGAGCTCTGCAGTCGCTGACGAGGAAGACCGGGCCATTCGGAGGTTCGGGTCCGGCGGACAGCAGCGGACGGCAGCGCTCGCGCTCCGTCTGATTGAGGCGGACACTCTGCGCGACCGCGCGGGCGTCGAGCCCGTCTACCTGCTCGACGACGTGTTCGCCGAACTGGACCGGGAGCGCTCGGGCAGTCTGCTCTCGCTGCTCGAGGATGGCCGCTCCGGCCAGGCCGTTCTCACAGCCCCGAAGCCGGCCGACATCGCGCTCAGGGGCGGGCTCGAGGAATGGAGCATCGGTGGCGGACGGCTCGAGCGGTGAGCCGAGGACGGAGCTGGTGAGCGGTAGCCAGGTGGAATCACGCGCGGAGCGCCTCGAGCGCAAGCGGGGTGAGCGACCAGAGCCGGTGGGTGATCTCGTAGGCGGGCTCCTCGACCGACTCGGGGTCACGGAGCGGGTCGAGCGTGCCGGCGTGGCTCTCGACTGGGAGAAGCTCGTCGGCCCGCACATCGCGCGCGTGACCGTCGGCACACGGGTGAGTGGACGAACGCTGTTCGTCGAGGTCGTTAGCGCGGCCTGGCTCAGCGAGCTGAACATGATGCGCCACGAGCTGCTTCGCCGGATCAATGCAGGCAGACGCCGTGGCCGAATCGAGAAGATCGTATTCGTGCAGGCAGGAAAGGGTTAGATGGCCAAGACATCCCCAAAGAGGACGAAGGTGCAATCGGCGAAGAAGCCGACCGGCAAGGGCAACTCGGACGATTACACGTCGAGGCAAATCCAGGTCCTCAAGGGCCTGGAAGCCGTTCGCAAGCGGCCCGGCATGTATATCGGCTCGACCGCCGCCCGCGGTCTCCATCACCTCGTCTACGAGGTTGTCGACAACTCGATCGACGAGGCGATGGCCGGATTCTGCAGCGAGATCGAGGTCGTGATCGCCGCGGACAACTCGGTCACCGTACAGGATGACGGCCGCGGCATCCCGGTCGACAACCACCCGACCGAGAAGCTCCCGGGCGTAGAGGTGGCGCTGACGACGCTCCACGCCGGCGGCAAATTCGACAAGAGCAGCTACAAGGTCAGCGGTGGCCTGCACGGGGTCGGCGTTTCCGTCGTGAACGCTCTCTCCGAGTGGCTCACGGTCAGGGTCGCCCGTGACGGCCACGTCTGGCGGCAGACGTTCTCGCGGGGCCTCAAGACCACCGAGCTGGAGAAGGGCGAGAAGACGAAAGAGACGGGCACCGAGGTGAGCTTCAAGCCCGATCCGGAGGTCTTCACCGAGCTGCACTATCAATTCGATGCCCTCGCCGCGCGTCTGCGAGAGCTGGCGTACTTGAACCGCGGTGTGCGCATCATCCTCCGCGACGAACGGGAGGAGAACGGAGAGGGCCAGCGCGAGGAGATCTTCCACTTCGAGGGCGGCATCTCCGAGTTCGTCGCCTACCTGCGCGGGCAGAAGACGCCGCTTCACGAGGATATCGTCTATTTCGCGGGCCTCCAGGACGAGGTGGAGGTGGAGGTCGCGATGCAGTACAACGACGGATACAACGAGGACACCTTCACCTTCGTCAACAACATCAACACCCACGAGGGCGGGACGCACCTTACGGGCTTCAAGGCCGCGCTCACCCGGACGATCAACTCGTACGGCGACAGGCACGGTCTGCTGAAGAAGGGAGACCTCGCCTTGTCCGGCGACGACGTGCGGGAAGGGCTTACCTCGATTCTCTCCGTAAAGGTGCTCGAGCCGCAGTTCGAAGGGCAAACCAAGACCAAGCTGGGCAACAGCGAAGTCCGCGGAATCGTGGAGAGCCTGGTCAACGACAAGCTCTATACGTGGCTCGACGAGCATCCTGCGGCGGGCAAGACGGTCATCGAGAAAGCGGTCCAGGCCTCACGCGCACGGGACGCTGCCAGGAAGGCGCGCGACCTCACTCGGAAACGCTCGGCCCTCGAGACGGGCATCCTCCCCGGGAAGCTGGCGGACTGCTCGATCACCGACTCCTCGATCTCGGAGCTGTATCTCGTCGAGGGAGACTCGGCTGGAGGCACGGCGAAACAGGGCAGGGATCGGACCTTTCAGGCGATCCTTCCGCTCCGTGGGAAGATCCTGAACGTGGAGAAGGCGCGGATCGACCGAATCCTCTCCAACACCGAGATCCGAGCGATGATCACGGCCATCGGCACCAGCATCGGCGACGACTTCGATATCGAGTCCGCGCGGTACCACAAGACGATAATCATGACCGATGCCGACGTGGATGGCGCTCATATCCGGACGCTTCTCCTCACCTTCTTCTTCCGCCAGATGAAGGAGCTGATCGAGGCCGGCTACGTGTACATCGCCCAGCCGCCGCTCTTCCGCATCCAGAAGGGCAAGAAGGAGTTCTACTGCTACTCGGACGAGGAGCGGGAGGAGGTTCTGGCGAGTCTCGATGGTGCCAAGGGGAGCGTCAACGTGCAGCGGTACAAGGGCCTCGGCGAGATGAACGCCGACCAGCTGTGGGACACGACGATGAACCCGGAGAAGCGCACCCTTCTCAGGGTCACGATCGACGAGGCCACGCAGGCTTCGCTGCTGTTCGAGCGTCTGATGGGAGAGGAAGTGGAGCCGCGTCGCGAGTTTATCGAGAAAAACGCCCGCTACGTGCGAAACTTGGACGTCTGAGCCTTCAGCCGGAAGCTGCGGTGGAGCTGCTGTCCCGGCTCCCAACACCCGAGAAGATAATGGAGACCAAGCGACCGACGGTGCCCGCCGCCGAGGAGATCCTCGGCCTCTATTGCCCGGTGCTGGATCACGGCTTCGTCGCTTTGATCGACTACATGGGCACGGACGACAGCATCGAGCGGGCCGCCAGGGTGAGCTACGGCTACGGGACCCGGAAGCAAAGCCAGACGCGGGGCCTGATCCGGTATCTGCGCCGGCATCTCCACACGACGCCCAGCGAGATGGTGGAGTTCAAGTTCCACTGCGCGATGCCGATCTTCGTGGCACGACAGTGGATACGGCATCGCACGGCTTCCGTGAACGAGTACAGCGGCCGGTACAGCCTCATGCCGCTGCTCTTCTATCGTCCGGAACAAACCCAGGTCGCGGCGCAAAGCGATGCCAACCGTCAGGGACGCGAGGTGGAGGGCGTCAGCGACGACGTCTACCGGCTGGCGGTCGAGCGCTGGGAGGAGGCTCGGGCCGCGGCCGCGGATGCGTACGAGTGGCTGCTTGCCGAGGACGTGGCCCGCGAGCTGGCCCGAATCGATCTCCCGCTCTCCACCTATACGCAGTGGTACTGGAAGATCGATCTCCACAACCTCATCCACTTCCTCACCCTCAGGGTCGACCCCCACGCCCAATGGGAGATCCAGCAGTTCGGTCGGGTGATGGCAGGCATGCTGAAGAGGGTCGCGCCCCTCAGCTACGAGGCCTGGATCGATTACCAGGTCTGCGGGAGCCGGGTGAGCCACGGCGAGCTCGATGCTCTCCGCCGCCTACTCGAGGTTCGAGATGGAGGTCTCGCCCCGCGTGCGGAGGCCGGCCCGCTCGGACCGGAGGAGCTGGCGAAGGTCGGACTCTCGGGGCGCGAGGTCCGCGAGCTGCTGGAGAAGCTGGAGCCGATGGAGCGTCCGGATTTCGAGCTCGACGTGGGCGCCTTCAGAACGCCGGAGGAGTTCGAGGAGCGGCTGGCCAAGGCGGTTCCGGGCGATTTCGAGTAGGGTCGGAACCGGCCGTCAGCCGACGGCGATCAGCGACGGCAGGCGGGCGCCAGCTCGTGCGGGGTCAGGGAGCAGGTGTACAGGTTCAGCAGAAGAGCGACCGGAGCCACGGTCGGCTGGGCCGCCATCCGCGGCAGAACGTAGTTGACGAACCGCTCGATACCCTTCCGCTCCATCTCACTGCGCCTCGCCGCCGTCCCGTTCATGGCGTAGCTGAAGTTGATCTCGGCGTAGAAGCGGGTCGACTCCAGGACGCTTCGCGTGTCCGGCGATACCACAACGCGGGAATCGACCTGTTGAGGCATGCTTCCCGGCGGCACGAGGCTCGGCAGGAAGTAGGTGACCCAGCGGCCGTCGCTCTCTCTGAACACGTGCGGGTAGAAGGTGATCTGGGGGGGCTCGAACGCGTTCAACGCCGTGATGAGGGCCATCGCCGCTCTCGACACGAACTCGTCCGCCGGAACGTCCTCGGGGTTGCTGGTGATGACGAACTCATCGCTGCCCGGCGACCGCTGCGTTGCCTCGTACGCGACCATGAACCGCCGGTTCGGGAAATCCAGAGACCCGAAGTAGACTCGCCAGAGATCGTCATCGCGCCGGTTCGTGATGTACAGGGTGACTCGACCCGGCTCCGGATCCACGCTCTCTAGGGCCAGGAGAGCCTGCCTGAGAGCGAAGTTCTGCTCTGCGATTCGCCGGCCTTCGACCACGGGACGCTGTACGGTCTGCGGTACCGTGACACCACGCACCTCCTGCCCGAGGCCCTGTGAGGCCACAACGAGGAGGCCGACCGCAGCGAGCGAGGTACGCCCGTGACGGCGCCGCATCGGGGGGTGTTCCTTCCGGGACCGCTGGCTCATGAGGTGCCGACTCTTCTGCAAGTCGATCTCTAGACTCGGGGGCATGCCGTTCTGGCACGCTCCGCGTGCCGACGAAGAATAGGTCGGGCTGGGTCGCGGGACAACGTTTTGCCGTCGTTATCTAGCCCTTCGGACCACTCACGGTTCCATCGCAGGCGGCGCCTCAGGAACGCTCATCGGTCGCCCGCCAGCTCCAGCTGAGCCTGCAAGGGGCCGCCGACAGGGGCCGCCGGCCTCTCGGCTGAGAGCTCTTCGTCGCCGGCCGAGGTGGGGCTCTCGTCGCCTTCGGCATCGGACGCACCCGTGGCCGCGACGTGGATCGCCTTGACGACGGAGTCCGCGTCGATGTCCCGCAACACCCGAAGCGTCGCTGCCCGTCTCGCGCGCGCTTTCAGCAGATCTCCGTCGCTGAAGACGAGCTCACCGGAGGCCAGCTCCCAAACCAGGCGATCGTTCCCGTGCAGCTCCACCAGACCGATCAGCTCGCCCACCTTCTCCAGGTCGGGCAGGATGCCCATCCCCTTGCCCGCCCGAGACTGGAGCCGGAGCTCGGTAACCGGCAGACGTTTTCCGTGGCCCCGGCGCGTCGCCAGGCAGAAACTGGAATCCCGCCTCGGTGCCACGGCCGCGATCACCTCATCGCCGGGGGCGAGGTCGATGGCGCGGACGCCGTGTGCGCTTCTACCCATGGGCCGGACCTCCTCCTCGGAGAACCGGATCGCCTGTCCAAGCCGGGTCGCCAGGACGAGCTCTCCCGATCCGTCGGTCACCAGTGCTGCCGTGACCTCGTCCTCGTTCGAGAGACCGGTTCCGATGATGCCGCTCGACCGGGCGTTCGAGTATTCCGACAAATCCGTCCGCTTCACCTTCCCCCGGCGGGTGACGGTGACCAGATAATGGTCCGTCCAGTCGTCGACCGGTCTCACGGCGACAACCCGGTCCCCTTCGGTCAGGTCGATGAAATCGGTGAGCGCTCGGCCGCGGGAGCTTCGCGTATCGAGAGGGAGCTCCGACAGGGAGAGCGTGTGCACCGAGCCCGAGGCGGTCACTGCCATCAGGTGGTCTCCTCCGCGACAGAGAAACGCGCGACGCGCGAAATCGCCGACCCTCCCCTCGAGAGCCTCCGCACCCGAGAGCCCGGCACCGGCCCGCGCCGCGATCGCCTTCACATACCCCAATCGACTGATGAGAACGAGCACGGCCCCGGAGGCGCCGCCGGAGGGAAGGGGGAACTGGCCCCCTTCGAGGATCTCTGTGCGGCGACCATCGGCGTACAGCGTCGCGAGCTCGGAGAGCTCACGCCGAAGGTGACGCTTACGCTCGGGTTCCTTCTCGACCAGCTTCCGCAAGTCCTCGATCTTGGTGCCGAGCTCGTCCAGCTCCTCGTGAAGCTTGCGGTGCTCCAAGGTGGTGAGACGGGAGAGTCGCATCGCCAGGATCGCTTCGGCCTGAGGCTCAGACAGCTTGAGCTCCTTCCGCAGCTTGTTGGCTGCCGACGCCGGGTCCCGAGAGCTCCGAATGATCTCGATCACCCGCTCTATCCGGTCCAGTGCGACAAGAAGACCGTGCAGCACGTGCGCGCGATCCTCCGACCGCTCGAGCTCGAAAGCGGCGCGTCGCCGGATCACGTCGAGGCGGAAATCGATGAAGGAAGCGAGAGCCTCCTTGAGGTTCATCTCTTGGGGACGCCCCGACTGCAAGGCGATCATGATGACCCCGAACGTCGTTCGGAGCTGGGTCTTCTTGAACAGCGCTTCGGTCACCTTTCGCGGATCCGCCTCCCGCTTGAGCTCGATGACGAGCCGTACGCCGTCCCGGTCGGACTCGTCCCGAAGATCGCTGATGGCGTCGGATCTGCCCTGTCGCACCATCTTCGTGATCTGCTCGATGACCCGGGTCTTGTTCACCTGGTACGGCAGCTCGGTGACCACGAGCAGGCTCTTGCCGTATCCGCCCTCCTCCACGTGCAGGCGCGCTCGCATGTCCACCAGCCCTCGACCGGTCTCGTACGCCTGCCGGATCCCGCCACGACCCCAGATGTATCCGCCGGTGGGGAAGTCCGGGCCCTGAACGTGCTCCAACAGGTGCGCCACCTTACAATCGGGGTCCTCGATCAACCGGTCGGCAGCTGCCAGAAGCTCGCGGAGGTTGTGGGGCGGGATCTTGGTTGCCATTCCGACGGCGATGCCGTCCGAACCGTTCAGCAGCAGGTGGGGGAGTCTGGCCGGCAGCGTCGTGGGCTCCTCGAGCCGGCCGTCGAAGTTCGACCGCCAATCGGATGTGTCGAGATCGATCTCGGAGAGGAGCTCGAGTGCGATCGGTGCCAGGCGGACTTCCGTGTAGCGATAGGCCGCCGCGCTGTCGCCATCGATCGAGCCGAAGTTTCCCTGGCCGTCCAGAAGTGGATAGCGAAGCGAGAACTCCTGCACCATGCGCACGATGGTGTCGTAGACGGCGCTGTCGCCGTGAGGGTGGTACTTGGCGAGTACGTCGCCCACCACCGCTGCGCTCTTCTTGTACGGCCTGTCCGGCCGCAGGCCCAGCTCGTGCATGGCGTACAGGATTCGTCGATGCACCGGCTTCAAACCGTCACGGGCATCGGGCAGAGCGCGTTGGACGATCACGCTCATCGAGTAGTCGATGAACGAGTCGCGCATCTCCTGTTCGATGAAGCGGGGCAGAATTCGCTCCTGCTGGAGTGAAGGCTTGACCACGGTCTTCAATCTCGGCGTGAAGGGTGATGGTTGTCTTCGGTTCACTTTCGGTATAGCGGAAGATCCCATCAGGCGCAAACAGCGCGCTCCCGATGTCGTCTGGAGCGCCCGACTCTTGCCGCAGCTACGCCGGTCGCGTAATGAGCGTTTGCCGAGTTGCCCGGGGCGGGCTGTTCTCGGACCGAGGAAGCGAGCAGTTGTCCAACCAAGGAAGGAGGCCTGGTCGTGGCCGATAGCTACGATCTTCCACTCGTCAGGTCGGTCTTGCACCCCACGGATTTCTCCGAGGGGAGCCGAAAGGCCTTTGCCCACGCGCTGGCCATCGCGCTGATCCGAAAGACCAAGCTTACCCTTCTCCACGCCGGAGGCGATAAGTCGACGAGCTGGGAGAACTTTCCGTCCGTACGCGGAACCCTGGAGGGTTGGGGCGTGATCGATTCCGGCAGCTCGCGCTCCGCGGTGTTCGACCAGTTGTCGGTGCGTGTGAAAAAGGTCGTGGTCCGTGAGAAGAACCCGGTGGTTGCGTGCCACAACTACATGACCGACCATCCGACCGATCTGATCGTTCTCGCGACGAGGGGACGAAGCGGCCGCGCGCGGTGGCTCAGGCAGTCCGTCGCCGAGGAGGTGGCGCGGAGCTCCGACGCGATGTCGCTCTTCGTGCCGAGCGAAGGCCGCGGCTTCGTGTCGCCTTCCAGCGGCCACCTGACGTTGGGGCGAATGCTGGTGCCGGTCGCTCACACGCCGAGCCCGCAGCCCGCGATACAGTTCGCGACCCGGGTCGCCCGCGTGGTCGGCGGTGGGGTGCATGTCACGCTTCTTCACGTGGGCGATCCGGAGAACGTTCCGGTCGTCACCCTTCCCGATGAGTCCGGCATCGAGTGGACGACGGTCGTCCTGAGCGGCGACGCGACGGCCCAGATCGTGTCGGAAGCCGATCGCCTCTCAGCCAACCTGATCGTGATGACTACCGACGGGCGCGACGTGCTCATCGATGCCCTCCGCGGCAGCCATACCGAACGCGTGATCCGTCGAGGGCCCGGCCCCGTGCTCGCGCTCCCGGTCACGTGGACGGACGAGGTGCTTTCCGGCAAGGCGATCGACGATGTGGTGTTCGAGCAGGAGCAGCGGGATGCCAAGGCCCTGAAGAGCGCGTTCAGGGGTGCGGCGCGGGACCTTCACCCGGACCTCGCCGCCGAAGACATCCGGGAGGACCACACCGAGCTCATGTCCAAGGCCAACGAGGCCTACGAGAAGAAGGACATTGCGGGACTGGAGAAGCTCCGGAAGCGGTCCCGGAAGAAGACAGAGTAGTCGTTGTCGTTGGCGTCGCTCTCTCGCCGAGCGTGGCCGGCGCTTCCGATCGCGTTGCTCGTCCCGGCGGTGTGGCCGGCCGGTCCTGTGCGGGCAGGCGGCGGTGAGTTCCAGCAGGGCGTGCGCTATGCGATCGAGGCGGTCCTGGACGAGGAGGCAGGGCTCCTGCGGGCGGCGGCGATCCTGACGTACACGAACCGCTCCGCTGACACCTTGGACGTCGTCTATCTGCACCTGCATCTGAACGCCTTCCGCCCCAACAGCCTGTGGGCGCGAACCGAGCAGCGTCCGGCGTACGATTTCCAGAGCCTCGTTGAGCCCGATTACGCGTTCGAGCGCCTGCTGGGCGCCTCGATCGAGGGACTGGATCTGGTCGCTCGATTCCCCGGCGCGCCGGACTCGACCGTCGTCGAGCTGACGCTCCCGTCGCCCCTCGTGCCGGGCGGCGAGGTCAGCGTCGGCCTCCGCTGGGAGGCGCGTCCATCCACCCTGTGTCGTCGCCAGTGCCGAGGCGGACGCCACTACGACTTCGCTCAGTGGTATCCGCGTATCGCCGTCTTCGATGAGGGAGGTTGGCAGCAGCACCCGCTCTACCCGCAGGGCGAGTTCTTCGGCGAGTTCGCCGCGTTCGACGTGGTCCTGGATCTGGCGGACGATCAGGTCATCGGGGCGACGGGAGTCCCGGTGGAGGGAGATCCCGGTTGGCGCGCCGCCAACCGGGGCACCGGCGAGCCTCGCCTTCAGGACACCTTCTACGGCCCTCTCGCGGCGACGCCGTCGCCTGGCTACCTGTCGCGCGAGGTCGCTGCCGGGCGCAAGCGCGTCCGCTTCTATGCGGACGACGTGCACCACTTCGCCTGGAGCGTCGATCCGGACTACCGCTACGAGGGTGCGGTCGTCCGACGAGGAGGCTCGGACCCCCCGGCCGAGTTGGCAATCCACGTGCTGTATCGGCCCCGAGATGGGGAATCGTGGGGCGGAGGGTTGGCCCTCGAGAGGACCGTCGGCGCGCTGCGATGGTTGGAGGAGGTCTTCGGTCCGTATCCGTACCCTCAGCTGACCAATCTTCATCGGCTCGAGGGCGGAGGGACCGAGTTCCCGATGCTCGTGATGAACGGATCCGCCAGTGAAGGCCTGATCCTTCATGAGGTCGCGCACCAGTACGTGCATGGAATACTGGCGAACAACGAGTGGCGGGAGGCCTGGTTGGACGAAGGATTCGCGAGCTTCCTGACGGCGTGGTTTCGGGAACAGCAGGCAGGTCCCGGCGTGTGGCTGAACACGGTGGACGGCTTGGCGCGGCTGGAAAAGCTGGGAATCGCCGAGGCGGTGAGCACCCCTGCCAAGGACTTCTCGAGCTTTCAGATGTACGGCGCGATGTCCTACGCGAAGGCTTCCGCCATCCTCCGGATGCTACGCGAGCTGTTGGGCGAGGATGACTTCCGACGTATGCTGCGGGAGTACTACGCCCGCCACCGGTTCCGTCACGTGACCGAATCCGACTTCCTCCGGACCGCGGAGGCCGTCAGCGGAAGACGGCTGAAGTGGTTCTTCGATGCATGGCTCCACGGTACCGATACGTTGGACTATGCCGTCCGTGACGTGGAGCAGGAGCGTCTGGCGGACGGCAGCTGGCGCACGGTAGTGGAGGTCGAGCGTCTCGGTGAGATCTGGATGCCCGTGACGGTGCGCGTGGACCGGAAGGTGGTGGTAGCGGAGTCCCGGGCGCGATCTCAGCGGGTCGAGTTCATCACGTCGGCTCGTCCCGGTGAGGTGGAGATCGACCCGGACGCCGTGCTGCTGGACGCCGATCGCTCGAACAACAGGCTCGATCTGGACTGACCCGGGTCCAGGCGCGGATCTAGCCGCAGAGGAGCTTCAGGGTCGCCTCCTGGGCCTCGCTGGGTTCGGTCGGCATGGCGATCGGGATTCCCCGCTCACCCTGGCCCTCGGGGAGATGAAGGAGCAAGGGGCCGAGCGGTGGAGGGCCGGCGGGCTTTCGAGCCCGGCCCTGGCGGTCGACCGCGACCAGCTGTCCGGGAGAGATCTGCCCGGCAAGCCAGGCCCCGTACTGCACCCACCTGAGCAGCGGATCAGACTCCGCCTCCGCTCCGCCGATCACGTCCGCCTGGTACCGCTCGACGGCTTCCTCGTAGAGGCCGGCGTCATTCGCCTTCAGACGCCGGAGAAACTGGCGATAGGCCGGCTGGACATCGCCGATGCCGTGGTGGGAGAGCGCTGCCACGTATGCTTCAGAGGCCGAGTCGTGCTGGTCGCCTTCGGTCACCGTCCCTACTCGTCCCCTTCGGTCACGTCCCTACTCGCCGGCCGCCATCGAGTCGAGGAACTCCTGGTTGTTGTTGGTCCGGTTAAGGCGCTCGATGAGGAACTGCACGGCCTCGGCCGGCGGCATGTCCGAGAGGAAATTGCGGAGCAGGTACATCCGGTTGAGCTCGATCTCCGAGAGCAGAAGCTCTTCCTTCCGGGTGCTGGAGCGGTTGAGGTCGAGGGCGGGATAGATTCGCTTGTCGGCGATCTGCCGATCCAGAATCACCTCGCTGTTGCCCGTTCCCTTGAACTCCTCGAAGATCACCTCGTCCATGCGGCTTCCCGTGTCGACGAGCGCGGTCGCGCAGATCGTGAGGCTTCCTCCCTCCTCGATGTTGCGTGCCGCACCGAAGAACCGCTTCGGCTTATGGAGGGCGTTGGCGTCAACGCCCCCGGAGAGGATCTTGCCCGAGTGAGGCACCGTCGTGTTGTACGCTCGGGCGAGTCGGGTGATAGAGTCCAGCAGGATGACCACGTCCTGCTGGTACTCCACCAATCGCTTCGCCTTCTCGAGCACCATCTCCGCCACCTGCGTGTGCCGGTCCGCCGGCTCGTCGAACGTGGAGGCGATGATCTCGGCCGCCACGTTCTCCTCCATGTCCGTGACCTCCTCCGGGCGCTCGTCGATGAGCAGGACGATGAGCTTGCACTCCGGATGATTGTGCAGGATCGAGTTGGCGATCTTCTGGAGGAGAATGGTCTTACCCGCTTTGGGCGGCGAGACGATCAGGCTCCGCTGTCCCTTGCCGATCGGCGCGATGAGATCGAGGATGCGCATCGAGATGTCGCCGTCGTCGTGCTCGAGGTTCAGCTTCTCCTCGGGGTATCGCGGGCGCAGGTTGTCGAAGCCGATCCGGTGCTTCGCCTTTTCCGGGTCTTCGCTGTTGACCGACTCTACCTTCAACAGCGCCAGGTACTTCTCGCCTTCCTTGGGAGGTCTGACCTGGCCGAGCACGGTGTCACCCGTTCGCATGTCGAAGCGTTTGATCTGCGACGGAGAGACGTATATGTCGTCTGGGCCGTAGAGGTAGTTCCAATCCTGACTGCGCAGGAAGCCGTAGCCTTCCGGCAGGATCTCGAGGACTCCCTCGCCGCGAAGGACGACATCCGAGTCGAGGAGATTCTGCTCGATGCGAAAGATCAGGTCCTGCTTTCGAAGGCCCGAGTAGTTGTGGATGCTCAACTCCTCGGCCATCTGGTGAAGATCGGCGATGGATTTGGACTTCAGTTCTGCAATGTCCACGGAACGAACTCCGTCGGAGTGAAGGCCCCTCTAGGGGTTTTCGGTTAGCGTCAGGATTTCCAGGATAGCTTCAAGAGGTCGCAGAAGCGGGGTGGATTCGAGAGTATGAATAACCATGGTCGAGAAACGGGTCAAGCCGGGAGGAGCTGATGGCGCGCCATAATCGTGAAGCTCGCGGGGTCGACCAGCGCGGCGAGCTGTGGATCATCGGGTACCAGCCCGACTGGTTGAGCAGGGTCAAGATCTCACGAAAGCTCCCGCGGGGCCGCAGGCGC
>JBDGZR010000021.1:0-47010 GCA_039588495.1 Gemmatimonadota bacterium | reverse complement strand
GCGCATCCTGTACACGGTCTTCTGGCCCCTGGCGAAGGCGCCGCTGGCGACGGTCGGCATCCTCACCTTCATGGGAGCCTGGAACGAGGTGCTGTGGCCCCTGCTCGTCGTGCGCGACGAGCAGCTCATGACGCTGCCGCAGCTCCTGACGGTCTTCTCGCTGGGTGGCGGTGCCGGGCCACGCCAGCTCGGCCCGAAGCTCGCGGCGGCCATGGTGATGGTGCTTCCGGTGGTGGCCGCCTACGCGTTCCTGCAGCGCTATTTCATCGAGAGCATGGCAAGCACCGGGACCAAGGGGTAGAGCGTGGCCATCGTCTCCTTCGAGCATGTCCGAAAGGACTTCGGGACCGCAACCGTCGTTCACGACTTCGACCTTCAGGTGGCCGATGGCGAGCTGATGGTCCTCGTGGGCGGATCCGGGTGCGGCAAATCGACGATCCTGCGGATGCTCGCGGGGCTCGAGAGCGTCACGAGCGGAACGGTCCGCATCGGTGAGCGGGAGGTCACGCACCTGCCGCCCCGGGAGCGCGACGTGGCCATGGTGTTTCAGGACTACGCCCTCTACCCCCACCTCACGGCACGTCAGAACATCTCCCTGGGTTTGCGCCTGCGGAAGGTTCCGAAAGGGGAGATCGACCGCCGGGTTGGCTGGGCGGCGGAGATCCTGGAGCTCCATCCGTTCCTCGATCGCAAACCGAAGCAGATGTCCGGCGGGCAGCGGCAACGCATCGCCATGGGACGGGCTATCGTCCGGGAACCCGCCGTCTTCCTGTTCGATGAGCCGCTGTCCAACCTCGACGCCCACCTGCGCGGGCAGATGCGTCACGAGATCGCCCGCATGCAGAGACGCGTGGGGACCACGACCCTCTATGTGACCCACGACCAGGTGGAGGCCATGACGCTCGGCGATCGGCTGGTGGTCCTCGAGGACGGGCGCATCCAGCAAGTGGGCCGCCCAATCGACGTCTACCGAGCGCCGGCGAACCGTTTCGTGGCCGGTTTCATCGGCACCCCGCCCATGAACTTTCTGGAGGGTCGCCTGGAGCGCGACGCCGATGGCCTTGCCTTCGTCTCCGATACCCTGAGGATGCCGCTGCCGGCCGAGCGACGCCCCGACCCGACCGACCACGCCGGCGAGGCGGTCACCCTCGGGGTGCGCCCCGAGGATCTGGCCCTCGCCGACGCGCCGGGGCCGGGTACGATCTCGGGACAGCTCGTCATGGCCGAGATCCTGGGGGCCACGACGCATCTGCATGTCGACGTGGGCGGCCGGCGGCTGATAGCCGCGGTACCCAGTGGCTCGCCACGGGCGGAGGGCGAAGCCCTTACTCTGTCCGTCGAGCGGCGCCGACTGCACTTTTTCGCAGCCGACGGCTCATCGCTGTTGTTGAACCGTCACGATCCTCGCAACGATGCCCCCGGGCCCGCGCCGAGGTTCGAAGCCTGATCGAGACGAGGAACGCTGGCATGGCAAGCACCCCACAGACCGAGTTGCTCACGCGCCACCCGGACAACCCGATCATCACGGCCGTCGATCTGCCGTACTCCGCCAATACCGTGTTCAACCCAGGCGCGACCGTCCACGACGGGGAGACCATCCTGTTGATGCGAGTAGAGGACCGGCGCGGGCTGTCTCACCTCACGGTGGCACGCAGCTCGGACGGCGTCCGAGGATGGCGGATCGACGCCGCTCCGACGTTCGTCGCCGAGCCGGATTCACACCCTGAGGAGATCTGGGGGGTCGAAGATCCGCGGATCACCCGCCTCGAGGATGAAGGGCGGTGGATCGTGGCGTACACGGCCTACGGGAGGGGCGGTCCGCTCGTATCGCTGACCTCCACCGAGGACTTCGAGACGTTCGAGCGACTCGGCGCGATCCTGCCCCCCGAGAACAAGGATGCCGCGCTCTTTCCGGTCAGATTCGAGGGACGTTGGGCGCTGGTGCATCGCCCCGTGAGTGGGGGCTTCGGCTCCAACATGTGGATCTCGTTCTCGCCGGATCTGAGGCACTGGGGGGACCACCGGCTTCTCCTCGAAGCGCGAGCCGGTGGGTGGTGGGACGCGGGCAAGATCGGGCTATCGCCCCAGCCGCTCGAGACGGATCAGGGATGGCTCATCATGTATCATAGTGTTCGGCCGACGGCGGCCGGATCCATCTATCGTATGGGGCTCGCGCTGCTCGATCTCGAGGACCCGCGTCGCGTGCTGAAGCGATCGAGCGGGTGGCTGTTCTGACGTACGAGCGGGTCGGCGACGTGGGGGATGTCGTCTTCCCTTGCGGCTGGACCCTGGTGGACGATGAGATACGCCTCTACTACGGGGCCGCCGATACGAGCATCGGGCTTGCGACGGGCCGGCTCTCGGAGTTGCTCGTCTGGCTCGACGCGCATGATTCGTATGCCGATGAGTAGATGACCGGAGCGAGGTAAACATCCCCGAATTCAAGCTCGCCGGCCTCGACCTCTTGATGGTCCTGCTCTACGTCGTGTTCGTCGTCGGGCTCGGCTTCTATTTCGCGCGGCGCACGGCGACCACGGAGGACTATTTCCTCGCCGGCCGTTCGCTGACGTGGTGGCTCATCGGTTTCTCGCTCTTCGCCTCCAACGTCTCGTCCACCACCCTGATGGGGCTTTCCTCGGCTGCCTTCGGCTCGGGCATCTCCGTCTACAACTACGAGTGGATGGCGGCCCTCGTCCTCGTCGTGTTTCTGGTCTTCTTCCTCCCGCTCTACCTGAAGACCAGGGTGTACACGATGCCGGAGTTCCTGGAGAGACGCTTCGATCAACGATCGCGGTACTACTTCTCGGCACTGCTCATCCTCATGAACATCGCGATCGATACGGCCGCCGCCCTGTACGCGGGAGCCTTGGTCGTCCGGATCATCTATCCGCAGATTCCGCTCTGGCAGTCCGTGGTCGCGCTCGGCATCGTCGCGGGCGCCTACACGATCGCCGGTGGGCTCAAGGCGGTCGTCTACACGGACGCCGTACAGGCCGTTCTGCTGCTGATCGGCGCGTGTCTCGTCGCCGCGCTCTCCTTCGACGCGATCGGAGGCTCCTGGTCGGCCGTGGCGGCGAGGGTCCCGTCGGATGACCTGTCGATCATTCGGCCGGCTTCGGATCCGTTCATGCCGTGGCCCGGACTGGTCACCGTCTTTCTTCTCGGCTTCTACTTCTGGGGCACCAACCAGTTCATGGTGCAGCGCACCCTGGCCGCGAAGGACCTCCACAACGGACGTTGGGGCGCCTTGTTCGCCGGCCTCCTGAAGCTCCCCGTCATCTTCATCATGGTGCTGCCGGGCATATTCGGGCGCCTGATGTACTCCGCGGCTGAATACCCGGCCCTGGCGGAGAATCCGGACCTCATCTTTCCGACCCTCATGTTCGACCTGCTTCCCGTCGGCATCCGAGGGCTGATCATCGCGGCCCTCGTGGCGGCCATCATGTCGAGCGTCGACTCGACCCTGAACTCCGCTTCCACGCTGGTCACCATGGACTTCATCAAGAAGCTGAAACCCGATGTGCCCAATCACACTCTGGTCATTGCCGGCCGAATCGTGACCTTCGTCTTCATGACGCTCGCGATCCTCTGGGCGCCTCAGATCATCAAGTTCCCCAACATCTGGACGTACCTGCAGCAGATGCTGGCGTACCTGGCCCCGCCGATCGTCGCGTGCTTCTTCTCTGGCGTTTTCTGGAAGCGCGCCAACGGGAACGGCGCACTGGCGGCGCTGGTGGTGGGCCACCTGGGGGCGGCCGTCATCTTCGGGCTCGCGCTTTCGGGCTCGCTCATCGTCCAGACGCAGGCGCTCACGCCGGATCAACTCCAGATGGCGGCGGCGGGCACGCCGGTGCTCCACTTCCTTTATGTGGCGCCGATCGTGTTGCTGATCTCGGTCGTCGCTCTCGTGGCGGTGAGCCTCGCCACCGAGAAGCCCGACGAGGAGGTCGTGCGCACGCTGACCTGGTCGCCGGCTGTTTTCGCGGAAGAGAAGGAAGAGCTCGCCCGCCTCCCGTGGTACAAGAACTACCGTTACCAATCGGTCGCCACGCTCCTGCTCATCGCGATCTTCGTGATCGCGTGGTGGTAGAGCGTGGTTGCCAGGCAGAGAGCTGCGGCTGACACCCGGATGCCCAAGACCGTGGTGGCCATCGGCGAGGCCCTCTGGGACCTGTTCCCAGACCAGCGGAGACCGGGCGGAGCACCGTGTAACGTCGCCTGTCATGCCGCGCTCCTCGGCGATCGAGGCGTGATCATCACGCGGGTGGGGGAGGATGCGGCCGGGGAGGAGCTGGTCGCGTTTCTTAGGGGGCGAGGTGTCGTTACCGACTACGTTCAACGCGACGAGGCCAGGCCCACGGGCACCGTGTCGGTGACGATCGAGGATTCCGATCCTCGGTATGCGATCGCCGAAGATGTGGCGTGGGATCGCATCGCCGCACGAGATGAGGCCCGCGCCATCGTGCGCGCGGCAGATGCCGTCTGCGTCGGCTCGCTCGCGCAGCGACGGGAGCCGAGCCGCGCGGCCATCCGCCGACTCCTGTCAGACGCGCACGGCCAGGCACTCGTCGTCTTCGATGTGAACCTCCGTGCTCCGTTCATCGACGCAGATGTCATCGAGGCCACCCTTCGGGTAGCCGACGTCGTCAAAATGAATGAATCGGAGGTCGCTCTCCTCTCCATCCTGCTCGACCGACCATCGCTCGTCCGATGGCTCCTTCAGGACGTGGGGGCGAAGGCCGTGTGCGTGACTCGGGGCGAGGGCGGCGCTTCGATCACCACTGCGCAGGGAACGGTATCCACGCCCGGCGCGGAGATCGATACGTCCACGGGTGATGCGGTGGGCGCGGGCGATGCGTTCACGGCCGCGATGGCTCATCGGCTCGTCCGGAACGCCACGCCTCGAGAGACCCTCGAAGCCGCAAATCGTTACGCGGCCCTGGTGGCGACGAAGAAGGGAGCCGTGCCCACGCTGTCGTCCGAGGAGCTAGCGGCTATCGGCTGGTGATTTGGCCTGGCCTGGGCGAGACGAAGAGGCTGCACACGTTCGTCAACCCGGCACCTGGTCCGGGCTCACGCAACTGAAACTCGCGGCGTTCCGGGAGTCGCCCGTCCCGTCGTACTCGAGCTGATCGGGATAGGCACACACGGGCCTGGAGCCATCGGGTTGGCCCTGCTCGTTGAGCCAGTAGGCCGGCAGCTGCTCCGGGGCAACATCCGTCTCGACCCAGCGGTCGATCTCCTCGAGCCAGTTCACCCAGGAGGGCCCGACGCCTCCGAAGCAGTGGTCCACGCCGGGGATCATCATGAGTCGCACGTCATCGGATGCACCGGGATCGTGCTTGAGAACGTTCTCGTAGTACTCGATGCTGCCCAGGGGTGATAGGGCCATGTCGCCCCATCCCGTAAACATCAGGAGCTTCCCGCCCTGCTCCCGAAACTCCGTGAGATCGGCTTCGGTGGCGTTCAGGGTCGGCGCGACGGCGGCGACGTCGCTCTCGAAGGTCTCGAAATCGTACTCCGTGTAGTCCCAGTCGGGATCGTGCATCACCAGGTACTTCATGACCCCGTTCCCGAAAGCCCAGTGAGCGTTCGGCGTCACTGGCGCGGGGAAGTCGGCATCCGCTACGACGCCCTCCTGAAAGCTCTCGACGCCCGCTCCCGCATCCAGCCCGCCGGTTAGCCAGCGAGACCAGCCCCCGGGGCTGAGCTCCCCGCCGGGAGGCATTCCGGGGAAGATCCGCTCCCCGTTGAAATACAGATCGTCGTAAATCCTCCGCGCCGCCTCGACGTCTAGATCGGACAGGCACCCCTCCGTCGCGCCGACGGCACACCCCAGAGACGAGACGTCGAAATCGCAGGAAAGCGGGTTGTTCAGGATACCGTCTTCGAGCCCATCGAGAGCGTCGCACCGCTCGAGCACCGCAGTCCCGATCAGCTGGACCTCGTCCGGCGAGACCGTGGCGACCGAGAGGTCGTTCGGGTCCGGGAACATGATCTGATTGAGCCACGTGTTCCGGGCCCCCAGCTCGCGCGTCCAGTCGAAGGCCGGCGCGCCCGCCACGATGCCGTCGAAGTCCCCAGGGTATCGCTGCGCTTCCATGAGCGCTTGCCCGCCACCCCGGGAGCAGCCGAAGAAGTAGTCGGCGGACGACGCACGTCCGTAATACCCCGAGATGAGAGCTTGTGAGGTGACTGCGGTGCGGTGCACCGCCTGGTGCCCGAAGCTGACGATGCGCTCGAGGTTGTGCAGCGCCCAGCTGGCGTCGAGTGGATGTCCTCGGTGACCGGTGTCGGTTCCCACCGTGGCATAGCCCGCTTGCAGCGGCTCGAACACCAGAGCGGTGTTGATGACCGAGCCGACGAATCCGCCGCCGCCGCCCATCACGAACTTGCCGTTCCAGTCGTCGGGCAGCAGCAGCTCGAAGTTGGTCTCGGTGCCGATCACGCCGGCCACCTTGCAATGCGGCGCGCCATCGTCCTCCGCCGTGACAGAGACAATCCTGACGCCAGGCAGTGTCGGTAACGATTCGAGGCCGCAGACGGGCGTGTGGCGTCGGTCGCTCGACGCATCGTCAGGAGCCCGGCATCCGGCCAAGACGCCGATCGTCAGCATCAGGCAGAGGACGATGGGAAGGGCTCGGATCGTCTTCTCGGACACAACTGTCCTCCAGTCTGTGGGGCGACGCCACCGAAGGATCGATTGTGCCGTTTTGGCGCCGCTGTTCCTCCGGGTGTCCCCCAGTCTATGCGGACGCTAGACCACCACGACGGCCTCGTGCGGCAGGAGATGGAGGATACCCGTGACCTCGTTGCCCTCGCTCGCGCGCTGCGTGGACGCCGCCACCCGGCCAGCGAATCCCGGCAGGTCGAAGGAGAGCGGCTCGGGTGAGAAGTTGATCGCCACCAGCACGCGCTCCGTGCCTTGGGCTCGCTCGAAGGCGAAGCACTCGCGCGGAACCGGGTCGAGCGGCCGATACGACCCGGTCCTGAGTGCCGCCAAGTCCCGCCGCAGCGCCAGCAGCCGACGATACAGGTTCAGGTGCGAACCCGGATCCACCAGCTGGGACCGCACGTTCCGCTCAGCGTAGTCGTCCCCGACCGGCAGCCATGGCTCATCGGCCGACGTGAACCCGGCGCCGGGATCCGCCGACCACCGCATCGGCGTCCGGCAGCCATCCCGACCCAGGCTCGGCTCCGTCAGGCTCCACGGATCCTGTCGCTTCTCCGGCGGAATCTCGGCATCGCGCATCCCGAGCTCGTCCCCGCAGTACAGCGTCGGCGATCCGCGCAGCGTGAGCAGCAGAACCGCCGCCTGCCGGCTCCCGTGCCCGCCGAGCCTGGTTGCCAGGCGCGGGTCGTCGTGGGAGCCCAGGACGTAGTTGGGCCACGCACCGTGCGGGACGGCCGCCTCCACCCCATCGACCACCCGGCGAACGCCCATCGCGGTCCAGGGCGCCTCCAGGAGCCCGAAGTTGGTCGGCATGTTCAGCTCGTCGAGATCCGACCCGTAGTACGATCCCCACTCGGTCCAGTCGAAGACGTGCATCTCCCCCAGCGCCATGCGGGACGGCTCGTACTCCTTCAGGACCGCCCGCACTTCGCGAAAGACCTGATGCACGTCGGGGTGTCCCTGATCATGCTCGTGCACCTGCGCGTCGTACGCGCCAAGCGGTTTGTGCAGGTGCCGCGGGCCGCCGACGTTCGGCGGATTGTCCCGCTCGGCGGGATCCTTCATGAGGAAGAGGACCGTATCGATTCGGAAGCCGTCCACGTCTCGATCGAGCCAGAACCGCATGACCTCCTTCAACGCCTCTCTCACGACCGGATTCCGCCAGTCCAGCTCGGGCTGCTCCTTCAGGAAGGAATGCAGGTAGTACTGGCCGGTACGATCATCCAGCTCCCAGGCCGAGCCGCCGAAAACGCTAAGCCAGTTGTTGGGCGGTGAGCCATCAGGCTTCGGGTCGCGCCAGACGTACCAGTCGCGCCGTGGGTTCTCGCGCGAGCTTCGTGACTCGATGAACCAGGAATGCTGATCCGATGTGTGGTTGGGGACGAAGTCGATGATCACCTTGAGGCCGGACTCGTGGGCTCGTGCCACGAGCCGATCGAACGTCGCGAGATCGCCGAACAGCGGATGGACATCGCGATAGTCCGACACGTCGTACCCGAAGTCCGCCATCGGCGATGGGTAGAACGGACTCAGCCAGAAGGCGTCCACGCCGAGCGTGTCGCTCAGGTAGTCCATCTCCTCGATGACGCCCTGCAGATCTCCCACGCCGTTTCCGGTCGTGTCCTTGAAGCTTCGCGGATAGATCTGGTACACGACCGCGGTTTGCCACCACTCGTGCCCTTCGTGATCGGACAAGGCAACCCTCGTTGTCAGAGTGTGCCGGAGAGTGTGCCGGCCATTCTCATACCTGCGCGCCTGGCATCTCCCCTCCGCGCCGTTCTTCCAGTTCGCGCTTCATCGTTGCGCAGGTGGGCTCGTCGAGGGAATAGAAGATCAGGACGAACGCGCAGGACATATAGAGCAGACCCGGGAACACCGAGATCAGGAGCTTGATCCCGGTCAGCGCTGCCCCAGCCGCCCTTCTGGGCGAAGGTGGCGGCGGAGAAGAAGAGACCCGTGGCCCGCCGCCCGGTCGTCCATTCCGCGTAGTCGGCGGCGTCCGCGATCATGGTCCAGAGCAGGGGCACCGCCGGGGCGTAGGCCATCTTGCCCAGGATATTCAGCACGTAGATCCAGCCGAGGCTCTGGGCTCCCGGCAGGTAGAGGAGGATGAAGAATGAGCCGGATAGGAGTGAGCTGCCGATGAACACGTTTCTCTTCCCGAACCGCTGGGCGAGGGGCTTGGAGAGGGGCAAGGCGACGATCAGGGCGACGCTCCCCACGACGTTGAACAGCTGCACGCTCTCCTCCCTGCCGATGTAGTACTTGAAGTAGTAGGCCAGGGAGAGGTTCTGGAGAGCGAACATCACGAAGGAGACGATCCCGACGGCTGCCAGGATCACCCACGGCCGGTTGGCCAGCAGGATCTTGAAGTCCTGCTTCAGCGAATCCTGCTGCGTCGGCGGAGGCTGGATGCGCTCCCGGGTGGACAGGAAGGCGACGATGAAGAGCACGAAGGCAATCACCGCGAACAGGGTGACGGTGAGCCGATAGCCCCGGGCGCTGTCGCCCTGGCCGAAGTAGCCGGCCAGGGTCAGGGCCAGGCCGGAGACGATCAACTGGCCGGCGAACGCGCACACGAAGCGGTAGGTGTTCAGGCTGGTGCGCTCGTAGGAGTCCGACGTCATCACGGCGCCCAGGGACGAATAGGGCAGGTTGATCGCGGTGTAGGCGGTCATCAGGAGCAGGTAGGTGACCGCCGCATAGACCACCTTGCCCGTCTGGCCGAGATCGGGAGTCGAGAACGCCAGGACCGCGAGAAAGCTGTAGGGCAGGGCCATCCAGAGGATGTACGGGCGGAACTTGCCCCACCGGGTCCGAGTGCGATCGGAGATCACCCCCATCAGCGGGTCGCTGGCCATGTCCCAGAACCGCGCGATGAACATGATGGTGCCCGCCGCAGCGGCCGAGATCCCGAATGTGTCGGTGTAGAAGATCAGGATCCAGAAGCCGACCATGTCCCACACGAAGTGCGACGCGGTGTCCCCCAGTCCGTAGCCGAGCTTCTCTTTGACCGAGAGACGGGCGCTGTCTGTCGTCATCGCGTTCCCTTCGAGGTTGAGCGTGCGCCACCGAGTATCGAACACCCCTGGCGATGCAGCCGGCAGAATCTAGAGATTGCCGCGTACGGTTGCGCCCTGCTTGCGGCTTTCCTCAGAGGACTTTGGATGAATCGGATGAACTGGATGAATCGGATAGTCTCGCTCACGCTGGCCATGCTCCTCGCATCGTGCGGCGCGACCGACGAACCGCCTTCCGGTCAGTCGCTCGACGAACGCCCTTCCGGCCAGGCCCTCTACGCTTCGTTTGACGACCGGGTCGACGAACTGCTCGCGAAGATGACGCTCGACGAAAAGGCCGGCCAGATGACGCAGCCGGACCAGGAGTTTCTGGAGGACCAGGACCACGTTCGCGAGTACATGGTGGGGTCACTTCTGAGTGGTGGCGGCTCGGATCCGGCGACGAACAGCTTCGAGGACTGGCGGGCGCTGTACGAGACGTATCAGTCAAAAGCGCTCGAGACCAGACTCGGCATTCCGCTTCTGTATGGCGTCGACGCTGTGCACGGGCACTCGAACGTGCTCGGCGCCGTGGTCTTTCCCCACAACATCGGTCTCGGGGCGACGCGCAACGCCGAGCTCGTGGAGGAGATCGCGCGCATCACGGCCGAGGAGATCAAGGCCACCGGGATGAACTGGAATTTTGCCCCCTCCGTCGCAGTGCCCAGGGACGATCGCTGGGGCCGCGCGTACGAGGGATTCGCCGAGGAGCCGACCGTGGTCGCGGAGCTGGGCGCCGCTGCCGTGCGAGGGCTGCAGGGGGATGATCCCAGCGATCCGAGCCGGGTCGTTGCAACCGCCAAGCACTTCGTGGGTGACGGCGGAACGGTCCTCGGCACGGGCGTGACTGTCCCCGATGGGTCGACGTATCCCTTCGACCGCGGAGACGTGCCGCTGACGGAAGAGGAGCTTCGGCGGATCCACATGGAGGGATATGTCTCGGCGGTCGCGGCGGGCGTCGGCACGATCATGCCGTCGTACAGCAGCTGGAACGGAGTGAAGTGCTCGGGTAGCCGACGGCTGCTCACCGAGATCGTGAAGGAGGAGCTGGGATTCGAGGGTTTTCTAATCTCCGACTTCAGGGCGATCGATGAGCTGCCCGGCGACTACAAGAGCGACATCGAAACGTCGATCAACGCCGGCATGGACATGGTCATGGTGCCCGACCGATATCAGCTGTTCTTCAATACGCTGAAGGAACTGGTCGAGGAGGGAGCGATCCCGATGGAGAGAGTCGATGACGCGGTTCGGCGCATCCTGCGGGTGAAGTTCGCCGCAGGTCTGTTCGACGATGACTGGTCGCCGACAGCGGATCGGTCTCTCGCGGCGGGCTTCGGGTCGGATGAGCACCGAGCGGTGGCGCGGCAGGCGGTGCGCGAGTCACTGGTGCTGTTGAAGAACGAGGGCGGTGTGCTGCCTCTGGCGAAGGACGCAGGGCGGATCCACGTGGCCGGGCCGGGCGCAGACGACATCGGCATGCAGAGCGGCGGCTGGACGGTCGACTGGCAGGGCAAGATGGGAGCGATCACGGAGGGGACGACGATCCTCGACGCGATCAAGAAGGCGGTCTCGGAAGGGACCGAGGTCACGCATTCGGAGAACGGGACGGGCGCCGAGGGCGCAGATGTCGTGTTGGTCGTCGTCGGCGAGCGGCCCTACGCCGAAATGCACGGCGATGATCTGGATCTGGAGCTGAGCGACGAGGATCGGGTCGTGGTCGCGAACGCTGCGGCCTCTGGAGTGCCGGTCGTGACGCTGCTGATCTCCGGGCGGCCGCTGGTTGTCGACGAGGCACTCGAGGCGAGCGGCGCCTTTGCGGCCATCTGGCTGCCGGGTACAGAGGGAGACGGGATCGCCGACGTGTTGTTCGGCGACCATGCGCCTACGGGGGTGCTGTCGTTCTCGTGGCCGCGCTCGGCCGACCAGCATCCGATCAACGTCAGCGACGAGGAATACGATCCGCTGTTTCCGTTCGGGTATGGGCTGAGCTGGTGACCCGGATGCGCTTCGTCGCGATCAGCGCATGACTTCCTTGGGCGTTCGATCGACGTTGAACAGGCCCCAGTGCTTCTCGGCGCCCAGCGGGTTGTCCGGATCGCCCTTCCACGGCTCGTCGAAGGCCTCGAAGAAAAACACGGTCGTATTGGTCGCGCTCGCCCATTCCCGTAGCTCGTCGTAGCGCGCTTGGTTGGCCTCGTTGGCGCGGTCACCGAACTCGTTCGCGACGGTGGCCCAGCCGGCCTCGAGGACCGCGATCGGTCTGTCGGGGAGAGCCTCCTGCACGCCCTCGATGTTCTCGACCGTGAAGGCGAGAGCCTCGTCGATCGTCTTTCCTTCCCATGCCGGATAGGTATGCACGCCGAGGAAATCGACTTCGGCGGCGAGAGGCGCTCCCTCTCGCATCCACCAGGCGTAGTTGTCGGCGACCGTCACCGGCTGCTCGATGGCGCGCTTCACCTGGCGCACGTAGGCGATGACCTGCTCCAGGGGCACCATGTGATCGTTCCAATCGACCAGCGCTTCGTTGCCGACGTTGACGGCGACCACGATGTCATCGAACTCCCTCGCCAGCTCGATGCCGCGCTCGATCTCGGCCGCGTTCTCGAGCGCATTGGCGGCTAGCTTCTCGTCGGGAATCGGCTCGTCCAGCCACGGGCATCCCTCGTGATTGCTGAACTCGGCGTCCAGCCAGATTCCCAGCAGCACCTTGATCGGCAGGTCGTGTCGCCGAATGATCTCGAGCGTCTCCCGCGTGTTCTCGCCGGAGTCGTACATGCGAATCAGATTGAAATCATGAGCGACCAGAATCTGGAGGTCTTCGAAAATCTCCTCCGCACTCGGATTCACGGCCCCATCGCCACGATCGGGATGCTGCCCTTCCCGGAAGCCCGAATAGGCGACGGCCATGACCTCTCCGGCCAGCAGGCCCTCGGGAGCCGGTTTAGACTCCGCCGTGTCGTCGGAGGGGGTGGAGCATCCGGCGATGGCCAGAGCGATGATGGCGGCCGATCTCATTCGTCTCAGCGTGCGCCGGCGCTCCTCTCCCGGATCGCTTTGAACTCCGACCCCGTCTTCCACTGCGGCCAGCGCGTCGCGTTGCCCAGGTCGGCGATGATCGTGTTGAAGAGGGCGATGTCCTCCGCCGCACCGCGCAGGTCCCAGTCGGGGTCCCAGGCGTCGCACGTCTGGTGATAACAGTTGGCGATGTAGTCGGCGATCCACTGATCGCCCGCCTCACGGCCTCCGTCGACTAGGTCCGCACCGCCCGCAATGGCCATGATCAGGAGCACGGGCACCCCGCGCCGGGCCAGCGAGAAATGATCGGCGCGAAAGAACAGGCCGTTCTCCGGCAGGCTCTCGGGGGTGACGCTGCGCCCCTGAGAGTTGGCCGCGCGCTGGAGATCGTCCTCCAGCTCGCTCTGCCCCTCGCCGACGAGGATCACGTCGTGTGCCGCGCCGGCTGTCAGCAGGATGTCGAGCGTCAGGTTGGCCACCGTCGTTTCGAGCGGATAGAGCGGATCTCTTGCGTAGGCCTCAGAGCCGAGCAGCCCGCTCTCTTCCGCCGTCCAGGCCGCGAAGACCACGCTGCGGTCGAGGGGCGGTCCGGCCTTCAAGACTCGGGCAAGCTCTAGGACACCGGCGGTGCCGAGCGCGTCGTCGTTGGCGCCGGGACGCACCTGGCGCCCCTCTGCGTCCGGCTCGCCGAGGCCGTAGGCGTCCCAGTGCGCGGACACCATGATCGTCTCGTTCGGGCGGGTCGTGCCGGGCAGGCGCGCGAGCACGTTGTTGCTGTCGATCGCCTCGACCGTCACATCGAGATCCGTGTGGAACGTGACGCCGTCCAGCTCGAACGCCTGGAAGTCGGGGTCGCGTGCGCGCACTCGGAGCTCGTCGAGATCGTGGCCGGCAGCCGTCAACAGCCTCTCCGCAACGTCGCCGTGCAGCCACCCCTGAAGCGCGAGCGGCTCGGGCTCGCCTTCCCTGTGCGCGAGGGCATAGTTCTCGCCGGGTGACGACGACGCCACGTTCCAGCCGTAGCCTGCCGCCTTCGTCTCGTGAATGACGAGCGCCGCCATGGCACCACGCCTTGCGGCCTCCTCGAATTTGTAGGTCCAGCGCCCGTAATACGTCATCCGCCTGTTGCCGAACAACCCCGCCACCGGCTCGTCCGTCGCTGCGGCGAAGTCGGGATCGTTGACGAGGAAGACCGCGACCTTGTCCTGGAGATCGACGTCGCCGAAGTCGTCCCATTGGCGCTCCGGGGCGTGGGCGCCAAAGCCGACGAAGACGACCGCGGCGCCGTCGATGACAATCCGATCCGTCGCGCGGAGAGTGCTGATCTCGACGTCCGCCTGCTGCGCCAGCGACAAGGACTCATCGCCCAACTGAAAGCGGATCGTCTCCGGCGGTCGGATCCGCGTGTGGAGGAGCGGCACAGATTGCGTCCAGCCGCCTTTCTCGCCACCGGGCTCGAGCCCCAGCGCGGTGAACTGCTCGATGAGGTAGGACACCGTCTTCTGCTCGCCCGGCGTGCCCGGCGCGCGACCCTCGAACTCTTCCGAGGCCAGCACTCGGACGATGTCGGAAAGCCGGGCAGTATCGATATCCGCGACACTCACGCCAGAATCGCTGGTCGTGCATGCCCACAGAGACGCGGCAGACGCCACGACGATTCCGGCACGGACCAAGCTGCCGCGGGTGGGCTGCGAAAGAGTGGTCATCGTGTCGCTCCTTTCTGCGCGTCTTGGGAGACGCGAGTATATCGCGTGACGAGCAAGACTCACGGCGGGAATCGTACGGCGCCCCCGGCAGGCATGAAAAGGCCTGCAGACGATCCTCGAGCGCCGTTGTCTGTCAGTCACCCGGACAGAGCACAAACCGCCACGCCAGACCAGGCCCGCCTGGTGTACGATTCGGCCACCCAGTCTCTTTCGAGTCGAACGCGACACGGCGTTGGACGGGTATTCGGGCCCGTCACACAATCACCCAGGAGTCCCCATGAGCAGGTACCGGTATGTAACGCGCGTCGCGCTTACCGTCGCGATGGGCGGCTTCCTCATGGGGTTCGACGCGTCCGTGATCTCCGGCGTCGTCAAGTTCATCGAGTCGGAGTTCGACCTGAGCAAGATCGAGCTCGGATGGGCCGTCAGCTCGCTCACGCTCACCGCCACCCTGGCGATGATGGTCTCCGGACCGCTCAGCGACCGGATCGGGCGCCGCAAGGTGCTGTTCCTGGCCGCCATCCTGTATGCCGTCTCGGCCATCTCGTCGGCACTCGCCCCGACGTTCGTCATCCTGGTGATCGCCCGCATGATCGGCGGTCTGGGCGTCGGCGCCTCGCTGATCATCGCGCCGATGTACATCGCGGAGATCGCTCCACCGACCGTGCGCGGACGCATGGTGTCGTTCAACCAGCTCAACATCGTCATCGGGATCTCGGTGGCCTTCTTCACCAACTACCTGATCCTGCAGCTGGGCCAGTCGGACGCCGGATGGGCACAATCGCTCATGGTCGACGAGTACAACTGGCGATGGATGCTGGGTCTGGAGACGCTACCCGCCGCCCTGTACTTCTTCGGCCTGTTCTTCGTGCCGGAGAGCCCGCGCTGGCTGCTGCTCAAGGGGCGGGAGGTGTCAGCCCGGAAGATCCTCACCCAGGCCGTCGGCGAAGCCGAGGCGCGGAAGGAGCTCGAAGAGATCCACGCCAGCCTTGCCAAGGATGCCGGCAAGGAGAGGGTGTCGGTGATGGAGCTCTTCGCCCCCGCGATGAGGCTCGTGCTCACCATCGGCATCGTCGTGGCGATCATTCAGCAAGCTACGGGCATCAACTCCGTGTTCTTCTACGCACCGATGATCTTCGAGCAGTCGGGCATCGGCACGGACGCGTCCTTTGCACAGGCGGTGCTCGTGGGCCTGACCAACCTGGCGTTCACGGTCGTCGCGATCCTGTTCATAGACCGGATCGGTCGCAAGCCATTGCTCACCGTCGGACTGTCCGGTATGGCCCTTTCCATGTTCGTACTGGCATTCGGCTTCTACTCGGCGATCTACACGATCACCGGTGACGCTCTGGAGAGCCTGCCGGCGGAGGTCGACGTCCCGGCGGTCGCGGATCTTCAGGGCACCACGTTCGGGAACGACGTGGAGTTCAAGGCAGCCCTCCGGGGCGCTCTGGGAGACCAGCTGGCCACGCAGTACGAGTCCGACTTCATCAACGCTGCGATCGCGATGAATCCGTGGCTGGTGCTCCTCGGCGTGCTGGCCTTCGTCGCGTCGTTCGCCGTGTCCATCGGCCCGGTCATGTGGGTGCTGTTCTCGGAGCTCTTCCCCAACCGGATCCGGGGGATCGCCATCTCCTTCGTGGGCTTGATCAACTCCGCCGTCAGCTTCGGCGTGCAGCTCGTCTTCCCCTGGGAGCTCGCCAACTTCGGTAGCGGTACCACCTTCCTGATCTACGGGCTCTTTGCAGCCATGGGTCTCGTGTTCGTGGTCCTGGTTCTGCCCGAAACCAAGGGGCGCTCGCTCGAGGAGCTCGAGACCATCCTCGTAAAGGACCCTGCGTGACCACTCGGAACAGAATACCTGGACATGGAGCGAGACTGGTGGGGGTTATGACAACTCGCGTACTTGTTGCACTCCTGCTTCTGCCGTTGACCGTGCCCGGCTGCGCCGACAGGCAAGCGGACGAGGCGAGCCGCCCGTACACGACAGCCACGGTCATCCAGACGTCGAGGGGTGGCGACAAGCTCGCCGAGATCGCGACTCTCGAGTTCGCGGAGGCGAACGGCAGCGACCGTCCCGTCATCGCCCTCGATCCGGCAGCGGAGTATCAGACGATCCTGGGCTTTGGCGGCTCGTTCACCGAGTCGACGGCCTACGTGCTCGGCCAGCTCTCCGAGCCGAAGCGGCAGGAGGTCATCGCCGCCTACTTCAGCCCAGGCGGGGCAGACTACACGCTGACCCGCACTCACATCAACAGCTCGGACTTCTCGCTGGGCAACTACGCGTACGCCGAGGTTGCGGGCGACGCCGAGCTCGCGCACTTCACGATCGAGCACGACCTGGACGACATCGTCCCCCTGATCCGGGACGCGATGGCGGTCTCCGGGTCCGGGTTCCGGATTATCGCCTCTCCGTGGACGGCCCCGCCGTGGATGAAGGACAACAACGCCTGGAACGACGGGTCTCTGAAGCCCGAGCTCTATCCGACCTGGGCGCTTTATTTCTCGAAGTACGTCCGCGCGTACGCAGAGCAGGGCATAGACATCTGGGGCGTGACCATCGAGAACGAGCCGCTGGGCAACGGCGGCCAGTGGGAGAGCATGATCTTCTCGCCAGCCTCGATGGCGGAGTTCGTCAAGAACCACCTCGGGCCCCGCTTCGAGCAGGACGGCATCGACGCGAGGATCCTCGTCTACGACCAGAACCGGGACCACGTGGAGGAGTGGGTCGACGTCATCCTCGGCGATCCGGAGGCGGCGAAGTACGCCTGGGGGACCGCGGTGCATTGGTACAGCAGCACCGTCGACTGGTACCCGGATGCGCTCAACGCCGTTCACGACCGTCACCCCGACAAGGCGATCCTGCACACCGAAGGCACGATCGACGCCGAGGTGCCCGCCTGGCAGGACGACGACTGGTACTGGCGGCGCGAGGCAACGGACTGGGGCTACGACTGGGCTCCGGACGAGGACAAGCCTCTGCACCCGAAATACGTTCCCGCCTATCGCTACGCGCGCGACATCATCGGCGGTCTGAACAGCTGGCTGGTCGGCTGGATCGATTGGAACATGGTGCTGGATACCCAGGGCGGACCCAACCATGCCGACAACTGGTGCGTCGCCCCGGTCATCGCCAGGCCCGAGACCGACGAGGTCTATTACACGCCGCTGTACTATGTGCTGGCGCAGTTCAGCAAGTACATCCGGCCGGGTGCGGTGCGGATCGGCTTCGCCGAGAGCGCGGAGAGCCTGCCGGAGATCCTGATGGCAACCGCCTTCCGGAACGTCGACGGCCGCATCGTCGTTGCGCTCCTGAATCACTCCGAGTCGGAGGTCGAGTACGCCGTCGCGCTCGACGGGCGGCAGATCGACACCGCGATCGCTCCGAACGCCGTCCAAACGCTGATCCTGGAATGACGAAGCTCGACCCGGGATTCCACCCAGGTGTACCATTCCGCTCGCCAGATTTTGCGGCGGCGCGCGCGCCGCCACCGGAGGCCCATATGTCACCCGACGACTTAGCCCCTCCCGACCGCACCCCATCGGCAGGGCCCTACGGACCCGCGGAACGGGTCGAGCACATGCTGGCGCTGCTCGAGGGCACGCTGGAGGTAGGGATCTCCGGCAGGCGCATGCTCGACTTCGGCTGCCACGACGGTACCGCGGTCAACGCGCTGTGCGCGCGTGGGCTCGATGTCAGCGGGGTGGACGTCGCCGACGGCAAACGCGCCGAGGATCTTCGGCGCTGGCAGAACGAACGCGTACGCTATACCCCGCTCGACAGGTACCGCATTCCCTGGGACGATGACACCTTCGACGTCGCCATCAGCCACCACGTGTTTGAGCACGTGCACGACTACGACACCACCCTGCGCGAGCTGCGGCGCGTGCTCAAGCCCGACGGCGTGATGCTCAACGTATTCCCGTCGCGCTGGAGGGTGCTCGAGGCGCACTGGTACACGCCCTTCGGCGGCGTCCTGTCGGGCCGCTGGTGGATCACGCTCTGGGGTCTGGCGGGACTCAAGAAGCCCGTCAAGCGACACTATCGCGGCATCGAGTACGGCGCTCTCGGGAGCAAGTTCATCGCCGAGCAAACCAACTATCTGCCAGCGCGCGAGATCGCGGCTCACTTCGACCGCTACTTTGGAAGCACGCGCGAGGTGACGGTCGAGTATCTCGAGCAGCTCAAGGGCGTGCAGGTCGAGAATCGGGTGCTGCGACGGCTCCTCGCTCCGCTGATCGCTCACTTTCACGTCCACGTGCTGCTCTCGATGGGCACGCCCGGTCTGCCCGGGTCCTGGGACGCTGGGACAGGTGCCGGGTGACGTGCTCGGCGAGCTCTGAAAGCGAGGACGGTTCGTTCTGTTCTGGTCGCCAGTCGCGAGAGGTCCTGGATATGACGAAGAGCAGATTCGCCATCGGCTCGGTCATCCCGGGTCGGCTCGGGGCATGCGCCGGCGTCGTGCTGATAGCCGGTGTGCTGATTGCCGGCTGTACGGCAACGCGTCCAGACACGGACGTTGTCTGGGCCATCAACGTCGGCGGCCCGGCGTACGTTGGCATCGACGGCACGCGGTACGAAGCCGAGGCGTCGGTCAGCGGCGGGACTCCGGGCCGCATGGAAAACGTCAAGGGATCCCAGGACCCGGTTCTCTATGCGACGTATCGCGTGGGTGCCATCCGCGTCGATCACCCGATGACGAACGGCACATACGACATCACGTTTCATTTTGCCGAGCCCGAAGGACTCGAACCGCGCGAGCGCCTCTTCGATGCGTTCGCCGAAGGTCGGCAGGTTATCGACGACCTGGACGTCATGATGTTTCGGGACGGCAAGGTCGAGTCCGCGCTGACGGTCACGACGCCGAACGTGGTGGTAGCCGACGGGGAACTGAACATCGCCTTCGAAGCGTCCGCAGGGGAACCTGTGTTGAGCGCGCTCGTCGTTCGCGACAAGAACCGGCCGCAACCGCCTTGGGAGCTCGTATGGCGCGATGAGTTCGACGGTGACGAGCTCGACAATGCGAAGTGGAACATCGAAGTGTGGCCGCCACGCAAGGTCAACGACGAGGACCAGGCGTACACGGCGCGGGCGAAGAACCTGCGGATCCAGGACGGCCTGCTGGTCATCGAGGCGCACAAGGAAGACCACGAAGGCGCGAGATACACCTCGGGGCGTGCCCACTCCGCAGGCAAGGGCGACTTCCTCTACGGCCGGTTCAAAGTGCGAGCCAAGCTACCGCGCGGACAGGGGACCTGGCCTGCGATCTGGATGCTGCCGAGCGATCCGTTTGCCTACGCGACAACGTGCGAGGAAGGCGACTGGCAGGGGAATCCGGACTGTGACGCGTGGCCGAACTCAGGCGAGATCGACATCATGGAGCACGTCGGTTACCAGATGAACCATGTGCACGGGACCGTGCACACGCGAGCGTACTACTGGCTGGTCTGGGAACAGCGCAAAGGCCGCATATTGCTTGACGATGTGGCCGACGCCTTTCACGTCTACTCGGTCGAATGGACGCCGGAACGCATCGACGTCTTCGTCGATGACACGCTGTATTTCAGCTACATGAACGAGCACAAGGGCTGGAAGGAATGGCCATTCGATAAGCCCTTTCACATGATTCTGAATATCGCGGTCGGGGGCGCGTGGGGCCGGGCCGGCGGTCCGATCGACGACACGATATTCCCGCAACGGATGCTGGTCGACTATGTGCGGGTCTATCAGAAACAGGAATAGGCTGTCAGGCCAGCGAGCCTAACCGAGCAGGGTCTTTCCTCGGCGCCTCTCCAGCTCGGCGCGAATCTCGTTCGCCCTCTGCTCGCTCACGCTGTAATCCCGCATGACCCAGATAGAGAGAAGGGCACCGGTGATCGGCACCAGGCTGTAAGCGATTCTCATCCCTGTCATCGCTCCCTCTGCCTGTACGGACGCATCCGGGACGAACCCGACCAGGGCCATGATCAGCCCGCTCATCCCGCCGGCGACGGCCAATCCGAACTTCACCATCCACCAGTAGATGGCACCGAAGGTGCCTTCGCGTCTGGCGCTCGTGTTGAGCTCGTCCAGATCGCAGACGTCCGCGGTCATCGACGTCATGAGGGTGAAGAGCGCGCCGATGCCGAAGGCGAAAAGGGGTATCGGCACCAGCATCAACAGGGGTTGACCCGGCCGAAAACACCACCAGAACAGGATGTACCCCACGATGGACACCGACTGGGCGAGTAGGAACGTGTTCCGCTTGCCCAGCCTTTGAGACACGAACGTGACGATGGGAATGACCAGGAAGCACGTGCACAGAGCGCTGATCGTTCCGAACAAGGCGGGCCAGTTGCCCGCGACGCCCGCATCGCCGCCGAACAGGTAGTAGACGACGATGAAGAACGAGAAGGCGGCGACGGTCTGGAACGAACTGAACACCAGCAAGGTCGCCAGGCACAGCTTCCTGAACGGCACGGACCGGAAGACAGGGCCGAAGCCCTTGATCAAGACGCGGAGGTTGTCCCTGAGGTTTCTTGGGCTCAGCTCCTGCAGGTTGGCCGCGTCGGTGGTCGGTTCGCTGCGGACGAAGATCGCGGGGACCAGCGCCAGGCCCATGCATCCGAGCCCGTCCCAGAGCGAGAGACTTCTCGCTCCGGCGGCCGGCGACGAAAAGAGATCGGGATCATAGATCAGCGGCCAGAACCAGGGGACGATCACCCATGCCCACTGGCCGATCCACTGCGCCACGGCCATGAGCCGGGTGCGCTCGTGGAAGTCCCTGCTCATCTCGTAGCCCATGGCGACGTAGGGCGTGGCGAAAATGGTCAGACCGACAAAGAAGACAAGGGACAGGGCCAGGAAATAGGTGAAGTTGAAGGCCAGGCTGTTTTCCTCGTAGAGCTGCCACATGACGATGTAGGAGACGCCAGCCACGATGGCCCCGAGGAAGATGTAGGGCCGTCGTCGACCCCACCGGGATCTGGTGTTGTCTGTGATGAAGCCCATGATCGGATCGGTAACCGCGTCAAGGAGGCGAGGAACGAAGAAGAGGACCCCCCAAAGGAGCGGCGGAAAGCCCAGGCCCTTGACGAGGACGACCATGAAGACGCCCAGGGCGGCGGGGAACATCTGGTTGCCCAGCATACCGGCGCCGTAGGCAACCTTCTGGCCGAACGGAACCCGATCTTCGGCCGCGGTCACTCGCCTCATGCGGCCGCGCAGCAGGAGCTCGGTGAGAAACTCAGGCTAGTTCCCCAGCCCGGGAGTGAGTGACACGTCGAGGCGCACGATCTTGCCTGATCGTCTGAAGATCTCGTCACTCGAGGCCTTATCCAAGACCAGTCCTTCCAGGTTGCGGATCGTGCCGTCGGAGAGAGCCAGCGTCAGCTTCCGTTCCTCCGAGATCCGGTAGACGATGGGAACCTGACAGTAGGTAAAGACGAGCGTCTTCTCTTCCAGCGCGAGCGTCTGCAGCTTCCCGGCGACATCGTAGTAATCGAACGTTTCCGGGCTCGACAAGAACTCGCTTCTCCGCAGGAGGACGGGGTTGAAGCTCACCCGGCCGTCTCGCACGGACAAGCCGAGCTCTCCCAGCCGGGTGATGATCCCTTCCTTGACCTGCCCCGTCATGCCGGGCTGTCTGGCGCCAGCGAATCCCGGCGTGTGGGAATAAGGATCCGTCGGGAACGCACCGTACACGTCCGGCGCCTTGTTGAATCCGAGACCGGACCGCACGTCGTAGTGCCAACCCGCGAGCTCTCCGAAGGCCTCGTCCCCACGAGCGTCGGCCGCCAGGCAGCATTCCTGAGCCGCGAGCAGCAACTTGCCCACCATGTGCCAGTAGATGCAGCCGAGTCCCTCGTAGCCGTAGAAGGTCCCGGAGCGACCGGTGAATCTCCTGTGCTCGAAAACGGACTCGAAAACCTGGTTGACGAGATCGGACTCCTTGTCTACCAGGCGCCCGTAACCCAGATCGCGAAGCCGTTCGAGAGCTGCGCGCACGTCTCGAATGTTTCGGAACGAACTGTTGAAATGGAGGTTCCCCTCCACGTCCTCTTCGACCAGGTCGGTGTTGCCATCGGAGACGAGCTTTCTGAACAGCTCCGAGCGTTCCGCCTGGGCTGAAGGGATCGTGTTCTTCTCCAGAAACCCCGGCAGCGTCCTGTCCGGATAGAGCAGGTACGAATGCCGGTCGCTGCGGTACAGTTCGCTCTGACGCAGTGCCCTCGAGACCGATAGAGCCTGCTCGCTGCTCAATGCTCCCGAGCTCAGAGCCGCCACCTGACCCTCGAGCATCGCGTTCAGTCGCTCCACGGAAACGCCCTGCGGCGAGATTCCCAGGACGTTGTACGCGTGATAGAGACCGTCGTCTCTCCGGTTGAGCTCGATGGTCTGATCGAAGAATTCCAGAGGCAAGAAGGTCACGAGCTCATCGATCGCCACGCCCCTGCTTCGGCCGCTCAGTCCCTTGGCGTAGATGCCGGATCGGTAATCCTCGGCGGCCCGGCCCAGACCGTCGAGAACCGACTGGCGCTCCGCGTCCTCGACCTCGCCCTTCTCGAGCAATTGCCGGTGGTCGGTCAGGATTCTGCTCGCCTCTTCGAGCCACTGCGCGACCTCCTCGTTCAGCAGCACCTTCTCCGACTCGGCGTTGGCGAGCAGGTCGAGGAAGAACGAGACATATCGCCGCGCATAGCACAGGGTCACCATCGAGGCGCCGAATCCGGCCAGGGCATTGTTGGCGTCGTTCCATTCCGGACGCTGCGTATTCATCCAGAATCCGGCCCCGGGAACGAAGTTGCCTACTTTGGCCAGCAGCGGCACCAGCAGCTTCTCCGTCAGGTTGGCCCGGCAGATCTCGCCCGCCGGGTCCACGAGATACCTGCCGTCGAATCCGACGGCTTCCACCCTGGCCGCGATCCTCGCCTCGCGATCGGTGTTGTAAGCGATCGAATCTCGCGGGTCGTCGAGGAGATCCTTGTACGGCTTGATGTCGTAAGGCACATCGGCATACACGAACCTCCGATCGTGCAGCGTTCTCTCGAGATCGCCCGGGTGGTGATTTCGGGACAGCTCGAGGAACTTGAGCAGATAGACCAGTTGGTGGTCGCCCCAGTAGCCGAAGCTTCCCCACGGGTCGTCGGGGTCGGGAGTCTCCCAGTCGTAGCCGTCCCTGGTGACGCGATAGGGGTTGTAGCCGTCAGCCGTCGTGGTGTTGACGAACTTGCTGATAACGCTGTCCAGATACTCCGGGAAGGAAAGGCATAGAGCTTCCCAGTTCTGGAAGATGTCGCGCCAGTTCCCCTGGTAATCCAGCACTCTCGAGCCGTCTCGGTTCTTCACGTTGATCGAGAACTGGTTCCAGGGCCGGCTGGGGTCCCCGTGGCGACGGCTGAACGAGATCGGCAGGTACTCGAGCACGAGGCGAAGAAACGCCGGGTCGCCAAGCGATCGGGCCTCTCCCAGCAGCCGATCGAGTTCGACCTGCTCACCCAGGGCGCTCAGAAAGTCCTCTTGCCGAGCCCATGTCTCTCGGTTGAAGGCGCGAACGAAGTCTCTCAGGTCCGCCACCGGAATGGAGTAGGAGGACTCGAAGACACCTCCCCGCATCACGTTGAAGAGAACGTTGGAAAAGTGATGGGCGGAGCCGAGCCTGTCGCCGGTCTGTTGGAGTCCGTCGGCCCTGGCGACGATCGCCGCCAGGCGCTCCGTGCCCTCCTCGACGTCTTCACGAACCAGGCTCTTCAAGTCCGACGCTTCAGCGAAGATCCTCTTCAGGGAAGCGATCTCGGAGAGCCCGTAATCGACGTCCGCGACGATCAACCAGTCTTCCTGCCCGCCGGGAGCCATGTCCCTCGTCTCTTGAACGAAGAACGCTCCGCGCCGGCCGCACATTCTGGCTTCCGTCCGCACGGCGTCGCCGCGGCGGAACGCGTCGAGCTGCAGGGAGGAAAGCAGCTTGGTTGCATCCCGCGAGCACGTCGACCAGCAGACCGTTGCGCGCAGAGCCTCGGCAGGCTCGGCGCTGTCCCCTGGAAGCGAGCTGAAGGCATAGGTCGCGAGACCGCTGTCGCCGTCCAGCTCGTTCTGTTTGTAGGCGTCTCCCAGGCAGCTGTACTTGCTCTGGAAGAACTCCGTCACATCCCACGGGAGAATGTTCTCGATCCCGTCCAGCACTTCTACCGAGGCCGACTCACGGCTCGTATTCACGAGCTCGGAGCGTTTTACGAACCCGAACCTGTCCGACAACGTCCATGTGTAGCGGAAAATCAGCTGGAGGTCGTTGTTCACCTCCTCGAACATCAGCTTGTTTCCGTAGACGTTCTTGTAGAGGCTCCGGGACACATCGTAGAAAGGCCCGCAGTGTCGGCTGTAGGGCTCCCACAGGAACCGCTTCCCTTCTCTGATGAGTCGCAGGATCGTTCTGGATCCGGTGTGATCCACGCTGTCGTGGATCTTGTCCTCCGTGTAGTAGGGGAAGAGCGCGTTATCCGGGTCCTTCCGCCCCGCGGTCAATCCTCCGTTGCTCGAGATGAACAGCCAGTGGTTGGAGGCGCTCGCGACACTCATGAAGAAGGGGCTCATCAGGTCGTAGTTGGCGATTCGGTAGAACCTCTCCGACCCGAGCGAAAGGAAGTCGCCGCTGACCTCTGCGGCGGACGGCTTGATGCGGGCGGCGCCGACGTAGATCGGGTAAGCGTTCATGAGCCCATCCATGGGCCGATCACGACCCCGGCTTCCGTCTCACCTCATCGAGGTATCGATCGAGCTGGCGGTAGCTCTGCTCCGCCTCTGCCTCTGCGGCGGACGGCTCGACGCTCCCGAGGTCGTCGGTGTGGGCGCGCAGCCCACGACAGATCGATGTGGCGACGACCAGCGGCGACGAGCCGGCGCGGGTATCCCCTTCCCGTGACATCCCGTCGGCGGGCTCGGCGGGCCGGGCCAGGCTGACGGCCTGGACAAAGGACTCGCGCCCCCGCTGGGCCTCGCTGCCCTTCCATTCGATGTAGCCCCTGAAGAAGTGGGCCTCCACGCTCGACTCGTTGGAGCCCAGCACGGCGTCGAAATAGCCCAGGGCCTCTGGGATGTCTCCCCGGAGGAGGGCGACCTGACCGAGCTGCAGCACGGGGCCGAAGTCTTCCCTGTTGATGTCCAGGGCTCGCCTGAACTCCGCTTCCGCCGCATCGAGGTCGAAGAACTCGTCCAGCTCCGGGCAGCGGTAGAGATCGCCGAGCCTGGAGTGTGCGCGTGCGCTCGACCGGCTGACCTCGACGAGGCGTCGCCACGCCTGCTCGGCTTCTGCGTGCTCGCCCAGGTCCACGTACATGTTCCCCAGGTAGTACAGCGCGTCCTCGTGGTCGTCCTTGAGCTCGAGGGCGCTCTCGTAGGTCGATGCCGCCTCCCGGGTCCGGCCGGCGACGCGGTGATCGGTCGCTTCCCGGTACAGTTCCCAGAACCGCAGGACCCGCTCCCTGTCGATGCCTCCAGCCGTCTTTGCAGGCACCTCGCCTTCCACGACGTTCAGCACCTGATCGGCGGCGATGTCCACGAGCACCTGGCGAGACCCGCTCGGCCAGGTGATCTCGAGCGTGTCCGCCCTCTCTGCGTCTGCCAGCCCGAAGTGCTCCGTGAGACTGTTCTGTGAGAGATACGAGGCCTGCGAGCCCACCTCCCTGACCTGGACGGTGCCACCGGCCACGAGCCGAAGCCGGGCACCGAACGCGGAGCGATTGCTCTGCCTGCCCTCCAGCCTGACCTGGAGCCACCGGTTGCCGTTGCCGCCGTCGTTCCGCAGCAGGATCCCCGGACCGTTGTTGTTGACGATGAACACGTCCACATCGCCGTCGTTGTCGTAGTCCGCGAACGCCGCTCCCCGTCCCCCGTACTCGCGCTGGAAGTACTCGCCGCTCACCGACGAGACGTCGTAGAAGCCCTCGTCGGGCCCCCGATTCCAGAACAGCTGGTCCGGCATGGCGACGAGGAGGCTGGGGTCGTCGCGCCGCTGGAAGGTGCTGCCGTTGGCAAAGAAGAGGTCGAGTCGACCGTCGTTGTCATAGTCGAAGAAGGAAGTGCCGAAGCCGATAAAGTCGAGCGCGATCTGGCCGAGACCGAAGCGATCCGCCTCGTCCCTGAAGCTGAGAAAAGAGGCCGCCGCCGTCGAAGCCGGCCCCGCCCCTCCGGAGGAGAGGTTGGTATAGAGCGCGTTCTCCTGGGCCATCCAGTGGGTGACCACCATGTCCAGCTCGGCGTCCCCGTTCCAGTCCCCGACGGCGATGCCCATCGCACCCCGGTAGTCCGCCACCCGGGCGGCGTGACTGATGTCGGTGAAGGCCCCGTCGCCCTCGTTGCGATAGAGGACGTTGTCGGACACGTCATTGGCCACGTAGAGGTCGGGCCAGCCATCCTGATCGAAATCGGCCCACACCGCGTCGAGGCTCCTGCCCTTACTCCCTGGCACGCCCGCCTGAACGGCGACCTCGGTGAACGTCCCGTTCCCGTTGTTGCGATAGAGGAGGTTGCGCTCGGGCGGGAAGGCGGAGGGGTTGATGCTCGCCGGCTCCTCCACGTCGTAGTGCAACGAAACCCCCGCGTCCGGGTCGGCCAGCCGGTCGTACCTCACGTAGCCGGCCACGTGGAGATCGAGATATCCATCCCGCTGGTAGTCTCCCCACGAGGCGCCCGCCCAGAAGCGCTCGATCCCACCGAGCCCCGCCTCCACCGCGCGCTCCGTGAACGTGCCGTCGCCGTTGTTGCGGTAGAGGGCGTTCTCACCAAACGCCGTGACGATGAGGTCGAGCCAGCCGTCGTTGTCGTAGTCGCCCCAACCGACGCCCATCGCCCAACCCCGAAACCGTACGCCCGCCTGCGCGCCGACCTCGGTGAACGTACCGTCGCCGTTGTTGCGATAGAGAACGGAATGCGCCGGCGAACGCTCCACCTCCTCCGCGGTCAGGGTCAGGGGGCCGGCCATGTTGGCCACGTAGAGGTCGAGCCAACCGTCGTTATCGTAATCGCCCCAGGCCGCGCCGGAGCCCATGTCTTCGGGGAGCTGCGTGGAGCGTGAGCCCGAGAAGTGCCGGAAGCGGATACCCGCCTCTTCGGTCACATCCTCCAACCGGACGCGCGGGTAGTCGTCGGGCAGTGTGCGGGCGAGGTCGGCGGTGAGTCCCTCGATCGCCTCACCCGGCCTGTAGGTCGGCTCGGGCCGGGTGAGGCGCCACACGAGCAGCGCGGTCCCGCCCAGAAAGACGAGTCCGAGGCCGACCGTCAACAGCAGCTGGCGCTTGCGCCGCGGAAGGGCTGCAGGCATAGGCGGCCGCGCGCTAGGTCGATCTCACCTGGATCGTCTTCTCGTCCACCGACATGACGGTGACGGGCGCCGTGATGCCCGATTCCTCGCCGAACAGGAAGTTCAGGAGGAACTGGTCCGCCTTCCGGTACATCAGCTTCGCCGAGACGTTCAGCGACGTGACGCGGCCTGGAGGCACCGCGAACTCGACCTGCTGATCGAGCGGAGCACCGGGTTCGGCCTGCTCGGACGGGTCTGCTGCCACCGCATCTTCCCTAGGCGCAACCATCGACGCGGGGCACGAGAACGCGAACTCGGCCTGATCCGAAAAGCCGGGAAACAGGGCACGACGGTACCGGACGCCGACCATCTCCCACAGGTTGTGGCGATCGATGAGCTTCCCGTACTGATCGACCGGCTCCGCCTTGAAGATGAACGACCCCGGCTCGATGAAGTGCCGAGAATCCCTCTGGCCGGACTCGAACACGACGTTGCCGGCTTGGTCGGTCACGACGATCTCCACCCACGCCTGGATGATGTCCAGGGGGCCGGTCGGGAAGTCGTGGCCCACCTTGTTGTTGGTGATCACCGCCTGGATGTTGATCTCGGAGCCCGCATCCACGGTGTCCGGCACGATCAGCTCGAGCGGCACGGCGGGCCCGCTGCGCCACTTATGGGCGATCTCCGGTATCTCGAAGTCGCCCTTCAGCCACCGTTCCGTCAGCTCGACGTGCTCCTCCGCCCCTTCCAGCTGGAGGGCGAGGGGCATGAACTGGTTGGCGGCCAGGAACCGGTGGCTGCGGTGCCGCTCGTCGTCGGCCGTGCGGTTGTAGTCGGCCTCGTCCCCGCTGGCCGGATCGCCCGACTCGGCGAGCGGCATGTGGCACTCACGGCACTCGATCGTCGTCTCCGGGTCTCCCGGTTCGTTCCACCGGCTCTTGCGCCAGTTGTCGTACTGATTCTGGAGCTGCACCCAGCCGACCTGGTTGATCTCCTCATCGATGAACTGCTTGTGGCAGGCCGCACAGAACTCCGGACTCTTGAACAGGCGGTGCTGCAACGTCTCGACGTGGTACCTCGGATAGGACCGGATGAGGAAGTCCCGGAAGAAGCGCGACGTCTCCCCTTCGTCGAGCTCGAACATGTAACGCTCGGGCTGGACGATGACGTAGTTGGCGTTGCCCTTCACGTCGGTCTCCCGGATCGCGTGGCACGTGATGCAGGAGACGCCCTCCTGGTAGCCCACGAGGTTCGTCAGGTCGTCATTGAACACGTTCTTGGCTCCCGAGAACAGGGAGATCGGATCGTGACAACCGCCGCAGTAGCGGGTCGATTCGGCCCCGTTCTGCTCCGCCATCACCCCCTGGACGGTCTGGAAGGCGACGTCCATCGCCGAGTAGCGATGGGCGCTCACCTGCCACTCCCGGAGAATCTCCTCATGGCAGCCGGAGGTGCCGCAGGATTCCGAGCCACCGAGCGAGCGAGCGTCGAAGGCCGTACCGGTGTTGGTCCTCGCGAGGCTGGGGGCGAACGGTCGGTCGGGGCCGTACACGTAGCTGTAGTCCGCGGGCAGCTCGTTGACCAGCTCCGGCGGCTCGTAGGCCCGGGCCAGCAGCGCGACGACCACGAACATGGGTGCCGCTACGATGAGCGTGCCCATGCCGAACCGCTTCGACGCCGCCAGGATCGGGGCCGTCACCGCTCCATTCTCCGGCCTCGCGGCCCGGACGATGAGGACGGCGACGTGCGGCAGCACCGATGCGATGAGCGCGATGGTGGAGACGATGTGAACCAGATCCCACCCGTAGCTGATGCGTGCGGCGAACAGCGCCTGCCACGTCAGCACGAGGCCCGACACGATCGCCGCGATCGTCGCGGCCATGGCAAAGTAGCCGGTGAGCTTGACATGGGACATCTGCCGCGGGCGGTAGAGCAGCCAGTGCCTGATCAGATACCAGGCGAACGGCAAGATGAACACGAGGCCGATCGCCGTGTGCAGCAGGACCATGACCTGGTTGGAGACGCTGAACGGGAGCAGCCAGATCGACAGGCCCGTGAGCGTTTCGAAGAGCAGCAGGCCGGATATGGTGATCAGGAGCTTCCGCTCCCATTCCTGGGTCGATTCGCGCGCCGGTTGGGTACTCACCTCCGTAGCTCCTTCCTGGAAGGATCAGGTGGAACGGTGCTGGTCGAGCGGTTGTCGTGCCGGAGGGTCGCCGCCGCAGGCTGGCAACCCGCGCTGTGCAGCATTGGAGCCGATCGTCGCGCTACAGCCCACAAGATACCGCACCGGCGAGCGCTTGGCATTCCATCGGCGCGGGACCGGCTAACGCTCCTCGGCCTCGAAGCGCCTTGTCTGGTAGTCGCCCAGGAATCTCCGGTGGCCCGCGTCGTCCGGATACGCTTCATCCGGGCCGTACGGGTACCGCGACATGTCGTGGAAGGGCAGCGGGGACACGGTATTCCCGGTTGCCGTGTTCAGATCGGCGTCCTTCACCCAGCCGACGGAATAGAGGAGGAAATCCCTCTTCCAGCCGGGCGGTAGCCGGGGGGTCGCGCCAGCGTCGAAGGTGATCGTGGCCTCATCACCCGGACCCATGACGACGTACTTGTCGTCGGACTCGAGGAGCAGGGGAAGCACGTCCCCGAAGCGGGTGAAGGTGCCATCCAGCATCTGCCATCGCGGCTCCGTGGAGACGTCCTCGTAGTCGAACCAGTGCGGTCCGTACCTTCCCCCCTTCCGGTACTCGCGGGAGAAGCCGCGGAAGTGGAGATCGGCCGACCCGGGGTCCATGGCCGTGGTCTTCAGCTCGTCCGCCGGGCTCCCCACGGAGAGGAACGCCTGGTCCCAGTAGATCTGCATGCTCGTGCGGATCCGCACCCGATGATCGGGGGTCGGAAACTTCCCGGTGAGGTCGGTGATCACGGTCTTCTTTTTCCCCGCCGGAAAGCCGAAATCGTCGATCGCCGTCGTCCACTCACCTTCAGCGCCGATCACCTCCAGGTATGGCGAGATCACGGAGTCGCTGCGCGACTGCGACATCGCCACGTTGATGCTGGCGTCCGTGGGGAAGATCCAGCCGTTGAGGTACAGGGTGACCGGATCGGATGCGGCGAACTCGCCGAGGTCCAGGATAAGGTCGTGGGGCTCCACGACCCCCTGGAAGCGGGTGGGCATCAGGTTCGACACGTAGACGTCGTCCCGCTCGCGGAGCTGCGGGAGCACGTCGAGCCCGTCTCCGTCCGTGGCCGATACCGGGAGGCGCGGGCGAGCGACCTGATGGACGGTCAGCGAGGCCGGGCCCGGCGGCACGAAGCGCTCGTTCACGAAGACGTCGATCGTGTCGGGGTGGTCGACGGCAATCAGCTTCACTTCGTCGACGTAGAAGATCTCCCACAGCTCCTCGGTGAGCTGCAGGACGTACTCGCCTCCCTTTTCCCGAAGCGCAGCGGCCGGAATACGCACGTATTCCCTGGACGCAGCGGCCGGCGCATAGGCCTGATCGGCTCCCATGATCCCCAGCGGCATCCCCAGCGCGCTCCGCCACATCACGTCCGTGACCAACGAGAAGCGATCTCCGTCCCAGGCGTAAAGGAAGGGGCAGGAGCCCTTGAGCTGCTGGTCCTCCAGCAGCTCCTGATCGGTACCGGGGAAGTAGATGTCCTGGATCACGCCGTTCGTCCACTCGACCCGGACGACATCCGCCTTCAGCCGATGGCCGAGGCCGAAGTGGATGACCGGATCGGTGGCCTCGCGGAGCTGGAAGAGATCGCCCGCTCTCACCTTGACGCGCGCGCCTATCCCGAAGCGGTTGTTCTTCCCGCTTCCCTCCCCAAGCCCCACGAGCTCGATCTTGAAGTAGTGGTTGGCGTTGGCGCCGTCGTTGCGGAGCAGCCTGACGCCCCCGTCGGAAGAGGCCAGGAAGATGTCCAGATCGCCGTCCTCGTTGTAATCCACCACCGCCGCATCGCCGGCGCCTCCCAAATCGGCGGGCAGGAAACCCGACGCTTCTTCGAAGCGGCCCGTCCCGTCGTTACGGAACAGGACCACCCCTCGACCGGGTTCGCCCGCGGGCTCTCCGACCACCAACAGATCCAGGTGCCCATCGTTGTCGAAGTCGAAGAACTCCGCTCCCAGCCCGCCCAGGTCTCGAATCGCGCTCAATGCCTGCTCGGACCGGCCATCGACCGCGAACGTCCCGTCGCCCTCGTTGTGATAGAGCGTGTGCTCGTCGCCGCTCAACGCGGTCACGAAGAGGTCCAGGAAGCCGTCGTTGTCATAGTCGCCGACGGCGGCCGCGCCCGAGCCGCCACCGCCCCCGCCCGAGCCCTCACCGCCAGCGAGTCCGCTCTCTGCCGTCACGTCCTCGAAGCGCCCCTCACGGGCATTCGAGAAGAGTGTGTTGGCGCCGCTCGCGTTGACCACGAAGAGGTCCACGTCCACGTCGTCGTCGAAGTCGCCAAACACCACGTCGCGGCTGTCCGCTGCCTCGTCTCCGTCGATCCCTGCGGCCTCCGCACGCTCCGAAAAGCTTCCGTCCCCGTTATTCCGGTAGAAGCGGTTGGCCCCGTCTCGAGCCTCGTAGATGTCCAGGTCACCGTCGAGATCCAGGTCAATGAAGAGGGCCTTGGCACCCCCACCGGGCCCGGCGACACCGGCCGTCCGGGTGACCTCCTCGAACCTCCCGTCCCCCAGGTTTCGGTAGAGGAGGTTCGAGCCGGCCCCGACGACGTAGAGGTCGAGCCGCCGGTCGTCGTCGAAGTCTCCGAAGATGGCGGAGCTGACCCCTCCGGCGTGCACGACGCCGGCCTGCGCCGTCGTCTCGATGAACCTCCCGAGGTCGTTCCGCAGGAGGAAGCTGGAGTTCCCTGAGTCGGCAGCGCCCTCGCTCGCCGCGTACAGGTCCTGGTCGCCATCTCCGTCGAAATCCGCCAACGCGATCGCAGGGTGGCGCCCATCGATCGGGCCTCCCGGTCCAATGGTCGGAATGAGGTCGAGCCCAGCCGTGGCCGTGGCGTCCGTGAACCGCATGGCGGCCAGTACCGCCTCCTCCTCCTGCACTCGAAGAGAGAACTCGTGGCTGAAGGTGAAGTTGGGGACCCCGACGAGGGTGTCCGGCGGGCCGCGCAGCTCCTCCATGGCCGCCTGGTAGGGGGAGGTGAGCTCGAAATACGCGGCGAAGCTCGCCAGCGACGCGAGCGCTTCGTCCGTGCGCGCCGCCCGTGCATGAGTGAGCGCCACGCGAAACGCGGCGGCCGCGGTGGACGGGAACGACGGCGCCTGGCTTCTCAGCTCTTCCAGCTGCGCCGCGGCCGCATCCGGCTCGCCGACCCGGAGCAGCGCCTCCGCGAGCTGTAGGCGGGCCGCCAGGTTGGCCGATTGGCGCGTGACGACTTCCCCAAGGTACTCGGCCCTCCGGCGGAGTCCGTCGGGCGTGCCGGTGCTTCCTTCGAGCTCGGCCAGTGCGTAGAGCGTGCGGACGTGCTCCGGGTCTCGGCGCGCGACCGCCTCCAGCTCTTCCCGCGCCTCGTCCGATCGACCCTCAGCTTCGTAGATCCGGGCCAGGATGAGCCGTATGTCATGATCTTCCGGCTCGATCTCCAGCGCTCGACGTACGGCCTCCTCCGCCGCGGCAAGATCGCCTCCCTTCAGGTGGACGAGGCCCAGGTTCGCATATCCCATCGCTTCACCGGGAGCGAGCTCGACCAGTCGCACGAACTCCCTGCGCGCCTCCTCGAGCCTGTCGCGCTGAAGGTACGTGAGACCGGCCGTGCGCACGGCCAGGATCTCGGCGGCAGGCGTCTCCACGTCCGGCGCCCGCTCGCCGCAGGCGATGAGCAGGATCAGACCGCCGGCGGCCGCCGGCCACACCCTACGGACCATCGGCCGTGCGGCCTTCCGCCGCGCCCGCCGCGCCGGTCGGGGTGGAGCTGCGGCTTTCATGGATGGTGAGCGTCTGCCCGGCTTCGGCGGGCCCGAAGCGTTCCACCGCTCCGCTGCCGGGCCAGCGAACGAGGATGCTGTCCGCCTGCGTCCGGTCCCCCAACCCGATGAGAAACGGGTTGATCTCGGACTGCGACAGGTAGGAAGAGCCGGTGCGGACCATCCGGCGCTGGACCAGATCGCCCGCGAACAAGGTCACCACCGCCCCCACGGCGTCGAGATTGGGGGAAGTGCCCCTCAGCCGGATGCGTAGCCAGTTGGCTTCCGATGTCGGAATGTCGTTGCGCAGCAGCCTCGGCGAGCCGCCGTTGACCGTGACGAGAACGTCCAGGTCCCCATCCCGATCGATGTCCGCGGTGGCGATGCCACGCGCCACGATCTCCTCCCCGAAGCCGGCTCCAACCTGCCCGCTCACCGGGACGAACTGCCCTCGCCGGTTGTTCCAGAAGAGCTGGAGAGGCTGGGCGAAGGTGATGTCGCTCTGCACGGCGTTGATCCCTGGCTCGATGTGGCCGTTGCCTGCCAAGAGGTCCACGAAGCCGTCCAGGTCCAGGTCGGCAAAGAGCAGCCCGAAGGTGAGCCGCTGGAGGGTCGCCCTGGTGAGGCGCGCCGATCCGGCCAGGTCCTGAAACAGGTCATCGCCGATCTGCGTGTAGAGCGAGAGCGGCTCGTTCGAGAAGTTGCCGATGGCGATCGACAGCGGGCCCTGGCTCGTGACGTCGGCCACGTCGATACCCATGCCCGCGCGGGCCCTGCCGAACTCGTCGAATGCGACCCCGGCTCCAACCGCAACGTCCGTGAACGTACCGTCGCCATCGTTCAGATAGAGGAAGTTCTGGTAGGTGTCGTTGGCCACCACGATGTCAGGCCAGCCATCCCTGTTGAAGTCTTCGACGGCCACGCCCAGCGACTTCCCGTCTGGGTTCAGGACGCCCGCCGCCGCGGTGACATCCTCGAAGCTCCGCCCCTCCAGGTTCCGGTATAGTCGGCACGTCTCGCCGTCGTATTGCTCGGGGGTGGCGTACGATTTCGTCGTCCCGTCGAGAGTGGTGAACAGGTCCGTCTCCGGCGTCCACCTGACGTAGTTGCACGCGAAGAGGTCCAGAAAGCCGTCGCGATCCACGTCGAGCCACGCCGCCCCCGTGGACCAGGCCGGCGAGTCGCCCGGAAGCCCGCTGTTGCCGTTCACGCCCGCCTCGACGGAGACATCGGTGAAACGCCCTCTATCGTTCCGCAACAATATGTTGTCGCCGACGGCCGTCAGGTAGACGTCCGGGTCACCGTCGGCGTCGTAGTCCGCCACCGTCGCTCCCATCCCGTAGAGGCTGAAATCGAGCCCGGCCTCGGCCGTCACGTCCTGAAACCGGTCGTTCCCGAGATTCCGGTAGAGGCGCGACACTGCACGCGCCCGACCGCTCTCATGGCCGGGCCAGAGGGAACCGTTGACCAACAGGAGATCGGGAAGGTCATCGCCATCGTAGTCCAGGAAGGCTGCGCCGCTACCCATCGTCTCCGGCATCCACTTCCGGCCGAAGGCACCGGTCTCGTGCACGAAGCCGATCCCGGCGGATTCGGTAATATCCTCGAAGCGCATGCGCGTCGAGGCGGTCCGGGACTCGACGGTCGCGTAGGCGGGCCGCGCGTAGTCGGGCACCTCCCGGGCGACCGGCTCCGTCTCCCGACAGCCGACGAGGTCGCAGGCGAATACCGCGATCAGTACGGCGTGTCTGATGCCCACGCCTATCCGGTTGGGATCATCGTGTGTGTGTGGATCGGCTGTGCCATCAGGTTCACCCCGGGATTCGCGAGCCGAAAGGCCCGAGTGATCGCCTGCGCCGATTCGTCGATGCGGTACCGTTCGTAAGCGGCGGCTGCCGCTTCCGCCTCCGCCTCCCGGCCCAGAGCCCTCAAAGAAAGCATGCGGTGATAGTGGGAGATCCGGTCCTCGGGGTCGATCCTCAGCACCTGATCCAAGGCGACGAGCGCCTCCTCGAACCGCCCGTCCAGGTAGAGCGTTCGTCCGAGGTTTCTCCATGCGGCCCGGTCCTCGGGAAAATCCTCGAGCACGCGGCGATACGCCAGGGCCGCTTCCTCGTAACGGCCATCCTCCTGCAAAACGCCCGCCCATACCCAGGCCACCCGCGCGTCACCCCCGCGGACCGCCTCGGCTCGCTGGAGGAACTCGTACGCGGTCTCGATGTTGCCCTCCCGCAGGGCCGCCCTCGCCATGTTCAGCGGACCGTCGACTCGCGCAGGCTGAAGCGTCGCCACACGCTCGAAGACCCTCAAAGCCGCACGCGTGTTTCCCTCCCTGAGGAGCGCGATCCCGTAGTCGTTGTATCGGGTCCACTCGGACGGCTCTGCCGCCTCGACGGGCGGGCCTGTCCTGTATTCAGGCAGGACGACCCGGAGCTCCAGCTCATCCGAGGCGATCTCGGTGATCGGAAGGTCCGGGACGTCCGTGAACCGCCGGAAACCGTCCGGATTCTCATCGAACGCGAACTCGGTGTAGCGCCGATCGAACTTCCGCCACAGGAGCCTCGCCCGCAGGGTCAACCTCCTCTCCGCCACCTCCGCCGGCATAACGAGCTCGAAATGGCCGACGTCCGCCGTTCCGGGCCCGATGACGTTGACGGCAGCCGTGACGTGGATGTCGGGCGCGTTACGTCGGTCGATCGGGTTCCCGCTTCGGTCGAGAATGACCGCCTTGTAGACATGTGCCATCGGATCGAGGTGACCGTCCTCGCCCACCGCCCCGCTGATGGCCAGAACGTCGCCCTCCTCGTCCAGCAGGCTGAGCTCGAGCCACCCTTCGTTGGAGTCGTTGGTCCCGCCGGGGAAGGCGTGCCCCACGCCCTTGTTGCGTACGACCACATCCACGGTGACCCTCTCGCCGGGCAGAAGCACCGCCGTGCCCGGATCGACGGACATCGTCGATTCGCCCGTCCGTCCCGTCCTGAGCGCGAAGATATCCACGCTCAGCTTCTCATCCCGCAGGAAACCCTCGATCCTTCGAATCGTCTCCTCGTCCCCCCGGACGAAGGGAAGTGCTGTGTTCGCAGCGAGGAAGCGGTGCGAGCGCACCATGCCGCGCCTGGCCGACACATCGCCCAGGGGGGCCGGCTCGAGCGGCATATGGCAGTCCTGGCAGACGAGCCTCTCCTCCGGCAGATAGAAGGTCCGCGAGGCGTTCAGCGACACGCCGCTGTCATGCCAGTCGTCAAACTCGTTCTGGCCTCTGAGCCAACGGTAGTCATTGACCGGCTCGGTCAGGCTGACCTTGTGGCACGCGGCGCAGAACTCGGGCTCGCGAAAGAAGGGCTTCAAGAGCTGCCGCTTGTGCACCGTGGGCTTCGCCTTGAGCGCGGCGTCGTGCAGGAACGCTCCCCATGTCCCCGCCTCGGCGTCCGCGAACAGGTAGGGATCCTCCTGCTCGTCGGCGATGTTGTAGTTCCCGTTGCCGGTCCGGTCGTGAATGAGGTCGATGGCGTGGCATGCGAGGCAGGTGAGGCCGGCCTGCGCCTCCATGCTTGCGCGGTCGATCTCCCCATCCATCCGCCCCGCGAGCATCAACGCCGGATCATGGCACCCGCTGCAGAACTTGCTCTTCACCCGCCCCGCTCCGTCCGGCGGGACCGAGAACCGCCGCATGTGCGTCTCCACCCAGGCGTTCGGGACGGCCTCGTTCCTGCGCAGGTCATCGATCGTCGCTTCGTAGAAGGGGTTGTTGAACGAAGCGAAACGGTGGGCCGACGCCGCCCACTGCTCGACGACGTCCGGGTGACACCGGATGCACGCTTCCGCACCGATCGGCGTGTCGATCACGAAGCCGTGGCGGTCGACCTCGCGCGCGATCTCATCCCCAAGCGAGGCCGCCGGCTCGTGCGTAATGATCCTCGCCGGCAGGTAGCCGCCGGAGGTGGTGGTTGCCGGTGAGGGAAAGAAGGGGCTCTCGGGCGGAACGAAGCCCCGCGCGACAAAGGGACCGGCCGCGAACTCGGCTATGTCGCGAGACCTGGCACCCGGCCCGGATCCCAGTCCCTGCTCTCGCGCAGCCTCCGCCTCGGCCGTCAGCTCGATACCTCGAGGCGTAAGGCCGTGTGCGACCACGAGGAGCGCGGCCGCCGCCACCACGCCGAGACCGAAGCGGCGAAACGCCACCCCGGGAGGTCTCGCATAGCTCACCAGGCGGTGGACGACGAAGCCTACCCCTACCAGGACTGCGCAGATGACGTGTGCCCACCAGGCCCATCGGTTGTCGCGGCTGGCCGCCGCGGTCAGGATGAACAGCCCCGTGACGATCAGGGTCAGGCCCGCCGACAGGTAGAGGATCCCGGACAACACGGATGCCCTGTGACGGCGTTTCCACACCTTCGGGAGGTGCGCGCCGAAGAAGGCGAGCATCGTCACCGCGAGCAGCAATCCCACTCCGGTGTGCATCAGCACCATGCTCTGGAAGATCGCCGGCAGAGACGTCTCTCCCACGGCGAAGAAACCCCAATCCAGTGCGTCGGCCAGCCGGTTGATGAGAAGGTAGGCCGCGTTGATCAGCATGAAGGCCGCAAGGGCCAGGGCAACGGCCAGCAGCCTTCTCAGGCCGCGGGACAGCAGGGAGGGGAGGTTGGGCCTCCGCTCGGCGCGCGCGTCGTGGCTCATGGGCGGAAGAGGACCGGGGAACGTGGGAACGAGTCTCGTTTCGGCCTAGTGGTACATGGGCGCCGGAGTGATGTTCACAGGTGCGCGAATCCGCCGACTCGGCGCAGACGGCCCACCGGTCGCTATCGACTCGCACCACAGCCTATAATCCGTCTCCGACGCCACCCGACCGGATCCCGACGGCACGACCCGGGAGAAAGACGCCGAAAAGCTTGATCCGCCCTCCAGGACGACCGGAAGAGCTGCAAGCCCTCGGCTCCCTCGCCAAGGCGATGGGGGTACACACCCGCTACACGGATGGCCTGGACCGGCCGGTTACCGTGGCTCCGGAGACGCTTCTCCGCGTCTGCGCCGCGCTCGGCGCCCCGATCGCCGAGCCCTGCGACGCCTCCGAAGCGCTGCGGGCCTACCTCGAGACCGAGCGCACCGGACGGCCGCCCGTACTGGTGGCATGGGACGGAGTCCTGACGTCCCGCGCCATCTCCGAGGCGTCTATCGCCAATGCCGAGCTTCGTCTCGAGGATGGCAGCGTCGCGGTCCTGAAGGCTCCGGGTGGGGCGGCGGGCACGGACCCTCCCCTCCCATTCGGCTATCACCGCCTAACCGTCGAGTACTCGGATCGGACCGAGGCGTGTACGGTGATCTCGGCGCCGGAACATGCGTGGCGGAGACAGGAGTCTGGACGGAGCTGGGGACTCGGGACCCACCTCTCCGCGCTACGATCCGCGCGCAGTCGCTCACTTGGCGATCTCGCCGATCTCGAGGCCGTGTGCGGCTGGGTCGGCTCGCATGGCGGCGACCTGGTCACACTGCTGCCGCTACTCCCCACGTTCAACACCGCGCCGGCGGAGCCGAGCCCGTACTCACCTGTCAGCCGGCTGTTCTGGAACGAGTTGATCCTCGACCTCGGCGATGCGAACCGCCCCACGGAGCCGGTGGACACGCTGGATGTGAGCCGCGCCGATGCGGAGGTCCGCGCGGTGCTCGAAGGCCTTCCCGCCCCTGAGCCATCGTCGGTCGATGACGAGCTGGCCCGTTACGCCCGCTTTCGGGGAGCCCAGGCGCGACTCGGTCGAAATTGGCGGGGATGGCCCGAGGGCGCTCGGGGCGGCAGACTGAGCACCGCCGACGCGGATCCCGCCGAGGAGCGGTTCCACCTCGTGGCGCAGACGATGGTACGGAGCCAGCTCCATGACCTCGGCCGGCGTCTGGATGCATCCGGGCTCCGGCTGGGACTCGACCTGGCGGTGGGCGTGCACCCGGAGGGCTACGACCCATGGTCCCGCCAGGCGCTGTTCGCCGAAGGGATGTCCGTGGGAGCTCCCCCCGACCGCGGCTTCCCGAGCGGCCAGGATTGGGGGTTCGCGCCGGTACTGCCCGACGAATCCCGCTTGGAGGGGCATCGGTACCTGGCCGCCAGCATCGCCCATCAGGCAGCCCTGTCAGGGGTGCTGAGGGTCGACCACATCATGGCGCTGACCCGCCTCTACTGGATTCCCCACGGCTTCGGGCTGCACCAGGGTACCTACGTCACGTACCCTGCCGAAGAGCTGTTTGCCATACTGATCCTCGAGTCGCACCGGAACCGGTGTGAGGTAGTGGGCGAGAATCTCGGCACCGTTCCCGATGAGATCGACGAGGCGCTGTCGCGTCACCGGATCTGGGGAATGTTTCTGGCCGAATTCGAGGCCGCGGAATCGGCCGAAGAGGAAGAGCAGCCCGAGCCCCCGAAGGTGGATCAGGTCGCGTTGATCGGCACGCACGACACACCGACGCTCGCGGGATGGATCGCGGGTGTCGACATCGACGAACGGGTACGCTGCGGTCTCCTCGAGAAGGCCGCCGCGCCAGCGGAGCGGAAGGCCCGAGCCGAGGCAACGCGAACGCTGGCCAGGACCCTGGGGAAGAGCCTCGCGGAGCCCGAGGCGCTCCTGTCGGAGCTCCTGGCGTGGCTCGGACGGTCCCCCTCCCCGCTCGTGATCCCCTGGCTCGAGGACCTGTGGCTCGAGACCGAGCAGGTCAACCTCCCCGGAACCCGATCCTCCGAGCGCCCGAACTGGCAGCGACCCATGTCGCGGACCATCGACGAGATCGTCGCCGACCCGGATATCGACGCCCTCCTCCGCCGTCTCGACGGGACTCGGAGAGGCGCGCGCACAGAAGCTTCGCTCCCCGGAACCTCCGGATCCCACTAACCAGGTACAGCCATCATGGATTCACCCGCTTCCGACCCTGCCGCCGCTGCCACCGCCGCTTCGGCTACGTCTCGCCCCAAGCCGCGCCTGTCGTTCTGGGAGATCTGGAACATGAGCTTCGGCTTCCTGGGCATTCAGTTCGGGTTCGCCCTCCAGAACGCCAACGTGAGCCGCATTTTCGAGACGCTCGGCGCGAGCGTGGAGAACATCCCGATCCTGTGGATCGCCGCCCCCGTGACCGGACTGCTGGTGCAGCCCATCGTCGGCTACTTGAGCGACCGCACCTGGAACCGGCTGGGCCGCCGGCGTCCGTACTTCCTCGTCGGCGCCATCCTGGCCTCTCTGGCGCTGATCGCCATGCCGAACTCCCCGGCCCTCTGGGTCGCGGCGGGCATGCTGTGGATCATGGACGCCTCCATCAACATCTCGATGGAGCCCTTCCGCGCCTTCGTGGGGGACAACCTGCCCTCGGAGCAGCGCACCACCGGGTTCGCGATGCAGAGCTTCTTCATCGGAACCGGCGCGGTAGTGGCCTCGATGCTGCCCTGGCTCCTCACCGGGCTGTTCGGTGTGAGCAACGAAGCGCCCGAGGGCGTGATCCCCGACTCGGTGCGTCTCTCCTTCTACCTCGGCGCCGCGGTCTTCTTCGTCGCGGTGCTGTGGACGGTGATCAGGTCGAAGGAGTACTCGCCCGAGGAGATGGCCTCCTTCGAGGAGAACCAGGAGCGCGAGGGATTCGCCAAGGCGATGCGGACGGCGGAGGAATACGCCCTCAACGGCGGCCGGCAGATGCGCCTGGGCGCGGTCCTGCTCGGCCTGGGAGGCCTGCTCACGCTCTGGCTGGCAGGGCGGCAGCTCTTCCAGGTCATGGTTCTGTCGGGCGGCATGGGCTTCGTCGGCCTACTGCTGATCCTCTCCGGGCTGATGCAGCGCGCCGGCCGGTACGAGAACGGCTTCGTCACCATCCTGAACGACTTCCAGGACATGCCCCACACCATGAGGCAGCTGGCCTGGGTGCAGTTCTTCTCCTGGTTCGCCCTCTTCGCGATGTGGATCTACACGACGGCGGCGGTGACCAGCCACATCTACGGAACCAGCGACACGACGTCCGCCCTCTACAACGAGGGGGCCAACTGGGTGGGGGTCGCCTTCGGCGCCTATAACGGCGTCGCCGCCCTAGTGGCCTTCGCCATTCCGGTCCTGGCGAAGCGAACCAGCCGGAAGATCGCCCACGCCATCTGCCTGGTCTGCGGAGCGCTCGGGCTCCTCTCCATCTTCACCATCTCGGACCCTCGCTACCTGCTGGGCTCCATGGTGGGCGTGGGGATCGCCTGGGCGAGCATCCTCTCCATGCCCTACGCGATTCTCACCGGGTCCCTGCCCCCCTCGAAGATGGGGTATTACATGGGCGTCTTTAACTTCTTCATCGTGATTCCCCAGATCGTCGCGGCGGCCATCCTGGGTTTCTTCGTCGGGCGCTTCTTCGGTGGTGAAGCCATCTACGCCCTGCTCGTCGGCGGCGCATCCCTCGTGCTCGCCGCGGCGCTCACCCTCCGGGTCGAGGACCGGGACGACGTGGCGGCGGCGGTCTCGGGCCGATGAGGTTGGCGAGGGCCCGCACGGCGAGGGTCCGCACGGCGGGGCTCCTGTTCCGTGCCGCGGCGCTCCTGGGCATCGGCGCGCTTTTCCTCCCGGGCTGCAGCGCCAAGCCTACCGGCCCCGAGGCTCCCGGCCGGGAGATCGCGTCGACCGCGGCCACCGATCCGGCGGTCTTCTGGAACAACGCCACGATCTACTTCCTCCTCACCGATCGCTTCCGGAACGGCGATCCCACCAACGATCTCGCCCTGGGCCGGGCGCAGGATGGAGCGGTGTTGCGCAGCTTCCAGGGTGGTGATCTCGCCGGCGTACTGCTGAAGCTGGAGGAGGGGTACTTCGATTCCCTGGGCGTCGACGCCATCTGGATGACACCCTTCGTGGAGCAGAACCACGGGAGCGTCGACGAAGGGACCGGGAAGACCTACGGGTACCACGGCTACTGGACGAGGGACTGGACCGCCGTGGATCCGGCGCTGGGAACCGAGGGCGATCTGCGCGCGCTGGTCGATGCGGCCCACCAGCGCGGCATCCGCGTCCTCATGGACGCCGTGATCAACCACACCGGGCCCGTGACCCCCCTGGATCCCCAGTGGCCCGACGATTGGGTCCGCACCGCCCCCCGGTGCGTCTTCCGGGATTACGCCACCACGGTGGACTGCACCCTGGTGGACAACCTTCCGGACATCCTCACCGACCAGGAGGATCCGGTGGAACTCCCCGAGCCGTTGATCGAGAAGTGGGAGCGGGAGAGCCGCCTGGACCGGGAGCTGGCGGAGTTGGACGCCTTCTTCGAGCGCACCGGTTACCCCCGCGCGCCTCGCTACTACCTGATGAAGTGGCTCACCGACTGGGTGCGCGAGCTCGGGTTCGACGGCTACCGCGTGGACACCGCCAAACACTTCGAGGAGGCGGTCAGCGCTGAGCTGAAGGAGGAGGCCGTGAAGGCTTTCTCGGAGTGGAAGGCCGCCCATCCGGACCGGGTCCTGGATGACCTCCCCTTCTACATGATGGGCGAGGTCTACAACTACGAGGTGAGCCACGGACGGGAATTCGGGTTCGGGGACGTGACCGTGGACTTCTTCGACTACGGTTACGACGGCCTCATCAACTTCGGCTTCAAGCGGGAGGCTGCAGGATCCCTGGACGATCTCTATGCGCGGTACGCGGCCGCGCTTCGCCAAGGGGAGCTCGGGGGAGTCGCGATCCTCAACTATGTCAGCTCGCACGACGACGGCTCGCCTCACGACCCGGCCCGAGCGGATCCGTTCGGCGCGGGAACCAGACTCCTCCTCGCCCCGGGCGGCGCCCAGATCTACTACGGGGACGAGCTGGCCCGGCCCCTCACGGTGGAGGGAGCGGAGGGCGACGCCAACCTCCGCTCCGCGATGAACTGGGAGGAGCTGGAGCGCGGGAGCTCAACGGCCGCGATCCTCGAGCACTGGCGGAAACTGGGCCGGTTCCGCCGGGCCCACCCGGCCGTGGGGGCGGGTGAGCATCGCCGGCTCCAGGCGGAGCCGTACATCTTCAGCCGCACCCTCGAGACGGCCGGGCTCTCCGATCGCCTGCTGGTAGCGATGGACCAGGGAAAGGGCTCCAAGACGATCCCCGTCTTCGGAACCTTCCCCGACGGCACCGAGCTGCTGGACGCCTATTCGGGCGCGACGGGCACGGTCAGCAACGGGGAAGTCACGCTCGATAGTGCGTACGGTCTGGTTCTGCTGAGCGAGCGGCGATAAGCATTATGACCGCGCTTGGTCGAATCACCCATAGCACGGTTGCGCTCGTCGTTGGCCTTCTCACCGCTCGCGGCGCGAGCGCACAGGAGGAAGAGCTGGAGATACGTCTGCGGGCCGAGGTCCAAGGTCCCACCGCCATCCGATTTGCGCTTACCGGCGTAGAGCGGCCCTCCGGGGCAGAAGCCTACCGCCTTACCGACGGCCGGGGGCGGGAGATTCCGATCGCGGAGATACTCCCCAACACCGCTTCAGAATCTCTCGTCGTACCGAAGGCTGCGCTGGATCCCATGCGCGTCCACTACCTGGAGATTCCCCGGCTGGGTCTCCGGACCCTGGTCCAGAGGGTTCCGCTGTTTCGCAACCTCTACTCCGCCAAGCCCCTGGGCGCCGTGGTGTCGGACGACGGCACCGAAACCACTTTCCGCGTCTTTTCCCCTCGGGCTCTTGGAGTTCTGCTCTACCTCTACCGAGGGGTGGATGACGCGCCCGGTGAGGCGCTGCGCGTGGTGGCAATGGAGAGAGACGGGGACGGGGTGTGGGAGGCCGCCGAGGCGGGCGACCTCCACGGCACTTGGTACGACTTCACGGTTCACGGTCCGGCCGATCCGGGGAACTTCTTCCATGAGACCCACCCGGTCCATATCTCGGATCCATACGCGCTGGTCAACGACGATGCGCTCGGAAAGTCCCGCGTCTGGCGCGACGGCTCACCGCCTCCCCCCGTCGCGGGCGGTCGGCCGCCGATGGAGGACGTCGTGGCCTACGAGGTGCACGTTCAGGATTTCACGGACCTCCTTCCGGTCGGCGAGGCGGATACTGGAACGCTGCCCGCGATGGCGCGCAGCGGCCTGCGCAACGCGCACGGGGAGCCGATCGGCTTCGACCACCTCGCGGAGCTGGGCGTGAACGTGGTCCAGCTCATGCCGGTGCAGGAGTATCTGCACTACCCCGACGCCGACTGGCGGACCGCCTTCGCCGATGACCCTTTCGCACAGGCGATGGGGATCGACCAGGAGAACTACCAGTGGGGGTACCGAACGACCCACGCCTTCGCCGTGGAGAGCCGCTTCCGCGCGCGTGACGCGGAGCCCGGGGCGGAACGCGACCAGTTCAGGGAGCTCGTCCGTGCGTTCCACGAGCGGGGCATCGCCGTCCTCATCGATGTGGTGCCGAATCACACCGGCGAAAACATGGACCACCGGCACCTGCTCGTGAACTTCAACGTCCTGGATCTGCCCTACTACTACCGCACCGACGACGACCTCGAGCACATCGGTCCGTTCGGCAACGAGGTGAAGTCCGAGGAGCGGCCCATGGTGCAGCGCTGGATCGTCGACCAGCTCAAGCACTGGGTGGAGGAATTGGGGGTGGATGGCTTCCGGATCGATCTGGCGGGACAGATAGACGAACAAACCCTGCGCCGGGTCAAACGGGAGCTCCCGCCGGATCTCATCATCTACGGCGAGGCGTGGATCCCGCCGAGCGATCCCGACGTTCGCTCGAACCCGGACTGGAGCTGGTACAAGGCCGATGCGCCGATCACCTTCTTCCAGGACGACGCCCGGGACGCGTTCAAGGGTAGCCCGTTCGACGTCGAGGACTTGGGGTGGGCCGGTGGGGACGGCTCCGCGCGAGAGGCGGTCATGCGCGCGCTCCCCAACTACCATGCAGAGGAGCGGCGTACGACTGACGGGATCTCCTACCTGGACATCCACGACAACTGGACCCTGGCCGATCGATACGCCCTGAACGAAGACCATAACGGGCTGGAGGGCGTGGATCTCGGCGCCGTGCGCATCGCCGCCGGGCTCCTCCTCACCACGGCGGGCCCCGTGGTGATCCACGGGGGCACCGAGATGCTGCGCTCGAAGGGCCTGGCACCGCACGATGAGTTCGAGGTCGAGGCGGCGGGCGGGCCGATTCTGTTCAAGGGCCGGGATGACACCTACAACCTGCGGGCCCCGAACAGATTCCTGTGGGAAAGCCTCGCCCCGGGCTCCGATCACGCAGGCATGCGCGACTACTGGCGAGGCCTCCTGGCGCTGCGTAGCTCCGAGTACGGCGAGGTCTTCCGCATCGCGGAGATGCCGAAGGGACATTACCGCTGGATCACCCCGGAAGAGGAAACGCTCCTCGGATACGTGGTCGGCGGGCGGGTCCTCGTCCTGGCCAACAGCGGTGAGCGCGAGGGGGTGTTCCGGGTCGATCTCCCCGACGACGACTGGCGACAGGTGGGCGACCGGGAACGGGTGGATCTGGATGGCGTCGAGGGCGAGTACGCGCGGCTCGGCGGAGGAACTCACGAGGTGCCGGTGCCCCCGGGCTCGTTCCTGGTTTGGGTGTCGGCACGAGCCGCCGAGCCGGATTCGCGGTGACGCGGGGCTGATGAGAGAACCTTGAGACACGGATGAGAAGGCAAATGCGTAACCATCGAACTCATCGCGCGACATCCGTGATCGCCATCGCCATGGCGGTCGCGACCCTGTGCACAGCAGCTCTGCCGGCGCATGCCCAGGAACGCGTCCAAGTGGCCTCCCCCGACGGCCGAAACGTGGTGACCGTCGAGACAGAGGACGGCGGCCTGTTCTACAGCGTGGCGCGCGATGGCCGGAAGATCATCCTCCCCTCGCGATTGGGATTCGAATTCCGCGCTGCCTCGCCGCTACGCGACGGACTGGAGGTGGCGGGGACGGAGCGGGGAACGGTCGACGAGACCTGGGAGCAGCCCTGGGGTGAGGTCGCCCGAGTGAGGGATCACCACAACGAGCTGCGGGTGTCGGTCACCGAAACCCGTGAGCCGGGCCGCCGATTCGATGTCATGTTCCGGGTCTTCGACGACGGCCTCGGCTTCCGTTACGAGTTTCCCGAGCAGCCGGCTCTCGGGTCCTTCGCGATTACCGAAGAGCTCACGGAGTTCTATCCGGCCAACGACGCCCGGGCCTGGTGGATCGAGGCCGACGACGTGACCCACCGGTACGAGCTGCTGTACTCCTCGGCGCCGGTGAGCACGCTGCCGACGGTCCACACGCCCCTGACGATGGAGACGCATGACGGGGTGTTCGTGGTCATCCACGAAGCGAACCTGGTCGACTACGCGGGGATGAACCTGACCGGCTCGCGCGACCGTAGGCTGAACGTGTCACTCACCGCGTG
>JBDGZR010000020.1:0-31746 GCA_039588495.1 Gemmatimonadota bacterium | reverse complement strand
CAGGAAGAGCCACTGCGTCCACCGGTAGTAGCCCGGATCCGTCGTGTCGACGGTCCTCGTCCAGTCGTACATCAGGCCGGCACGCCTGAGCTGACGCTCGAAGTTCGCGATGTTGCTCGGGATGAGCTCCATCGGGTGGATCCCGACCTTCAGCGCGTGATTCTCGGAGTGGATTCCGAACGCATCGAAGCCGATCGGCTGGAAGACATCCTCGCCCCTGAGTCGGCGGAAGCGGCCGTTGATGTCCGCTCCGGTGAAGGCGTAGAGGTTGCCGACATGAAGCCCTTCAGCGGACGGGTAAGGGTACATCATGAGGTTGAAGTAGGGTCGGTCCGCGGCATCCAGGTCGACCTGGTTGGTGCCGTGCTCCTCCCAGAAACGCTGCCACTTCGCTTCGACGTTCTCGGAACGGTAGGCGTCGTCGTTGGGCGTGGCCGTCATCCTCTCGCGTCTTCTCTCGTGTCTGCTGGTCGGGGCGCCCGGGGTGCCAGGGGGTTCCCCGGCGCCCGGGAACGGTCGAACGGACTACACCGCTTCCGCCTCCATCGTTCGCCTCTCAAGGGTGGACGCCGTACAACGCCAGGGCCGCGGCCGAGCCAGCGAGCGTGCAGCCGAGGTTCACCTCGTCGTTGCCGATGCAGTCCAGACGATTCTCGAGCGTCGCTCCGAGGACCGAGTCGACGAACATCCCGGTGGTGCCCGCCAGGATGCCCATCCGGACCCAATCGCCGGCCCCGGCGCCCGAGCGGGCGATCAGAGCGGCGACGACCCCGATCAGCGCAGCGCCCGCGATCCCGCCGAGCGTTCCGGGGATCGACACTCCCCCGGAGTCGCCCGAAGCCACGCGCCCTCGGCCGATCACGGACCACGTCGGCCAGCGGCCCGCCGTACCGATCTCCGTCGCCCATGTATCCGCGGTGGCAGCCGCCAACGCCCCTACCAGCGCATAGTGGGCCGCGGGAACCCAGCCTGCCAGAGCCAACAACGAGAGCCCGGCCGCGACGCCGCCGTTGGCCGCGACCTGCATCGCGCTGCGGCCTCCAAGCTCGTCGGCTCGACCCTTCCGATCGGTCCTGAAGCGGCTCAGCGCCGACGAGCTCAGGAAGAAAACGAACAGAAGGGTGACCCCGAGCGGCCCGGAGCCGAGCAGAACGGCGAGACCGACGACGGCGGCAGCCAGCTGTCCGGAGGGGGTAAGCCAGCGAAGCCGTCCCGCGACGAGCAGCACGATGCCGCCGAGCGCTATGACGGCAAGGGACGTCACGCTTGCCCCTCGGGGTCATGCCCGGTAGCGTTGCGTCTCAAGATGAGCAGACTGAAGTGGGCCGAAGCCGAGGTATCCCCGGAAGTGGCGTTGGCGCTCCTCGAGTCGCTTCGAGACGCCGACATCCCGACCGAGCACCTCAAGCACGAAGATGTGCAGCAGTCCCTGCCCAGGAGATTGGGTCTCAGCTCGGTCGTCGAAGCGAACATCCGCAGGTACGCCGCACTCTCACGTGATGGCGGCTCCGTCCGCGCCCAGGAGGTGGGGGAGCTGTTCCAGCTGGTGAGCCGCCGGCCCGACGCTCGTTCGGTCTTCTCGGATGCTGGACGGCGCCTCGCACAGGAGGCGTCGAAGAGTAAAGGCGGGGTGCGGTCGATCGCTCGCGGCCTTCCAGCGGGCGTGCGGCGACGGATGGGTCTGCGCGGAGTCTCCCGCCTCGCCAGGCAGCTGGCTCCCGACGGAGAAGTGCGAATGGAGCTTCGCCCTCCGGGCCTCGTCATGAACGGCGGCCTTCTGGCTCAAGCCTGCCGCTCCGACGCCGGCTGTCTGCTTCTGAATGCCGCCCTCGAAAGGTCCCTGGAGCTGTACCGTGCCGAGGAGGGCCCGATCACCCACGTCGAGTGCGAGGGCCGTGGCGACCGGAAGTGCACGTGGAGACCCACCACGGCCTGACTCGGAATCAATCGGCCCGCGGCTCCACGTGGACGACCACGCCGTGGAAGCCCTCTCCTTTTCTCAGCCTCTCCTCTACCGCATCGGCGATCTCGTGCGCCTCGCGGACGTTCGCGCCCGGATGGACCTTGATCGTGAGCTCTGCGAACACCTCGCCGGGCCGTCCCCTCGATCGGATGTCGGTGGCTGCCTCCACGCCGGGCGTGTCGTTGGCGATGTGCCGGATCGTATCGGCATCGATCGCGCGCCGATCCACGAGGACCGGAACCGTCGTGCGGAGGATCTGCCAACCGCTGTGAGCGATCACGACCGCCACCAGGATGCCGAGCCAGGCATCGGCGGCCGCCCAACCCAGACCGACCAGGAGGAGACCGCCCAGGACGGAGGCGGTCACGAGGACATCCGCCATCGTGTGCCTGGAATCGGCCGCCAGCATCTCGCTCTGCAGCCGCTTCGCGAAGCGCATCTCGGCCGACGCCACCACCAGGTTCACCACCATCGTCGCTCCCAGAACGGCGAAGGTGAGTGGCTCCAGACGGGGAGGAGTCACGCCGGCCAACAGCCGACCGATCGAGCCCGTCAACAGCTCGAAGCAGGTGATCGAGAGGAAGCTCACGATCGCGAGCGCCCCGATCGTCTCGAACTTGCCGTGGCCGTACGGGTGCTCGGCATCGGGCGGCTCGGCGGCCAGACGGATGGCCAGCAGGGCCACCAGGTTGTTCAGGGCGTCCACGCCGGAGTGGCCGGCGTCCCCGAGGATGGCGATGGAGCCGGAGCGGAAGCCCACGGCGAGCTTGGCGATGATGACGAGGACGTTGGCGGCCAGCACCCACCAGAGGACGCGCCGAACCTGCCGCCTTCTGCCGTCGGTCCAGGTGCCCGGATTGGTGGTATAGGTGCCCACGGCGTCGATCAGCGCCGGCCGCGGCGATCGCGATCCAGGAACCGGCGGCGATCTTTGATTCGGCGGGAAGGACCTGGCGGGCGGCGCCGGCCCAAACCTCCCGAAAGCCAGCTCACGAGCATGGCGAACGGCGAGATTCTGGGCGCCTTCCCCGTCTGCTCGTACTTGTCGTACAGACCGGGGTAACCCAGGCCTATCCAGATCCCGAGCACGAAGGCCAGGATCATTCCGGCCACCACGATGACGAGGAGCGTCTCCTCACTCATCGGACAGCGACGCCGCATGCTGCTTGCGCTTCATCCGCATGCTCTTCAATGTCTGCTGCCGGCCCGCGTCTGTCAGCCCTTTGAATCGCGGCCGGCACGCGCCTGTCAGCCTCTGAGTCGCTGCCGACGCGCCAGTGACCATCATTCGAGACCTACGGTTCGTGGAATCCGAGATATCTAGAGGTGCATCGTGAATACCACCAAGCGCCGTGAAATAGCCGTTCTTCTCAACGAGGATCGCACGTTCGATCCGCCGGCCGACTTCCGGGACCGAGCCCACGTGGTCGGGCAGGAGCCCTACCTCACCGCTGCCGACGATCGCGAAGGATATTGGGAGTCCTGGGCCCGCGAGCTCCACTGGTTCGAACCGTGGGAGCGAGTGCTCGACTGGCAACCGCCGTTCGCCCGCTGGTTCGTTGGAGGCAAGCTCAACGCCGCCTACAACTGCCTGGACCGCCACCTTGCCGGGGGACGTGCCGACAAGCGCGCCCTCGTCTGGGAGGGTGAGCCGGGGGACGTGAGGACGTACACCTATCGGGAACTCCACGAGGAGGTCAGCCGGTTCGCCAACGCCCTCAAGGGCCTTGGCGTGACGAAGGGAGACCGCGTGGCGATCTACCTTCCGATGGTCCCCGAGGCGGCGATCGCCATGTTGGCCTGCGCCCGAATCGGAGCGCCGCACTCGGTCGTCTTCGGGGGATTCTCTCCCCAGTCACTCCGGGACCGCATCGAAGATGCCAGCACGAAGGTGTTGATCACCGCGGACGGTGGGTATCGGCGCGGCGTCGTCGTGCCGCTCAAGGCCAACGCCGACGCGGCGGTCGACGGGGTGGACATCGTGGAGCACGTCGTCGTCGTCCGCCGTCATCCGGATGGAGAGGTGCTCGGCAACGCCACAATGGGTGATCGCGACCACTGGTATCACGAGCTCGTCGCGGCGGCCGACGCCGAGTGCCCCGCCGAGCCCATGGATTCGGAGGATCTGCTCTACATCCTCTATACGTCGGGTACCACCGGGAAGCCGAAAGGCGTCGTGCACACGACGGGCGGCTACATGACCCAGGTGCTGGCCACCACCCGCTGGGTCTTCGACCTGAAAGACGAGGACATCTACTGGTGCACCGCAGACGTAGGGTGGGTGACGGGTCACTCCTACATCGTGTACGGGCCCCTCGCGACCGGTGCGACCCAGCTCATGTTCGAGGGTGCGCCGGATTGGCCGGACCGCGGACGCTTCTGGGCGCTGTGCGAGAAGTACGGCGTGACGGTTCTCTACACCGCGCCTACGGCCATCCGGGCGTTCATGAAGTGGGGAACCGAGTGGCCGGCCAAGCACGACCTGTCCAGCTTGCGCCTCCTCGGCTCGGTCGGAGAGCCGATCAACCCCGAGGCGTGGATGTGGTACCGCGAGAACATCGGCGGTGGGCGGTGCCCGATCGTGGACACATGGTGGCAGACCGAGACCGGGGCCATCATGATCACCCCGCTGCCGGGAGCGATCCCGACCAAGCCCGGCTCGGCGACTGTCCCCTTCCCGGGGACGAACGCCACGATCCTGGACAGCGAGGGCAACGAAGCGGAGAGCGGGCTCCTCGCGATCACCTCGCCGTGGCCATCCATGCTTCGCGGCATTTACGGAGACGAGGAACGCTATCGGACGACGTACTGGTCGAAGTGGGAGAACACCTACTTCGCCGGCGACGCCGCGAGACGCGACGAGGACGGCTACTACTGGATCTCCGGCCGTGTCGACGACGTCCTCAACGTGGCCGGCCATCGCATCGGTACCATGGAGGTGGAGTCCGCCCTCGTGGATCACCGGGTGGTCGCGGAGGCGGCCGTCGTCGGCCGCCAGGATGAGCTCAAGGGGCAGGCCGTATCCGCGTTCGTGACGGTCGTGGAGGGCACACCCGTGTCGGACGATCTGGTGAAGGAGCTCCGCGACCATGTAGCTCGCGAGATCGGCCCGATTGCGAAGCCGGCCGACGTCATCTTCACGGCCGATCTCCCGAAGACGCGAAGCGGCAAGATCATGCGCCGCCTGCTGCGTGACATCGCGGAGGGACGGGCGCTGGGCGACACGACGACGCTAGCCGACCCGGCGGTCGTCGAGCAGCTGAAGAACCGGTACGAGGACAGCGAAGGGTAGTCCTCGGTATCCGGCACATGCGAGCGTGAGACCTGATCGCCCGCGAGGCGTCCGGCCGGGACCTTGAGCTTCCAGGGTCTCTGGCCGTGGCTCGCGGGCGCGGCTCACGTGATCGTCACCGTCGTCGTGTCGGCTCACGTGATCCTGCACAAGCGCGATGTGCGGGCGGCGATCGGCTGGTGCGCTCTCATCCTGTTCAGCCCCTACGTCGGGGCTCTCGCCTACTACTTCTTCGGGATCAACCGGATCCAGCGCCGCGCAGCGCGGCTGATCGCCCTCCGGCCCGAGCTCGACGAGGGCGCTCTGGCTCCGGCGCGGCCCACCACGCTTCCGGCCCATATCGATGAGGAGCTCGACCGGCTGAGCCGCACGGTCGGGAGAGCTACCGGGAACCAGCTGCTCCCCGGCAACGCCGTCCGAACGCTGGTGAACGGCGACGAAGCCTATCCGGAGATGGTGGAAGCGATCGCCCGGGCCGAGCGGAGTGTGTTGCTGACTACATACATCTTTGACCACGATCGTGCGGGTGACCTCTTCCTCGACGCGTTGTCCGACGCCGCGCTCCGGGGCGTCGAAGTCCGGGTCCTGGTGGACTCCGTCGGCAAGCGATACAGCCGGCCGCGGATTACGCGCGCCCTGAGAGCGAGGAACATCCGGACGGCGGAGTTTCTGCCCTCCCGCGTGCCGTTTCGGAACCCCTACGTCAACATGCGCAACCACAGGAAGCTGCTGATCGTGGACTGCAAAACAGGTTTTGCGGGCGGGCTCAACATCCGCGAAGGTTGCCTGCTGGAGCAGCCGTCCGCTCATCCGGTGCAGGATCTTCACTTTCGCTTCGACGGACCGATCGTTGATCAGATGTTCTCCGCCGCGCACCAGGACTGGTACTTCACCACCGGCGAGCTGCTCGGCGGCCCTGCCTGGCACTCGGCGACGAATGCCTCCGGTGACGTGTGGGCTCGCGGTCTTCCCGACGGGCCCGATGAGGATTTCGAGACGATCCTCTGGACGATTCTGGCCGCCGTCGGCGCGGCGCGACGATCGATACGCATCGCGACACCGTACTTCCTTCCCGACCTGCCCACGCTGACGGCGCTCCGCCTCGCAGCGTACCGCGGAGTGGAGGTCGATGTCCTCCTGCCCGAAAAGAACAACCTCAGATTCGTGGGATGGGCGAGTCAGGCACAGCTGTGGCAGGTACTGGAGCCGGGGTGCCGCGTTTGGCTCGTACCTCCCCCGTTCGACCACTCCAAGGTCATGGTCGTGGACGGCGCCTGGAGTCTGGTCGGATCGGCGAACTGGGACGCCCGTAGTCTTCGGCTGAACTTCGAGTACAACGTGGAGTGCTACGACGAAGTGCTGGCGGACGAGCTGATGCGTCTCACGGGGGAGAAGATGGAGCGGGGTCGCAGCTTGAGCTTCGAGGAGGTCGATGCCCGCCCGCTGCCGGCTCGGCTTCGCGATGGCACGGCACGACTGCTCGCTCCCTACCTATGATCGACCCGGACCGTAAGTCGGCGGCCGACCGAGACGAGCAGAGGAAGGCCCTCTTTCGGTTGGCGCTGGCAGAGCTGCTCGCCATGTCGCTCTGGTTCAGCGCAAGTGCCGTGGTCCCCGAGCTCAGGGGGGAGTGGGAGCTCGACGCTGGGGCGGCCGCGTGGCTCACGATGTCCGTGCAGCTGGGTTTCGTGGTGGGAGCGCTCCTCTCGGCGGTGACCACGCTCTCCGATCTGGTTGACCCCAGAAGGCTCGTGGCGGCCTCAACGTTGTTGGGCGCGGCCGCGACCGCGGCGATCGCGGCCTTCGCGACGAGCGCCACCCTCGCTATCGGGCTTCGCTTCATCACCGGGATGGCTCTCGCCGGCGTGTACCCACCGGGCATGAAGATCATGGCCGGCTGGTTCCGCGACAGGCGAGGCCTGGCCATCGGGGTGATGGTAGGGGCCCTGACCGTGGGATCGGCGGCTCCCCACCTTCTGAGAGTGGTTGGGGGGATCGGCGACTGGCGGCTCGTGCTTTACCTGTCGGCGGGGCTGGCGGCGGCCGGCGGATTGATCGCGCTCTTCGGCCTGCAAACCGGACCCTACGAATCCCCGACCGCGCCCTTCGACCCCCGGGCGGTCGGCCGGATCCTCCGCGATCGGGCGACGATGCTCGCCAACGCCGGCTATTTCGGGCACATGTGGGAGCTGTACGCCGTCTGGACGTGGATTCCGCTCTACCTCGCCGCCAGCTTCCGCCTGGATGGGAGCGACTTCACCACCCCTCTCGTGGCCGGCGGGGTCGCCTTCGCGACTATCGCGATGGGCGGGCCGGGGGCCTGGGCGGCGGGCCTGGCCGCCGATCGCAGCGGCCGAACCGCGGTGACGAGCCTCAGCATGCTCATCAGCGGAGCGTGCTGCCTCGCTGCCGGCGTCCTGTTCGCGACGCCGGCCTGGCTGATCGTGCCCTTCTGTCTTCTGTGGGGCTTCGCGATAGTCGCCGACTCGGCACAGTTTTCGACGTGCGTTACCGAGCTCGCCGAGCCTGCCTACGTAGGAACCGCCCTCACGCTTCAAACCGCCGTCGGTTTTCTCCTCACCAACGTGACCATCCGTATGCTTCCGGTGTGGCAGGAGCGTTTCGGCTGGGAGTGGGCTTTCGCTCCACTCGCGCTCGGGCCGGCGATCGGCACGATCGCCATGCTGCGCCTCAGGCGCCGGCCGGAAGCGCTGCGTCTGGCCGGCGGTCGGCGCTGACGGCCGGCATGATGTAGCGGTCGAGCAGGCGGTGAATCTCGCGCCGGTGCATTCGCCCGGCGCTTCGGTCCCCGATGCGGGACGTCGCGACGACCACCAGCTCGAGATCCGGCACGACGAAGACGAACTGCCCTCCGTACCCCCAGGCGAAGTGGACGTCGTGGCGCCCGGATCGCCGGTGCCACCAGAAGTACCCGTAGCCGTAGCCGTTCCAGCGCGATCTGCTGTAGGGATGCCAGGATTCCCGAATCCAGGCTTCGGGCAGGATCCGGTGCCCACCCAGCGACCCGCCGGCCAGGTACAGCTCCCCGATCTTCAACAGATCTCGCGGGGAGAGCGCCATGTTGTTTCCGCCGAGGTAGAATCCCTGCGGGTCTCGATCCCATGCCGGCGAGCTGATGCCCAACGGGCCGAAGAAGTGGCGCTGAGCAAACGCCTTCGTGCTCATACCTGTGGAGCGGGTGAGGATCGCGGAGACGAGGTGAGAGTTGCCGGTGCTGTAGATCATGCGGCCTCCCGGTCGGTCCACCATCGGCCGGTCGATAGCCGAGCGCACCCAGTCCCGGCTCGCCACCCAGTTTCCGTAGTTCCGGAAGCTCGTGGTCTGCAGCCCGGAGGTCATCGTGAGCAGGTGCCTGAGCGTGATCTTTCTGTGCTCCGGGGACACCTCCGCCGGAAAGTCGTCGGGAAGGAGCTCGGGCAGCGTCTGATCCAGGCTCTCCAGATAGCCTTCCTCCAGAGCGATCCCGACGAGAGCGGAGAGGATGCTCTTGGAGGCCGATTTGATGTTGACCTGGCGGTTCGGTGCCCCACCCCCGAAGTACTCTTCGCCGATAACGTCGCCGCCCTGTGCCACGATGAGACCGCTCAACGCCGGTAGCTCCGCCGCGCGCTCGTAAGCGGCGGTGAGCCGGTCCGGATCGGACGCGACCTCCGACCCTCTGGTGCGAACCGTCTGTGGGAGGCCGGACTCGATAGCCCCCGCGAGGGCGATCGGCCCGAAGAGCCACACGCTCCAGAGTCTTCCAGGCCCGACCCGCCGTCGCGGGCTCCGGCCTGCCGGTCCGAGCTTCATCTCTCTCCGCATCCCTGAGGGCAACCCATAAACAGGTAACGTGCCGATCCACTGCCGGGTTCGCGACCAGGGATCTCGTCCCGGCGGGTCCGGTACTCTAGGTTTGCTGAACGTATGTCTGCACCCCTGCCCGCAATCGTCGTCTCAGGATAGTGGAAGAGCAACTCGTCTTCGAGTTCCTGCCGCCGACCGACCCAGCCGGCTCGACCGGCTCGGCTGATCCGGCTCCTGCGCCCCCCGGGGCCGAATCACCGGAGGCAACCGGGCCATCCGATCTGCCCGGCGACTCCGATCTGCCGGGCGACTCCGCGACCATCCTCGGATCACTGGAGGCCGCGGCACTCCGATACCCGCGCGATCGCAAGATCATCGTTGGACGTACCCGCGGCGAAGCACATGAGCTGATTCGGCAGCTGGCCAGGAGACGAGGGTCGTGGATCGGCTTCGAGGTCTCCACGATTCGTCCGCTCGCCACGGAATTGGCGGGCCCGACTCTGGCCGAGGGGGAAATCCGGCCGCTCGACGAGTTCGAGGAGCAGGCCCTTCTCGACGAGGCGATCGACCGTGTCCTCGTGCCCGACCCGCCAGAACGCTTCGCGAGACTGGCCGACAGCGTGGGCTTCCGGGAATGGCTCAGGCAGAGCGTTCGGACGCTGCGACTGGCCGGCGTCGGGTCGGATAAGGTGCGCCGCACGCCGGTTGCGGATGCCGAGAAGATCGGCGTGGTGGGCGCGATCCTCGAGGAATACGAGACACGCCTACGCTCGGATCGACTGGCCGACCATGCCGCGGTGCTCGCCCGAGCCTCCGGTGTGCTCCGCGAAGCGGGACGCGAGGGCCGAGCCTCCCCGTTGGCCGACCGCAGGATCTACCTGCTTCCAGGACTCTCCAGCCGAGGGCTACCGGGCCGGTTCGTCGGTCGTCTGCTGAGGCTCGGCGCGGAGACCCTGGAGACGGACGCGGTCGAGGGACTCGAGCCGCCGCCGGAGGTTCTCTGGAAGGCCGGTGGGCCGAGCAGTCTGTTGTCCTTTCTGCACGCGCCGGCGGTCGCCCCCGAGGCGTCGATGGAGGCGATCGACCTGTTCGCCGCCGGAAGCATCGCCGACGAGCTGCGCGAGGTGCTCCGGCGTGTCTCGGAGGCAGGGGCCCGTTGGAATGACGTGGAGATCATCGCGTCCGATCCTCAGGCCTACGGCTCCGCTCTCCACGCGCTCACGCAACGGCTGGACATACCCGTAACGCTTGCCGTCGGACTGCCGGTCGAGAGAACGCGTCCCGGGCGGGCCTTTACCGCCTACTTCCGATGGCTGGACGGCGGCTTCGGGGCCGACGTGGTCCGCCGGCTGCTGGAATCCGGAGACCTGCGCCCGGAGGGCCGGTACGGGCCGCACGGAGTGCTCCTCGCGCGCAGGCTGCGATCGCTCCGCATCGGGTGGGGACGCTCGCGCTACTCGACGGTGATCGAGGATCAGTTGGCAGCGGCGAGAGCTGCCGAACAGAGACTCCGTGACGCGGACGAGGAGCCGGATCGGAGCGTGAGGCAGCGTCGACGCGAGCTGGAAGCACTGTATTCGATACTCTCTCCGATTATCGAGAGCGCCCCGCCGACTCCCGGGGGACCGGAGGACGAGCCCGAAGCGGTGTCGCCGGGCGACGTGGCGCGTGGTCTCTCCGCCTTTCTCCGTTTCGTCCCCGTGGAGGATCCAGTCGACGTGACGGCGAAGGAGCGAATCGACCGCATCCTGCTCCGGATCGCGACGACTCTGACGCGTCCGACAGTGTACGGCGCGGCAGCCGCCATCGTCCGCGCACACCTGCAGATCCGCGTGCCCGCTCCCCGGGCGGAAGGCAGGGCTCCCTGGAGCTCGGCCGGCGGGCACCTGTACCTGACCGACCTGGAGCACGGCGGCGTGACGGGACGACCTCTCACCTTCGTGGTCGGCCTCGACTCGGACCGTTTCCCCGGAGGCCGGCTCCTCGACCCGTTGCTTCTCGATGCAGACCGACGGGCGTTGGCCGGCAAGGACCTGCCGATGTCGAGCGATCGGCTCGCCGAACGGCAGTTCCAGCTCGCCGCCCTGCTCGCCCGGCTCCGCGGGAGCATCACGCTCAGTTACTCGGCCTGGAGTCCCTGCGAGGCCCGCGAGATCGCACCGGCGGCTGCACTCCTCGATGCTTTCAGGCTCAGCCGTCGTCGTCCGTCCGCAACCTTCGAGGAGCTTCACGCCGAGCTCAGGCCCCTGGCCGGCCCCGTTCCGCGGGGGGCCGGCCTCCTGGACCAGCAGGACGTTTGGCTCGGGAACCTCGAGAAAGGAGGCCGCCTGCTGGAGGCCCGTTTTGCCGTCCGCGCCCTGTTCCCCAGCCTCGACGCCGGAATCGGGGCCCGTGAAGCGATCGGCAGAGAGGAGGGCAACGCCTTCCATGGCATCATCCGGCCGCGAGCCGCAGAGCTGGATCCGCGGCTGAACGCCGGCCGGACGTTATCTGCGAGCGCGCTGGAAAGGCTGGGTGCCTGTCCGCGAATGTACCTCTTCAAGAGTGTGCTGCGGCTCGACACCCCGGATGACCCGGTCTGGGACCCCGACCGATGGCTCGACGCGAGAGAGCGCGGCAGCTTGCTCCACACCGTGTTCGAGCGGGTCCTTCGGGAGCGGATGGAGGGAGACGATCACGTACCGACGCGAGAGGCCCGAGCCATCGAGATCCTGGCGGAAGAAGCCGAGGTCAAGCTCGGCGAGATGCCGACGCCGAGCCAGGCGGTCTTTCGGCGCGAGCTCGAGGATCTGGCGGAGGACGTGAAATCGTTCCTCAACATGACGAGATCGATTCCTCCGCCCCTCGCGCTCGAGTACAAGTTCGGCCTCGGCGGCGACGCCCCGTTCCCCCTGGAGGTTCCGGGCGGCACGATCCTCCTGCGAGGAGCGGCGGACCGGGTGGATGCCGGAGATCCCGAGCTGACGATCGTGGACTACAAGACCGGTGGCGTTTACGGCTTCGATCGCCGGGCCGGCACCTTCAACGGCGGCCGACGGCTGCAGCACATCGTATACGCGAACGTCGTGGAGAAGAGGCTCGGGCGCGGCGTCCAGGCGTTCGAGTATCACTTTCCCTCCAGCCGGGGACAGAACACGGTCCGCCGTTACGAGCGCTCCACGTACGCATCGGGAACGGAGCTCATCGCCCGCCTGCTGGATGGGGTAGCTGCGGGCCATTTCCCACCGACGGAAGACCCGGGCGACTGCCGATTCTGCGACTACCGGGCGATCTGCCGGGTGGCCGAGGGCCCGTCGGGCAAGGACGATTCGCCCCTCCTCGACTGGGCCGTGGGCCGTTGGGCGTCCGGCGGAGAATACGAGGCGCTGAGGACGGCCCGTGCCTGGGAAGTCTCCCGATGAGCGGAGGAGCTTCCGCACGCGGATCCCGGCCCCCGCTCACCGATCAGGCAGAGCGCGATCGGATCGAGACGGATCTGGACAGGAACCTCCTGGTCGAGGCCGGCGCCGGCTCCGGAAAAACCACGGCGCTGACGGACCGGATGGTCGCGCTGATCCAGAGCGGCACGGCAAAGATCGATGAGATCGCCGCGGTCACCTTCACTCGAAAGGCGGCTGCGGAGCTGCGGGAACGTTTTCAGGGCGCCCTGGAGGTGAAGCTCGACGAGTGCCCGCCGGAGGACGACGCCCGGCGCGACCTCCTGAATCAGGCGCTCCGAGGCATCGACCGGGCTTTCCTCGGCACCATCCACGCCTTTTGCGCCAGGCTTCTTCGCGAGCGTCCACTCGAGGCCGGTATCGACCCTGCCTTCGAAGAGACACCCGAGGCAGAGATGCTGCGGCTGCGGAAGAGCTACTGGCACTCCTTTCTCGAGCGCCTCGTCGCCGAGGAGGATCCGGTGCTCGAGGAGCTCGCCGATGTCGGGCTCCGCCCCGACATGCTGGAAGCGGCCTTCGACACGGTTTCCGACAACATGGACGTCCCCTTTGCAGCGGAGGCGGCGGCGATGCCGGCCGACGATGCCATCGTCGCCGCACGGCGAGCCCTGGAGCAGCTGGTGGATCGCGGCCTCGAACTCATGCCCGCCGGCGAGCCTGTCGGAGGCTGGGACGAGGTCCAGAGGCGGCTGCGGCAGCTCGACTATCGAAGGGACGTTCAGGACTGGTCCGACCGCCGACGGTTCTTCGACTCCCTCTCGCTCCTCCTGGGCAAGGCCTCCTACCGCGTCACGCAGAACCGGTGGTCCGACTCGAGCGCCGGGAAAGCCGCGGCAAAGGGCTTTCAGGACGAGCTCAACGCGTTCGTCGGCCAGGGGGCGGCGCGTGAGCTTCACGACCGGTGGCTGGCCCACCGCTACGCCATCTCCATCCGGCTCGTCACGCGTGCGGCCGGCGAGCTGGCGGCAGGCCGGCGCCGCGAGGGACGTCTGGACTTCCAGGACCTTCTCCTCCTGGCAGCTGATCTTCTGCGCGACAGCCCGGGAGCCCGAAGGGATCTCGGCCTTCGCTACCGACGCATTCTGGTGGACGAGTTCCAGGACACGGACCCGCTGCAGGCGGAGGTGCTGCTTCTGCTGGCGTCGGAGCCGGAGACATCCGCCAGTGACTGGCGCACGGCCGTTCCGCGGGATGGCGCGTTGTTCGTGGTCGGCGACCCGAAGCAGAGCATCTACCGTTTCCGGCGCGCCGACATCGTCGTGTACGACTTCGTCCGCCGGCGCTTCGAGGAGTTCGGCGAGGTGCTCAAGCTCGTCACGAACTTCCGATCGCGGCAGGGGATCGCCGATCTCGTGAACGCGACTTTCGGCGACGGCGGACTCTTTCCGGAGCACGCGACACCCCACCAGGCAGCGTTCTCGCCCCTCGTGGTCCGGCCGAAGGATGATCCAGCCCCGTGCGAGGGGGTGTTCCGCTACGACCTGGTGGTCTCGGGCACGAACAGGAGCCGCGCCGAAGCGGACGCCCAGCTCCTGGCCGAATGGGTGGCCGGCCGGCTCGAGGCCGGGGACGGCCGCAAGCCGGGAGACTTCCTGGTCCTGACCCGCAACCGCAGACACCTCGACCTGTATGCGCGGGCCCTCGAGGAGAGGAACGTCCCTGTCGACGTATCCGGCGCGCGAGTGGGTATCGAGACGGAGCTGTCCGAGCTGCTGATGCTCCTCGCGGCGCTCGCCGATCCGGAGGATGAGGTCAAGACGGTGGCCGTGCTGACCGGCCTGTTCTTCGGGCTCGATCTCGAGAAGCTGACCGAACACAAGCTGCGCGAAGGCCGGTTCCGCGCGACGGGTGACCAGACGGGACGAGCGGGAGGCACCGAAGAGGTGCGGGAGGCGCTGGCCCGGCTTCGCGCCTGGTGGTTGAGAAGCAACGAAGCTCCCGCCGACGTCCTGCTCGGCGAGCTCTGCGCCGAGCTCGGGCTGCTCCCGTACGCAGCTACCGGATCTCTTGGGGGCGTACGCGCCGGGACGATCGCCTACGGTCTCGACGCCGTGCGCGCCCGTGCGCTGTCGGGAGACGCATCGCTTGTCGGTGCAACCGAGGCTCTCGCGACCGCACTGGCCTGGGAGGACGCCGAGACGCCGCTGGAACCCGGCCGACAGGATCTGGTGAGAGTGATGAACGTCCACCGGGCCAAGGGGCTGGAGGCTCCCGTCGTAGTCCTGACGGGGGCGGAGCTCGAGTCCTTCCACCCGGTCAAGCTGCATGCGGAGCGCCCGGCAACGGGGGACCCCGTCGCCTATATGGTGCTGCAGGAGAAGGAGGGGCCGCATCACTGGGTCGACCTCGCCCGGCCGCTGGACTGGGCTCAGCGTCAGGTGGAGGAGCGAGCGTTCGATGAGGCAGAGCGGAATCGGCTGCTGTACGTGGCGGGGACGAGAGCCCGGGACGAGCTCGTGATCGGCCGAATCCCAGGCAAGGACAGGTCTCCGTGGAAGGGCTACCACGGGGCTCTGATGAGGATGGCGGAGACTTTGGATCTCAGGCCCGGAAGGCCTGCCGAGAAGGCGGAGATCGACGTGAGCCCCGTCGAGATCGAGCGATCCATCGCGCAGACGCGAGAGGCGAGGCTGGCCTTGGGCTCGCCTACCTACCTGATGGAATCCGTCACGACGCTGGCCAAGCAGGGGTACGAGGAGCTCGCGACGGGCGGAGCCGAGGGCGAATCTCCGGAGGAGCCTTCCTCCGGGGAGCCAGGTCCGGCGCTCAGCGGCCCTCGTGGCTACGAATGGGGCTCGGTCGTTCATGCCGCTCTCGCCGCTGCCGCTCGGGGGATGGAAGGGGCACCGTTCCGCTTGTTCTGCCGGACCCTGCTGGTCGAGTACGAGCTTCCGGTCGACGAGATGGGCGAGCCCAGCAACCTCGAAGATCTGCTCGAGCTCGTCAGCCAGGTGCAGGCTTCGGAGCTCTGGCAGAGGGCGACGGCCGCTGAGGAGCGCCACGTGGAGTTGCCCTTCGCCGCTCCCTACGCAGGTCACGAAACTCCCACGGGCGTTCCGGTCACCGTGGAAGGAGTCGTCGATCTCGCGTTCCGTGAGCCCGACGGCTGGGTCATCGCCGACTACAAGACCGACCGTGGAGACGACCCCGAATTCGAGAAGCGGAAGCGAGCCTACAGGCGGCAGGTGGAGATCTACGCGGACTGCTGGAAAGCCCTGACCGGTGACCCGGTCAGCGAGCGTATCCTGCTCTTCACGGCCCTCGACAGGGCCGAGAGCTGGTGAGCCAGGGTCTGGGTTCGGGGTCTGACTAGGGGTCTGACTAGGGGTCGATCAGCGCCCTGCCGTCGAGATCCAGGGGATGGGGGATCCCGGCCAACCGCGCCAGGGTGGGCGCCAAGTCGACCGTCTCCGCGACCTCATCGAGCCGGCCGGGGTCGATGCCCGGTCCCATCAAGAGCAGCGGCACGTGGCGATCGTACGTGTATGGCGAGCCGTGGGCGGCGATCGCTTCGTCGACCATGTGTCCCTCGCTGATACGCACCAACACCCCTCGCTCGCCCGGGCTGATCACGCGATCCGGGCGAAAGGAGCGCCGGTAGAGGACGACGAAGCTATCGGCGCTGGCGGCGAGTGGCGTTGAGGGATCGACCGCCAGCAGCTCCTCCCGGGTCATCGCATCAGCCACGAAGTCGAACTCCTCCAGGATCGCCGCTCTGCGGGCGTGAAGCTCCTCGACGGACGCCGCGGCGACTTCGTCCACCACTCGCAGTGCCTCGCGCATCTCCGAGGGCGGGACCCGTGCGGCGACCGTCCCGAGTTGGCGCAGGTACTCGGGCGCGGCCAGCACGCCGTGATCGGCGGAGAGCGCCACGATGTACCGGTCCCGCCCGAAGGCACCATCAAGAAAACCGAACAGCTCTCCGAGCGCGCGATCCAGACGGAGAAGGTTGTCAAGCTGTTCCCTGCTGTATGGACCGTACGTATGTCCGATCGGGTCGGCCGCAGAGAGCCCGACCGTGAGCAGGTCAACGCCCTCGCGCCGGCCCAGTCCAAGAGCCTCCACTCCTGCGATGGCGAAGGCGATCGAGGCTTCGTCCAGCATCGGGGTGCGCCAGAACCAGCCCGTAAAGCCCTGCGTCCGCTGCGCCCACACCTCCTCCTCGACCGCGAAGCCGTGTGGGAACGTCATGTGCCTCCCCCGCCGCTCGTACTCCGCCGTGTCGGGCCGCGATACGCCGGCGGCGGCGGCCGGCACCGTGCTCTCCCAAACCGAATCCGCCAGCATCTCCGCCAACGGTCCCTCGTTGAAGCGTCGCACCCACTCCGGTGCCGCATCCCGATAGTAGGTCGACGTCACGAAGGCGGGGCCGTACTCGTCGTAGAGCACGTACACGTGGTGCTTGCCATGGCCAGCCATCGGCACGGCGCCGCGGACCTTCCCGGAAACCGCCAGCACCCGCGCGTCGGGATCAGACTCGAGAAGCCAGTCGGCCAAGGCGGTCGTCTCGAGAGCCCGAGGCGAGAAGCCGCGGCCCTTCGACGAGCCGACGACGTCCTCGGTGTCGTCGAGGAAATTATCGACGAGTACCCAATCCTCTCCTTCGGGCTCGCGCCAACTGTTTCCGACGATCCCGTGGCGATGGGGATAGACCCCGGTCGCTATCGTCGCGTGCCCGGGCGCCGTGCTGGTCTTGGCGTGGCCGTGATAGGTCCGCGAGTAGGCGCGCCCCTCATCGAGAAGCCTTCGGAGTCCGCCGACGAAGAGCGTGTCGTAGCGGTCGAGCAGAAACTGAGGCAGCTGGTCGATGACCAGCAGGACGACCAATCCGTTGAACTCTGGTGCCTCTCCGCCTGGCTGCTCCTCCGCCTTCGAGGGAGCGCATGACGCGGCGGCGAGCGCGGTCGTGGTCAGCGCGACAGCGTACCTCCGCCGCGCACGGGAGAGCCTGCGAGTGAGCGTCATCAGACCCCGCGCGCGCTTGGCTCCCAGATGAACTTGTGCACCTGCAGTTGGACACGAACCGGCAAGCCATCGGCAATGACCCACTCGGCCAGCTCCCTCGCATCCTGGGACTCGAATTCCGGCGAGAAGTGCACGGCGAACCGGGTCAGGTCGCGCTCCCGAACCTGCCGTGCCGCCCACTCGTAGTCCTCGCGGTCCGAGATGACGAACTTGAGCTCATCTCGATGCGGATTCAGCAAGGCGAGGTTGCGCCAGTCGTTGGACGATGCCTCGCCGCTCCCCGGAGGCTTGAGATCCACGATCTTGATCACCTCGGGAGGCACGCGGTCCACCGGGAGGCTGCCGCTCGTCTCGCAGAGCACCGTGTAACCGGAGTCCAGCAGCCGTCGGGCCAAATCACCGATGTCGTGCTGGAGCAGCGGCTCGCCTCCCGTGAGCTCGATGAGGCGGCAGTCGCCGCCCACACGCTCGACCTCGGAGAGGATCTCTTCCACACTCATATCGCGTCCGCCGTAAAAGGCGTACTCGGTGTCGCACCAGACGCACCTGAGGTTGCAGCCCGTGGTTCGAACGAAGACGCACGGTTGGCCGGCGTAGGTGGACTCGCCCTGGATCGAGTGGAAGATCTCCGTGACCCTCACGACGTCGGACGGGCTCCCCCGGCGCCCAGGTGCCTCGACACGAAGTCGGTCAACAGGCTGAAGAGGTTGACGCGAGCCTCGGCGCCCGCGATGGCGTGCGCCTTGTTCGGGTAGATTCGGAGCGAGAACTGGCGGTTTGCCTCCTCGAGCGCCTGCGAGAGCTGCACCGTGTTCTGGAAGTGCACGTTGTCGTCTCCGGTGCCATGAACGACGAGGAGCGGGACCTCCAGCTTCGCGGCATGCGTGAGCGGGGACCCGTCGCGGTATCCCTCGGGGTTCTCCTCCGGCGTGCGCATGAAGCGCTCCGTGTAGATGGTGTCGTAGAGCTCCCAACCCGTGACGGGTGCCACCGAGATCCCCATGGAGATCTGCCCCTGGTTCAGGAAGGAGCTCATGAGCGTCATGTATCCGCCGTAGCTCCACCCCCATATGCCGATCCTCGATGCATCCACATAGGGAAGCGCACCCAGCTGAGTCGCCGCCGCCAGTTGGTCCTCGGTCTCCATCCTGCCCAGCTGCATGTAGACCTGCTTGGTGAAGTCGCGGCCGCGGCCACCGGTGCCGCGGTTGTCCACGCTCGCCACGATGAACCCCCTCTGGGCGAGCAGTTGGTGCCACAGATGGCGGGTTCCACCCCATCGATCGACGACCGTCTGCGACCCGGGCCCGCCGTACACGTAGAGCAGAAGCGGATAGGTACGGGTCGGGTCGAAGTCGAACGGCTTGATCATGTAGGCATGGAGCGGCGATCCATCCGCCGCCTCGAGCTCGAAGAACTCCGGTTCGGCCAGCGAGGCGGACTCGAAGAGTGCCGCAAGCTCGGCGTTCAGCTCCAGCTCTCGAACCAGGGAGCCGTCCGAGCTCCTGAGCTTGGTCGTGGTAGGCGTGGACATCGTCGAATGGCGATCGATGAAGAACGCGGCGTCCGGGCTGAACTCGGCCGCGTGCACCCCAGAGCCTCCCACGATCAGGCGCGGCTCGCCTCCGTCGAGTGACACGCCGTAAACGGAACGCATCCGCGGGCCCGGCGAGGCCGCCGTGAAGAACACGTTCCCGGCGTCCTCATCCACCGCGTCCAGCGACGTGATTTCCCACTCGCCCGTCGTCAGCTGCCGGACGAGCGTCCCGTCCCGCTTGAAGAGGTAAAGGTGTCTATATCCGTCGCGCTCGCTGGCCCAAAGAAAGCGGCGCCCTCCATCCAGCCACGTCAGGTAGTCCTGCACATCGACCCACGCCTCGTCGGACTCAGCGAGGATGACGCGGGTCTCTCCCGAGCCGGCATCGCCGAGACGGAGCTCGAGCCGGTTCTGGTGCCGGTTCAACACCTGGATCGCGACCTCTCCGGAGGAAGCCGCCCACTCCATCCGCGCGATGTAGTCTTCCGGGTTCGAGCCCGTGTCGAACCAGGTCGTCTCTCCCGTCTCGAGGCTCAGCGAGCCTACCCTCACGATCGAGTTGGGCGTACCCGCCTTCGGATAGCGAACCGGCACGGGCTCGGAATAGAGCTCCAGGTCATCGATCAGGTAAAACGGCCGGATCGGGCTCTGATCGAACCTCCAGTAGGCGATGCGGCGGCCGTCCGGGCTCCACCGGTAGCCATCGAAGAAGCCGAGCTCCTCCTCGTAGACCCAGTCGGTCGTGCCGTTGATGATGTCGCCGCCGCCGTCGGTCGTGAGAGGCCGCTCTTCCCCGCTCTCCAGGTGGACGAGGTGGAGATTCTGGTCCCGCACGAACGAGATGTAGCGGCCATCCGGCGAGAACTTCCCGAGCATCTGGAAGCCCTCGTGGGCGCTCAAGGGCCTGAGCTTCCGGGTCGCGGTGTCGAACACCCAGTAGTAGCCTTGCTCGCTCCGTCTCCAGATCGGCACGGCGTCGGAGAGGATCAGGATCTTCGAGCCATCGGGTGAGAACTGATAGCCGTCGGCCGTGATCGGCACCGCACTGCCGGCGGGAATCAGATCGTTCGCGGTGATCAGTAGCTCTTCTCGGCCGGCGGCGGCGTCGACGAGCCAGAGCTCCGCACGCCCCTCGGAGTCCGTTCGCACGGAGGTCCAGCGGGAACCGTCGTCGCGCCACGAGGCAGAGTAGGTCGCCGGTGCAAAATCGGCAGACCCGAAGATGGACTCGACGGTGAGGCGCAGAGCCGCGTCCGCTGCGACGCCGGATCCGGATCGATCGGCGCTCGGCGGGGAGCTCTCCTGGGCAAGAGCGACCCCGACGTCGCCGATTGCCAGGGCGGACGCCAGAAGGAGGCCCAGGGCCACCCCGCACCGCAGCAGAGCCACCTCGTATCGCTTTCGATCTATCACGAAACCCTCCTCGAGCTCGTTTCTCCAGCCGGTCAGATCGCCAGCAGCGTCCGAATCGTCTCGCCGCGATGGATCCGTACCCAGAACTCGCCGCTTCGCGAGCCATGGTACACGCTGCCTCCTCCGGTGGCCACGAAGGCTCCCTCGGGGTCCTCCGGATCGGCTGCAACCATCGTGTAGGCGCTCTTGCGGTAGCGAAGGGCGCCGACCGAAGCCTCTTTCCAGGAGTCTCCGGCGTCACGGCTCACGTGCAACCGCGCCTTCGCGCCGTGCCGGGTCCAGGTAGCCGGGGTACCGTCCGCGGTCGCGAGATAGAGTACCGTCCTTCCGGTCCGATCCGATCGGGCGAGCAGCGCCGTGCTGAACAACGAACCGACCTCGTCCGGGTGCTGCTCCCAGGACAGGCCCCGGTCACCGCTCAAATACAGGCCGCCGCCGGTGGCCGCATACATCCGGGAGCCGGCGCTGGGATCCACGGTGAGCACGTGGATGTCCTCGTACAGGCCGTCGCCGATGACCTGCCAGCTGCGCCCCCGGTCCTCGCTCGCGTATGCGCCTCCCACCTCCACGCCCGCGTAGAGCCGCCGGTCCGCGTGAGGATCCACCTGTATCGTCTGGACGTGGGCGAGGCGGTCCGCGTAGCCGCGCCACTCCTCGGTCGGCTCCATCGCGCGAAAGGATTCCAGCTCGCGCCAGGCACCCGTCGCATCGTCGAAGACGAACATCGCAGCCGGCTCCGTCCCGGCGTACAGTCGTGAGCCGCCACGCGTTCCGGCAGCCAGGCTGCACACGGCATCGCACTCCAGGCCGTCCTGCATCGGCTCCCACGAGGAACCCCGGTCCTTCGAGACGAAGATCTTCCCGCTCCCGGTGCCGACGAATACCGCTGACCCGTGGACGGCGGCGGCCCGGATTCGCTCCGCCTCGAGAGCTCGTGTCAGAAGGCTCGCCGCGCGCTCGCCCTTTAGCCAACGCAGCACCTGGACTCCCTTCTTGGTCCCGGCGATCAATCGCATGCTAGTGCCTCTCTATCGGATCCCCGGTTCGGTCATCGCCCGAAAATCGAGAAGACGATCGAGCTCTTCCTCGGGTAGCAGTCCCTCCTCCAGCACCACCTCACGCAACGTCTTGTCCTCCTTCAGGGACTTCTTGGCCACCTCTGCCGCCTTGTCGTAGCCGATCAACGGAGCCAGAGCCGTGGCAAGGGCGGCGGTGGACTCGGCGAAGCGTTGGCAACGTTCGCGGTTTACGGTGATCCCCGCCACGCAACGGTCGGCGAACTCCCGGCTTACCGACCCGAGTATGTGGATCGACTCGAGTAGGTTGTGTGTCATCAGCGGCTGCATGACGTTCAGCTCCAGGTGACCGTGCTGGCCTCCGAGCGTGATCGCCGCGTCGTTCCCCGTCACCTGTGCGGCGACCTGGCACACCGACTCGACCATCACCGGGTTCACCTTGCCCGGCATGATCGAGGATCCCGGTTGCACGGCGGGGAGATTGATCTCGCCGAAGCCGGTGCGCGGACCGGTGGCCAATAGGCGAAGATCGCCGGCGATCTTGGTCAGGCTCGAGGCGATGGTCTTCATCATCCCGCTGGCCTCCACGACCGCGTCGCGCGAGCCCTGCGCCTCGAAGTGGTTCTCGGCCTCCGAGAACTCTGCACCGAACTCCAGGGACAAGCGCTCGACCATACGCGGAGCGAACTCAGGGTGCGTGTTGATGCCGGTCCCTACGGCGGTGCCCCCGATGGCCAGCTCGGTCAGCGCTCGGGACGCGGCTTCGGCCCGCCGGATGCCGTTCTCCAGCTGGCTGGCGTATCCCGCGAACTCCTGCCCCAGGCGCACGGGCGTGGCGTCCTGAAGATGTGTCCGCCCGGCCTTTGCCACGTCGTCGAATTCCTCCGCCTTCTCCCTGAGCGCTTCGGCAAGGCGCCGCAGGCCCGGCAGCAGCTCCTCTCCGATCGCGACGACGGCCGCCACGTGGGTGGCGGTCGGAATCACGTCGTTGGACGACTGCCCGAGATTGACGTGGTCGTTCGGGTGGACGGGCTCCTTGGAACCGACTTCGCCTCCCAGGAGCTGGATCGCGCGGTTCGCTATGACTTCGTTGGCATTCATGTTCGTGGAAGTGCCCGAGCCCGTCTGGAAGATGTCCAGCACGAAGTGTTCGTCGAGCACGCCGTCCATCACCTCGGTGGCCGCGCTCCGGATCGCTTCCGCTCGCTCGTCATCCAGAAGGCCGAGCTCCGAGTTCACCTCGGCTGCCGCCTTCTTGATCGCCCCGAGCGCCTGAATGAACCGACGCCCGAACCGTACGCCGCTTATGGGGAAGTTCCGTCGAGCCCGCTCGGTCTGAGCACCGTAGAGCATCCCCGGCGGTATGCGCACTTCACCCATCGAATCCTTCTCGACCCGCTCACCGGCCGCGGTCTGCACCGAAGGGTCCTTCATCTTCGTAGTCATCGGTCTAGAACTCCACTCGCTCGCCCGGCTCCACGCCGTGATCCTCGAACCAGCCCTTTCTCAGTTCCAGGGCGTACATGGCCGGCTGCTTGGAGGCGTGCGATGCGTCGTCGTGAGGCTCCATCCGCTGGATCTCCAGGATGAAGCCGTTGCGGTCGATGAACGCTATGTCCAGCGGGATACGGGTGTTTCGCATCCAGAAGGACAGGATCTGCTCCTCCGGGTACACGAAGAGCATGCCGTGGTCCTCGGGAAGGGAGTCCCGGTTCATCAGACCGCGGCTGCGGACATCCGGATCATCCGCGATCTCGACGGTTACGACGCGACTCCCCACCTTGATCTCGGCCTCCCGGGTTACGGTTCCCTCCTGGGCGTCGACCCTCAGCCCGCTCTCCTGGTCGCCGCCCCCCCCGTCACCGGCGGTCACCGAAGGTCGCGAGTCGGCGCCCGGTGCCGGCTCCGCATCTCCTGCCTCGCCGCACGCCGGTCCGCTTCCGGCGATAACCGTCAGAAGGAGCCCGGCGGGCACCCATCGCCATCGTTTCTGGTCGATCCTGCTCACGCGTCCTCCGACGAGGGGGTTGTGGTGCTGTAGGACATCCAGCCGGGCTTCGCACGGCCGTCTCCATGCGGACCCCGCGGCTCTTTCGTCTGATTACCCCGGCCGCTCTCGGTCTTTCCGATCAGTCTCTTTAGCGAGCGGGCTGGAAGGGGTCAACGCCCCAGCACGGCGCGCATGCCGAAGAGCAGGTTCTGCGGGCGCTCCGCCATCCGGCGCATCAGGTAGGAATACCACTGCGAGCCGTAGGGAACGTAGACTCGCATCCCGTAGCCATCCTCCACGAGCTGACGCTGGTAGTCGCGGCGAACCCCGTACAGCATCTGGAACTCGAAGACATCCGAACCGAATCCCGTTTTCGAGAGGTGCTCGATGGTGGCCTGGATCATCCGGTCATCGTGCGTGGCGATCGCGGCGGGGACGCCGCCATCCAGCAGCAGTCGCATCAGCGACACGAAGCTGCCGTCGACCTCCTCGCGACCCTGGAACGCCACAGATGGCGGCTCCTGGTAGGCGCCCTTGCACAGCCTGACGGGAGCTCCCAAAGCCACCAGCTCTCGAACGTCCTGCTCGCTACGTCTCAGGTACGACTGGATGACGATCCCCACGTTACGGTGATCGGCGAAGACCCTCCGGAATATCCGCAGCGTGCGCTCGGTGTGGGCCGAGCCCTCCATGTCGATTCGCACGAAGTTGCCCAGGCGCTCCGACCGTTCGACGATGGAGCGCAGGTTGCTCTCGCAGAACGCCTCATCGATATCCAGGCCCAACTGGGTGAGCTTGAGCGATATCGTTGACTCGGCCACGCTGTCCTCGATCGCTTCCAGGCTCGCTCCGTATGCCTGGGCGGCGATCCGCGCTTCATCGTGGTCGGATACGCTCTCGCCCAGGAAGTCGAGGGTGACGCGCATGCCCGCCTCGTTGAGCCTCGCCGCCGCGCCTATGGCGTCCTCGAGCGTGTCGCCGGCTACGAACCGACGCGAGACGCCCCGCGAGCCGGGGAGTCGGAAGATGATGTGCTTGAGCCGATCCTGCCCGCTGAGGAACAGGAGGGTCCTGCGGATCACGAGGACGAAGCTGCGCGGAGGTCGTCGGGCGTGTACAGGGCCTTCACGTCAAAGCCCGCGTCCTCGATCGCTCGGAAGCCTCCTTCACACCTATCCACCAGGGCCAGTACGCCCACGATCCCGCCCCCGGCCCGCGTCACGACCTCACAGACCTGCAAGGCGGACCCCCCGCTGGTGATCACATCCTCCACCACGACAACCCGCGCTCCGGGCTCGAAGCAACCCTCGATCCGCTGCCCGGTGCCGTGTCGCTTCGGCCGCTTCCGAACCGAGAAGGCATGTATCGGCTTCCCACGCCGCCAGCTCTCCGCAGCCATCGAGTAGGCGATCGGGTCCGCACCCATCGTGAGGCAGGGCGAGACCCTCCGCGTGCATGGTCGTGGCCCTGCAGTCGATGTAGTAGTCGCTGGTCGCTCCCGAAGCGAGCGTGAACGAGCCGGTGCGGAAAGATCGCTCGGCCAGAAGGCCGCGGAGCCGCTCGCGGGCGTTCAATCGATGGCTCCCGCCTCAGCCGACTCTGAGAAGCTCTGCATCTGCAGACTCCTCGCAGGCCGGGCACAGCCCGTAGAGCTTCACCTGCCGAGTCAGGATGTGGAACCCGTGAGAGCCCGCCACCTCGGCCTGGAGCTCATCGAGATCGGAGCTCTGGAACTCGACCACCGTGCCGCACGACGTACAGATGAGATGATCGTGACGTGACGGGCCGGCGCTCATCTCGTACCGCCTGAAGCCTTCGTCGAAGTCGTGCTCGACCGCGAGCCCGACCTTGACGAGCAGATTCAGGGTTCGATAGACCGTCGCCTTGCCGACGCGCTCCCCATCTTCGCGCAGCTTCTCGACGATGTCCTCGGCCGAGAGGTGGCGGCCCGACTCGAAGAGCACCTGGGCAATCGCCTCGCGCTGCTGCGTCACCGGAAGATGGTCCGCCTGCAGGGCGGCACGGAACACTCCCATCATCACGGCGGCACAACCCAGCGGCGGTCTGGTCTCGACGGCTCTCATCCGATCGTGGATCTCATTCTCACCATGGTGAGAACAAGATAGACCGGATCGAGCGACGCTTCAATCGTGTCGGTTCATTCCAGGTGCACGCGATCGAAGCCGTCGGCCGTCTGCCGCAGAAAGCGGTCGACCGGGGAGATCGGAATTGGAAACAGGTTCTGGTCGGAGAACAGGTTGAGGGCTCGCCGGACCGATGGAAACGCCTCGGCGGCGTTCTCGTACAGCTCGCCTAGCGAGCGATGGTCGGCGTGCGGATCGCCGGCCGCGAGGCGGAAGCCGGTTTGCCCCATCTCCTCGTAATAGTCGAGACCGGGACCGCCGATGCGGTGGACTCTGGCAACGATGTGGTCGGGAAAGAGGCCCGACAGCCAAAGGGCGAAGTTGCCGAGGTGGGCACGGAGGAGGAACGCCCGGCGTCCGTTGGCGTCGGCCAGGTCGGCGAGCACGTCGACCAGATAGCGGTATTCCTTCTCGTCATGATCGGCGATCCGGTAGGAGCGATCCCGCTGGCTGAACTCGAAGACGAGAGCCGTCGTGTAGTCCGCGAGCATGCGGCTCTCGAGACCGCGCTCCAGAAAGGCTCGCCGGATCAGGACATACAGCACCAGTCGCGGTGGCGCGAGAAGCAGTCCTCGGTGCCGGAGCACGGCATCCGTCGCACGAGGATCATCGAGCAACGCGTCGATTCCCTCGTCGGCCAGGACCTCTTCCCAGTGCCGCGCCCCACGCGCGTCCCCGTCTCCCAGCAAAAGCACGAGCCAGCGGGCTTCGTTCCGTCCAAAGGACATCCGCACGTTCGGCAGAATCACGCGAACCCTCCTTCCGGATCACATCCCGCTCTCAACCCTCGTTCCGCCAGTCCTCACCCTCCTAAGTACCCTGTTCAGTTGGGGATGGACGGGTCTCCACGCATCCTCGTCGGATCGGCTACCGGGCGAAACGCCTTCTCCGGCGGCGTATTGCTGCGACCGTCCAGCGCTTCCCAGATGTACTCGGGCGGACCGCTCACCTGAGGACGGCGGCGACGCCCGTGTCCGTCGGCATCCGCTCGGCCGAGAGCAGCAGCGCGTTTCCTCCTCTCAAGATCACCACTTCCGCCAGCTCGTCGAGCAACTCGACGGCGTTCTCGCCCGGATCGTTGCCGGCCTCCTGAACGAGCTCGACGACCCCCGTCTCACGGTCCAACCGGCCCCATAACCGCCGTCCCCGCTCGGCCATGAGGAGACGGATCCTCCCGCCGACAGCGAGCCGCCCCGCGGCCGACAGGTCGGCCTCGGTCTTGTCCTGCTTGAAGGCCGCCTCCCAGAGCTCGCCGGCGAGCCGCACTTTGCGCATCGCGTCGCTCTCGACGATGGGCCACGCGGCGTCGTGCAACCGTTCATCGCTCCAGGCGACGACGTTCCCCTGGATGCCGTCCTCCGTCAGGTTGTCCAGCCGGCTGATCGAACGGTAGATCGGGTGATAGTAGTCCACCGCAGCCAGGATCAGCGGCGCCAGATCATCCCCCAGGAGGTCACGGAGCCCCGCGTCTATCTTGCGGAAGAACCGCTCCAGCTCCGTCTTCGAGTCGTCCTTGCCCACGCCGTAGCCGTGGAAGATCGGACCCGAGCGGGCACTCGTGCCGTGGTGGCTCAGCGTGTCACGCTCGACCTGGCCGCCGAGCGCATCCCGCAGGCTCTCGGGGACGCCCGAGAGGTCGACCGGCGTCAGGCCCCGTGCCGTCCCCTGCTTGAGGCCGACCTCCTTCTGACTGACGGAGAGCACCCAGTAGTGCTCGGGCACCTGAAGGAGCTCGAGGAGCGGGCTGGTGTGGAAAGAAGGTCCGACCACGACGATCTCCTCGAACGGCACCGGTAGACGGTACCGACGGTCGAGGCGGGGCGAAGCGAAGAGCGCCAGCCCATCGGACTGGTAGAGCCAGAAGTCCTGGTCATCCAGTAACGGTGTGAGGGACTCGATCAGCGGTCCGCACACCTCCGGTGGATAGTCGGCCTCGAGGAGCTTCCGGGCCTGACCGAGCGCCGCGCGGAAACGGAGGCGGTTGGCATCCCACCCGCTGCTCGCGCGTTCCGTCGGCAGGTAGATCGATACGGCCGGGATTCCATCGCTTCTCAGAAGCTCACGGAAGTTCTCTTTTACGAAGTAATCCAACTCAGACCTCTCTGGTTCGCCGGCGACCGGAAACGGCGAGGACCGCAACGGTTGCGATCGCTGTCAGCAGGGCGGCGACGGCAAGCCCTCCCCCGCCCGTGAACCCGAAACCCGGCACGAGGGTCGCGGCCAGCTTGAGGAGCAGCACGTCGACAAGGAAGTACAGGACGGCGAGCGCGATCATCGGCACGGGAAACGGTAGCGAAGCGACGATGGGTTGAACGCTCACGTTAACGACGGCGATTCCGAGCGCGGTGAGACCGAGCGTGGTCACCTCGCCTCGCTCGAATCCCGGCGCGATCCAGGCGGCGATGGCCACGATTCCGGCCATCACGAACCACCGTCCGAGGAGCGTCACAATCGTCACCTCCAGAAGGTGCGCACGACGCTGTTCCCTCACAAGTTGTTCCGGCCCACATCGCCGGCCCACATCGCCGGCCACGCGGCGGATAGGCGATCGAGCGAGAGGCCTACGAGGGGTCGCATGAAACGAAGGATCGAAGCCGTCGTCGTCGACTGTGTGCGAGGCGACATCACCCGGCAGCCGCGATTCGACGCGATCGTCAACGCCGCCAATGCGCGGCTCCTTCCGGGCGGCGGCGTGGCCGGAGCCGTCCACCGGGCGGCCGGTCCGGGCCTCGCCGGCGAGGCGGCTCCTCTGGGGCCCATCTCTCCCGGAGAGGCCGTGCTCACGGGCGCGCACGACCTGCCCAACCGCAACGTCATCCACTGCCTGGGCCCCGTCTACGGAAGGGACGAGCCCGCGGCCGAGCTCCTGGCCGCCTGCTATCGGAACGCGCTCGAGCTGGCGGAGGAAAACGGAATCGCCTCCCTCGTCTTTCCGGCGATCTCGACGGGCGCCTTCGGCTATCCCATCAGAGAGGCGGCTCGGGTGGCTCTCGAGACGATCGCCGATATGGCCCCTCGTCTCAGGCGCGTCCGCCGTGTGCGGTTCGCGCTGTTCGGAAGAGATGCCCTCGAGGCGCACGAACAGGCGCTCGCGGGCCTCTCGGCCGACGAAGAGGAGGTAGCTGATACGTGAGAGGCCCGGCCATCCGCGCCGGGCCCTCCAGACTCAGAAGCCGCCGTTGAAAACGAACTGGAAGAACCAACTCTTGTCCGGTCGCTGCAACGGATTGACGATATCTCCCTCGAGGAGCATCAGGCCGAACAGATTGAGCCGGAGGCCGAAGCCGACGCTCGTGTTGAACGTCCGGTCGCAGGCCTCCACGACGTTCCCGAGATCATTCGTCACGGTCTCGCAGCCGAAGATGCTCGGCTTCAGGTCGTTGGTCCAGGCCATGCCCGCATCGAAGAAAGCGATGAAGTCCAGCGGCGGAAAGGCGCCGCGCCCCAGAACGCCGAGCGGACCGAGCAGGGGGAGCCGCGGCTCGAGGTTGAACACCGCCACCTTGCTTCCGAGCAGGTCGTCGATCGCCGAGCACGCGTTGATCTCCCCGGGCTCGAAGTCCGGGAAGGTGCACTCGTTGACGGAGAAGCTGTTGCTCTCGTAGCCGCGAACGAGCGACGGCCACCCCACGTAGATCTGTGACAGCCTCGGATCATCCGCGTCCTTGCCGTAACGGCCCGTCGTCAGGCCCCGGAAGGCGACCGTGAACGGGAAGACCGGCATGAAGTACTTCCGGTAGTCGAACGTGAAGTTGTAGATCTGGATCGACCCGATAGCCGGCGTTACGTCCAGGCGGTAGCGCTGGCCCAGCACCGGACCGTTCCCCCCGAAGATCGAGCTGTCGTAGACGAGCGCCACGCCGGCGCGGCCGAGGTTCAGGGTCGACGGCGCCGGGATATCCTCCTTCTCGTCGAAGATCTTCTGCCCACCGAGCGTGAAGATCTCGGTCTTCAGATCTCGCGCGAAGTCGATGCTCTGCAGACCGCCGGTGAACTCGAGCCGTTGCGCGCGGTTCAGCGGATAGGTCACGAAGCCGAGCACCTGCCTGTTGATCTGGTAGAAGCGCTCGGTGGTAAACACTTGAACCGGCACCCCGTCGATCTCGGTGACGCCGAAGCCGGCCCTCTGGCTAACCAGCGGTATCTGCGAGAGCTGACCACCGACGTTCCAGCGTCCGCGTCGGTTCTCGTACACGACCGAGAGCAGCGTCGAGCGGTCGATGCTACCCGCAGACGTGTTCACCTGGATGGCCGCCGCCAGGTTCCGGTTTCCGAGCATGTCGCTGAAAAAGAGCTGGGCCCCGGCGCCGACGAAGAAGCCGAACTGATCGGCGCCGACGGCGAGGGACGGCTGGGACACGAAGTCCAGCGACAGGCCCGGATTGTACTCGCCGAAGTCGAACGTGAGGGCATCGGCCAGCCCGATCCGCGGGTTCTCGATGAGGGCCAGCAGATCGGTGGCCCGCTCCTCCGGCGGCAGAATGGCCGGATAGACGCCCGCATCCTGGAACTCCCCTGCCGCGGCCAGCTCCTCCTCTCGCGCCCGTGTGGCCTCCGCGAAGGCCTCCGCCAGCTCTTCGTGGGACTCCGCCGTGTAGATGTTCCACCGGAACGGCCCGTGCCAGTAGAGGCTGTATGCAATCTTCCCGGTCCGGCTCGCCACCGAGAGCGCCGGACTGAGCGCCGTGATCCCGCTCACCCCGGTCTGGACGTTGGTCAGCTGGTCGATTTGCCCGGTCTCTAGCTCCAGCCGATAGATGTTCGGGATCCCCGTTTCGTCGGAGAGGAAGAGCACGTACCGCCCGTCGGGCGTGAAGGAGGGGTTGATGTTCTTGCCCTCCAGGTTTGGCAACTGCTCGATCTCGCCGGTCGTCAGATCGTAGAGGGCGAGCTGGTAGTTGCCGAAGTCCAGCCGGCCCAGGTCGCTGTCGAAACGGTCGGTCACGAAGACGATCTTCGTCCCGTCGGGCGAGAACTCGGGCTCGAGGTCGGCGAACGGATCGTCGGTGAGACGAACCGTCTCCTGGGTCTCGATGTCGTACAGCCAGAGGTCCGAGAAGCCACCCTTCATAGCCGAGAAAACGATCCGCTCGTCCTCCGACCAGGTCGGGTTCGTGATCTCATCCAGCTCGTTGAACTTGTACTCGTCGACCCTCTTCCTCCGGTCGACGTCGATGATCGAGAGGACCGGGCTGCCCTTGTTGACGCCGGCCAGGGCGAAGCGGTTGCTGTCGGGATGCCAGGCTCCCGAGGAGAGGATGAACTGAAGCGCCTCGAAGTGCGGGTCGACGGCCGCGTTGGTGACCTTGTCGATCGTCTCGCCGGTGTTCGCGTCGGCGAGGAAGAGGTCGATCGAGAACAGGCCTGCCTCGGAGAGATAGAGGATCTCTTGGCCGTCCGGACTGATCGAGGGCGCGACGTTCTGGCGACCACCGGGTCCGTCCTCTCCCCCGATGATCAGCTTCCCGTACACCTCCGGCGGATCGGTCTGCTGCAGGATCGGCTCGTAGGCTTCCCACGTCGCCTCGTGCCAGTTGGCCGAGAGCGAGTCCACGGTCATGCCGAGCACCGCCTGGAAAGCCCCGATCGCGCTTCCGGTCCGGCCGGCGACCTTGAGGATCCGGCCGACGATCTCGTCACCGTAGGTGCCGGCGACGTAGGACCAGAGCGCCTGTCCGTAGCGGTACGGGAAGAAGCGGGGATCGTTGAGCTGACTGATCGTCGGGAGGCAGTCGCACTCCACGCCGTCGCGAAGCCACATCGCGGTGTTCGCGTCGATGGGACCGACCGACAGGTACTCGGCCATTCCCTCGATGAACCAGAGGGGCAACCGGATCGCACCGGGGATGTCGACCCCGGCCGCACCCGGGCCCTGTCCGGTGACGTCGAACTGGAAGGCGTGCACGAGCTCGTGGCCGAGGACGTGATCGCTCTCGGGCATCGTGTTCTGAAGCGGCAGGACAACCCGGCGCTTGAGGATCTCGGTGAACCCACCGGTCGACTCTCCCACCTGCTGCGGCGTCGTGTTGGTCTGCTCGAAGTGGGGATGAGAGGCGTAAAGGACGAGCGGCTGCCGGGCTCGGATCTCGTGATTCATGATCCTCGAGAGCCTGGAGTACCAACGCTCCGCCATCCGGCCGGCCATCAGGGCGGCCTGACGCTCTTCCCCGTAGAAGTAGACG
>JBDGZR010000019.1:0-25494 GCA_039588495.1 Gemmatimonadota bacterium | reverse complement strand
GCCTGCGGGAGGATGAGCAGGCGTAGATCCCCTCCCACGGCCGGTCGGACTAATGTGCCGTCCCGGCAGTCACGCTGTCCCGGCAGTCACGCTGTCCCGGCGGCTTCTCCGGCCGAGAGGCGGCAGGACGCCCCCGAGCGCGCCGGCGAGGGCCGCGATCCACCCCACCACATCACCCGTGCGCGCGAACAGGGTGCGCCCATCCGTGGTCAGCACGTCCGCCGTGAAGATCGCGGGCCGGAATAGCGGGGTGGTGTCGTACGCCCTGCCCAGGGGATCCAGGGTCCCGGAGATGCCGGTGTTGCCGACGCGGGCGACCCCGATGCGATTCTCGATCGCACGCAGCACGAGATGCGAGGGGTGCTGCCAGAGGGCGCCGCTGCGGCTCCACCACGGCCCTTCTCGTCCGAACCAGGCGTCGTTGGTGATGTTGACCAGGAAGTCGGCGCCCTTCGTGCGGTAGCCTCGGCTGAGACCGGAGAAGATCGACTCGTAGCAGATCAACACCCCGAAGCGGCTCTCATCGAGCGGCAGGACGTCCAGGTTCCTGCCCGCGGCGAAGCCGCCGAAATACTCGGCCCACGCGAACCAGTCGGGGTCGAGGAAGGGAACGCGCTCCACGACCGGCACGAGATGGTGCTTGTCATAGCGCGCCCGGTTCGCCCCTCGGAGGTCGACAAGAAACGCCGAGTTGTAGTAGTCCCAGTCGTCCTGGCTCCGGTTCTCGATTCCGATCGAGCCGAAAAGCACGGGGGCGGCCCTGGAGCGGACCAGTTCCCTCACCCACTGCTGGATGTCGGGCCGTCCCATGAAACCTTGTGCCAGGATCGGGTCGATCGGCCGCGGAATCACGGTCTCGGGGAGAATCAGAAGATCGACGTCCTCCTCGATGTCGTGGCCGGCCAGCAGGCTATCGATCGAGCTCCGTGCGATGTCGAAGGCCGCCACCGGGTCCTCCAGCTTGACCTTCTCGGGGACGTTCGGCTGCACCGCGGTGACGGTGACGGCCGGACGCATCTCCAGGCTCTGCCAGCGCCAGAGAGAGTAGGCCACCGGCACGGCCACGGCGGCAAGCCAACCTCCGAGAGCCAGCCAGGCCCGGCCACGATGGCCGCGCTGCCACGTTACCCAGGCGGTGGCCAGGAGGGCGCTCAACATGGCCAGCCAGAAGCTGATGCCGCGAGCTCCGACGAGATCGGCGGCGCCGATCAGTCTCGGGAAGCCCGTGAGCGTGTATCCGAGCTCCTGCCACGGGAAGGAGATCGGGCCGAGCTGCGCCCGGAACCACTCCGCCGCGGTCCAGAAGACAGGCAGCGCGACCCACAGGGGCCAGCCGGCCCGGTGTCGGACGTGGTGCATCCCGGCCGTCGCGACGGCGAGGAAGAGACTGAGCAGCCCTACGGCAAAGACGAACGCGAGCACGGCCAACAGGGAGTAGACGATGAGCGCGGTGGCGAGCCAGTAGAGCAGCAGCGTGTAGTAGACGATCCCAAGCCAGAGGCCGCCCCGGAACGCCAGCCCGCGACCCTCATCGCCCTCCGGCAGCCGGGCAAGCCAGATCCCGAACGGTACCAGGCCCAGGAAGGATGGAAGGATGAAATGAAACGGCGGGTGCGCCAGGCCGAGAACGAGGCCGCTGACCGCGATCCAGCCAGCTCCCGGGGGCGGCGCCGCGAAGCTAGGTCGTGACCTCACGTCCCTCGCGAGCCGATCGGTAGCACGCCTCCAGGGCCCGCATCAGCTGCACCTGCTCGGCCTGCACCTCCAACGGCCTCTCTCCGCGCACGATGCGCAAAAACTCCGCCCATTCCTGCCGATACGATGCCGTATAGAGCCCGGACTCATCGACATCGAGAGGAGGCGTTACGTCGGAGAGCCCGGTCTCCATCTCCGTGCGCACGTGAAACGGCCATGTCCCGGCCGAGCCGAGGGTGCCCAAGACACGTAGCCCATGTTTATCCCGTTCATCCCGAAGCTCCCAGCTTACCTCGAGCTGCAGGGTCGCGCCGCCGGCCAGCGCCAGGAATGCAACCGCCGTGTCCTCGACCGCCGCGGCGGGATGGGCGCTGGCGCTCACGCGCTCGATGGCCGGGTAGCCAAGCAGCCAGAGCGCCACGTCCAGGGCCTGCACTCCCAGATCCATCAGGACGCCGCCCCCGGCGCTCTCGAGATCGAGCCTCCACCCCCGTTTGGGCCGGCGGTCGATGCGGGTGAGCCAGACCGAGCGGATCAGGACCACATCTCCCAGCTCACCGCTTGCCACGAACTGGCGGATGGACCTGACATCCAGGCGGTACCGCTGGTTCATCGCGACCATCAGCTGGCGCTCCGCGGCCTCGGCAGCGCGTATCAGCCGCTCCGTGGCCTCGCTCGTCGGCGCGAGCGGGCGCTCGCAGAGGACATGCTTCCCTCTCTCCAGTGCATCGAGGACCACGGCGGCGTGCGAGTCGTTCGGCGTGGACACGAGCACCGCGTCCAGGGGGGTGTCCTCAGGCAGCTCCGCGAGAGACCGAGCCGTCACGGGCACGTCGAAGCGCTCCGCGATCGTCCGAGACTTCTCCTGCTGGGTGTCGATGATCGCGGTCACATTCACGTCCGGTAGCCGCTTCAGTATCGGGAGGTGGACGATCTGCGCCACACCGCCCGCTCCGATGACGCCTATGCTGACATCCCTCGCCACCCGAGTGCCTCCTGGTGATTCGTTGGTGCCGGAATCCTGTGGAGTCATTTCTCTCGCTCAGTACAGCCTTTGAACGGCCGAATCCCGATAATAGGCGGCCAGTATCTCCCGATAGCCCTCACCCGCCCTCGCCCGACCGATCGCTCCCCACTGGCACATCCCGATGCCGTGCCCGAATCCTCGCCCCTCGACGATGATCTCTCCGTCTTCCACTCGACCCTGACGGACCACGAAGTCGGTGGAGCCGAGGATACGTCCTTCGGCCGGCTGCAGAACCCAACGGATCTCGTTCTTCCGGAGCACGTAGCGCCCTCCCGAGGCCTCTACCTCGAGTTGGTCCACGCGATCGTTCTCCGTCCGGCTGAGGACCCGGATGCCGGAGATGCGGCCGACCGAAGAAGGCGAGGTGCCGAGCCTCGACGCCAGTTCGGCGCGAACGAATCCGTTCATCTCGTCGGCGGTCCAGCCAACCCGCCAGCGGTAGCGCGGCGAGATCGCGCAATAGTCCCCGCCTCCGCCAGCATCTCGCACCGACCGAAGATAAGGAAGGTCCGGCTCTCCCCAAACCTCCTCGCGAGTCGCCGTCCGTCCTCCACAAGTAGAATGGTAGAAAGCCGATACCGGCTGGCCGTCGAAGACGAGGATCTCACCTCTCGTCTCGTCGATCGCCCGCTCCACGTCCGGTCTCTCTACCTCCAGGCCTCCGTACACCTGGTCTTCCACCGTCGCGAACAGATCGAATCCCAGTGAGTCGCGCCTCCCCAGATGGGAGATCGTATAGGTTCGGGCGGCCACCGCCTGTGCCCGAACCGCCGCGAACTCTTCGGGCGCACGCCGACCGATCTCGGCGGGCACTACGCCGAGCAGGTAGTCCTCGAGGCCCAAGCGGTTGATCAGGATCAGCCCCCGCGAGCGGTCCGCGACGACCTCGGCCGCACCCCGGTACGTCTTGCCTGCAATGACGACGTCGGCTCCGCGGTCCAGCGGCTCGACGATGAAGCTCGGCAGAGCCCTGTCGACTCGGCCGGCGGGCTCCACCAGGGACGCTCCTCCAGCGCGCGGTTCGAAGCGGACGATCTCTTCGCCCGCCGACACCAGCTCCTCGCCGCTGGCGCCGTCGCGCACTCTCAGCCCTGATGTCGACATGATCACGGCCGACGGGGTGCCGATCTCTATCCCCACGCGAATCAGCGGCTCCGAGGTGATGAGCTCGGCGATCCGCGTTGCGGATGGGGGTGCGCCCGACCGAGCAGCACGTGGGTCGACCGGAGGAGGCCCCGCGCGTCGAGGCTCGGCGCGCGAAGGCTCTTCCGGAGCCGGCGGATCCGGAGCCGGGCCTCCGGCACACGACCAGCCGAAGACCGCGAGCCCGGTCATCGCGAGCCGGACCGGGCGCCCGGCGGTCGGCAGACCGGCAGGGAACGACGCCGCCATCCCCGCTCCGGACGGGTCAGCCCGCCAGCGCCGCATCCATCGCCTCGCCGACAGCGGTCAGCGTCACATCGAGGTGCTCGCGCCGGTGCGCGGTGGACATGAAGCCGGCTTCAAAGGGGGACGGGGCGAAGAAGACGCCCCGTTTCAGGCACTCGCGATAGTAGGTGGAGAAGAACTCCGCGTCCGTCCGCTTCGCGCCTGCGTAGTCCGTGACCGGCCCTTCCGCAAAGAAGACACCCCACATCGAGCCCACATGGGCCCCGGAGACCGGGAGCCCGCGCTGCGTGGCCGCCCGTACGATCCCATCGACAAGCTCACCGGTCAGGCGTTCCAACCGCTCCTGGGGCCGGTCGCGCTCAAGCACACGCAGCTGCGCGAGCCCGGCGGCCATGCCCAGCGGATTGCCGCTCAGCGTGCCCGCCTGGTAGACGGGACCCGTGGGCGCCACCTGCTCCATGATCGCCCGCTTTCCGCCAAACGCGGCGACCGGCAGACCTCCGCCGACGACCTTGCCCAACGTCGTGAGGTCGGGGTCGATCCCGTAGCGCTCCTGCGCACCGCCCGGGGCCACCCTGAATCCCGTCATCACCTCATCGAAGACGAGGAGCGAGCCTTTGGCCCGGGTAAGCTCTCGCAGGCCGGAGAGGAATCCTTCCGCGGGCTCGATCAGACCCACGTTGCCCATGACCGGCTCCACGATCACCGCAGCGATCTCGCCCGGAAAGCGCCCGAAGACGGACTCGACGGCCTCGAGGTCGTTGAACGGGACCGAGCTCGTGAGCGCTGAGAGCGCGCCCGGTACACCCGGTGAGTCGGGGAGCCCGAGCGTGGCCACCCCCGAGCCGGCCTGAACGAGGAAGGAGTCGGCGTGGCCGTGGTAGCAACCGTCGAACTTGAGGATCCTATCGCGACCCGTCGCGCCTCGGGCCAATCGAACGGCGGACATCGTCGCTTCCGTCCCGCTGCTGACGAAGCGAACCATCTCCACCGAGGGGACGAGCTCGACGAGCAGCTCGGCCAGCTCCACCTCCGCCGGAGCGGGCGTCCCGAAGGTAAGCCCCGAGTGAGCGGCGCGTTCGACGGCCTCGACGATCTCCGGATGGGCATGGCCGAGTATCAGAGGGCCCCAGGAGAGGACGTAGTCGACGTAAGGGCGACCAGAGACATCGTACAGGAGAGCTCCCTCGCCGTGATCCGAGAAGAAGGGCTCTCCACCCACAGAGTGGAAGGAGCGGACGGGAGAGCTGACGCCGCCCGGCAGCACCCGTCGGGCACGCTCCCACAGGCCCGGGTCGTCTATCGTCCCCACGCCGTCTCGAGCCCGAGGGCCGCGACCGGGAGGCGCCGGCGGCCGGGGCGCCCGTTCGCACGGGCTTCCTCTGACGGCGCAGCCCGAAGGACTCTCAGGACCTGCGCCGATAGGTCGAAGTCGTGGGCATCCGTCACGACCGCCTCGACGATCTGACCTGCTTCGAGGGGCTCGGCAGCCGTCAGATGTGTCAGCCCGTCCACGTCGTCCGCCTGACCGGCGATCCGACCGGCCGCGATGCCCGACGCCGCGGTTGGCTCATCTACTATCGCCGTGCGCTGACCGCCGATCTCGCCGGCCATCATCTCGGCCGAGATCGCCCGCTGCACCTCGAGCAGCTCCTCCAGCCGCGTGCGCGCCAGACTCTCCGGGACGAGGGAACTCCCCATCCCGGCTGCCCGCGTGCCTTCCTGCGGCGAGAAGGCGAAGGCGCCCAGCCGCTCGAACCGGATCTCCTCCAGAAAGTCGAGCAGCGCCCGGAAATCGTCATCCGTCTCCCCGGGAAAGCCGACGAGCACGGTGGTGCGCAAGGTCAGTCCCGGTACGGCGTCGCGGAGCCAGGCGATCTTCTCCCTCAGAGACTTCTGCCGCTCGGGTCTTCGCATCCGCTTCAGCACAGGGTCGCTTCCGTGCTGGATCGGCATGTCGATGTAGGGAAGGATCCTCGGTTCCGAGGCCATCAGCCGGATCAGCGGCTCGCGCAGGCCGGCCGAGTAGATGTACAGCAGACGGATCCATGGAATCCCGGTCGCTTCGACGAGGCGCGCGACCAGTGTCGAGATGTCGGTGCCGTCCCGGTACTCGCGGCCGTAGTGCGCGAGATCCTGCGCGACCAGGTTCAGCTCTACGGTTCCCTGCGCCTCCAGGCGCTGGGCTTCCGCGACGAGCCGTTCCGCATCGAACGAACGGTGCCGACCCCTCCATAGGGGAATCGCGCAGAACGCGCATCCGTGGTCGCAACCCTCACTGACCTTCAGGTAGCGCACGTGCGGGCTGGCTTCGAGCGGAAGGCGCTCTCCGGGGTGGGCGGCGCCGGAAGCGAGGAAGCCGCGCCGCTGAAGGGAGGGTACCAGGCGGTCGAGGTCTCGCAAGCCAAAGAAGAGGTCCACCTCGGGAAGCTCGGCCGCGAGCTCCTCTCTGTGCCGCTCGACCAAGCAGCCCACGGCCACCACGGCCTTACAGGCCCCGTCCTCCTTGAGTCTGGACGCCTCCAGAATCGCCCCGATCGACTCCTGCTTCGCGGCGTCGATGAACCCGCAGGTGTTGATCAGCACGACCTCGGCTTCGTCGAGATCTCGCGCTGTCTCAGCTCCGCAGGCCTTTAGAGTGGCGAGTATCCGCTCGGAATCGACCGTGTTCTTGTCGCAGCCCAGACTGACCAGGCCGAGCTTCATCCCTGGAAGAGATCCACGTTCGGGGGGGCTTCGAACTGGAAATACCAGTCAGGGATCGGGGCGTCGGGCTCCAAGCGCCCCAATTCCACGGTGCGGACCGTCTCGTTCTCTTCGATGATCTCGAATTTCCTGACCAGGTGGTTCTCGGCATCCACCCAGACCCGCACCCGCCGGTAGGGGGAGGCCTCCCGGGGAGTGAGCTCGATGAGATGGGCCGGCCTGCCGGTCACCTCCTCCTCCAGGAGATACGCCGCATCGTAGATCGTTTTCGCGTCCTCGAAGATCCGTCCCTGGAGATCGACCATGTGGGCGCCGGTCGTTCTCGCCTCGATCGTTGAGCGGATGACCTGGCCCGGGTTCGTCGTCGGGTAGTAGAGCCAGATGTAGGTGCCGTCCGCGACGATGACGTCCCCGACCGGATCCTCGAACTCCATCTTGAATCGTCCCCGGCCCTTCTGATACCAGACGCCGGAGCCGGTCCGGGTTCGCTCGAGCAGCGGAACCTCGATCGTCTGCGTGAAGCGCGCCCGAAGGGAGCTCAGCTCGTTGTACGTGCTCTCGGCGCGGGCGAGTATCTCGCGCACATCCGGGGCGGCCTGCACCGGGCCCGCGAGCCCGTCGGACGCGCTGAAGGCCCCTGCGAGCGTCGCGGCGGCGGCCAGGGCAGCGAGTGTCGAGTGTATCATGAGGCGTTCGTTCAACGTGCTGTGCTCCATACGCTTATGCGCCAGTAGACGCCCACGCGCCAGGTAGACGCGTACGCGCCAGATTGATCCCGAGGTCTCCGTGAGACTACACGAGCTGTGAGGGGCCGTTCCGGCCGCAGCCACAGCAGAGCTGCCCAGACCTCGAGGGGACCGGTCAGACCAGGTCTTCCCGCCGCTCCGTTCCCTCCAGGATCTCCGCGAGACCGCTCAGGCCCACGAGAACCTCCCGCGGCCGGGACCCGTCCGGCGGTCCGAGGATACCGGCGTGGTGAAGCTGGTCCACGATCCGCGCCGCGCGGCCGTAGCCGATCTTCAGGCGTCTCTGCAGCAGGCTCGTCGAGCCGGAGGCATTCGTAACGACGATCTCCGCCGCCTGCCCGAAGAGCTCGTCCCAATCCTCCAGCACGTCCTCCACGACGTCCACCCTCGACTCTTCGGCCTCCAGCTCGCGCACCCTCTCAAGGATGTCCTCCTCCTGCCGCGGCGCTTCCGCCTTCTCTTCGGCCCTCAACCGATACCAGTCGACGAGGCGCTCAGTGTCGTCGCTCGAGATGTAGGCGCCCTGGATTCGGATCGGGTCGGCCTCCCCGGGCGGCAGAAAAAGCATGTCGCCGTTACCGAGAAGGCTCTCGGCGCCGTTCTGGTCCAGAATCGTGCGGCTGTCGGTCTTCGAGGCCACGCGAAAGGCGATGCGGCTGGGGAAGTTGGCCTTGATCAACCCCGTGATGACGTTCACGGACGGCCGCTGCGTCGCTATCACCAGGTGAAGGCCGACCGCGCGAGCCTTCTGGGCGAGCATGGCCAGAGGGCCCTCCACCTCGGCCTGCACGGTCATGATGAGATCGGCCAGCTCGTCGATGAAAAGTATGATGATCGGGAGCTCCCCCTCGTCGTACTCCTTCAGGTACCCCTCCGGCATCCGCATCTCCCGACCGGCCGCCACCCGGCGGTTGAACTCCTCGACGTTCCGGCACGAGTTCGCCGACAGGAGGCTGTATCTGCGGTTCATCTCGTAGACGGCCCACTTCAGGATCGAGGCGGCTTCGTTGTTCTCGACCACCACCGGATGCCGCAGATGCGGGAGGTCGTTGTAGACGCTGAGCTCCACCATCTTCGGATCCACCATGAGAAGGCGCATCTCGGCGGGCGTAAACCGGTACACCAGGCTGGTGATGATCGAGTTGATGCAGATCGACTTGCCGGTTCCCGTCGCACCCGCGATCAGCAGGTGGGGCATGCGCCCCAGGTCGGTCACGTACGGACGTCCGGCCAGGTCGTGGCCGAGAGCGATCGGCAGAGCCGCCCCGGTCCTCCGGTAGGCCGGTGACTCGAGGACATCCCTCAACCAGACGATCTCGGGCTCGGGGTTCGGCACCTCCACCCCCACGGCTCCCTTGCCGGGGATCGGCGCCACGATTCTCACGGAGGGTGCTTTGAGGGCCAGAGCCAGATCATCGGCCAGGGCGGATATCTGCCCGACCTTGACGCCAGCCGCGGGCACGACCTCGAACTGAGTGACGACGGGACCCGTCGTCCAGCCCGATATCCTACCCTCGACCCGGAACGTACGTAGCTTCTCCACGAGGATCGTACCGAGAGCCTTGAGCTCCGGCTTCCCCAGCCCTCGACCGCCGGCCGACGGCGCCGTGAGAAGATCCAGCGGCGGCAGCTCCGTCAGCGAGAGATCCGCTGCGTCCACGAGGCCGGGCTCCTCCGGCGACTCCGCGGCACCCTCCGGGACGCCGGCTTCCCCTGCATCGATCAGTTCCTCGAGCGGCTGATTCACGCCCTCGGGTTCGGCCTCCCAGGGTGAGTCGGGGGCGGGACGCGCGGTACGGAAGCCCTCGACGACCGCTGCGAGCCACGAGCCGATGCGGCGGAGCGCTCGCCATCCAAGCCGGACGAGCCGCCTGAAGCCGGTCCAAACGAAACCGCCGACCCGGCCGATCGTCCGGGCGACGGACAGCTCGAGGGTCAGCACGGTCGCGATGAGCAGGACGGCGGCAACGATCAGAAACGCCCCGAGGGTCCCGAAGCCGCTGACGAGCAGCGGGCCGACCGCGGTTCCGAGCCAGCCGCCGGACTTGGAGTTCAGCAGCCACGCGAGGGCGGGCAGGAAGACGAGCAGAACGGCCGCGAACGCCGATGCGCGCGCTGCGTCGGAGCGCCGGATCGCGCCGAACGAGTCGAGCCCCCAGGCGAAGGCCGGAATCGCCACCAGGAATCCGACACCACCGAACACGGCCAGAAACCAAGAATCCAGGAGATCTCCCACCGGGCCCATCGGATTGCGTCCCGCCACCACGCGCGGCCACCCGAGGGCGAGGAGCAGCAAAACGCCAAGGGCGAAGAGGGCGACGCCAAGCGCCTCGTAGCGAGGGTGCTTCCCGCTCTTCTTGGTCTTGGTCTTGGTGTTGGTCTTCGGTTTTGCTTTGGCCATCACCGGTCCTCGGCCGGGTCCGTTCGCAGCGAGAATCCACCCTCCTCCCACCGGGGGAGGGATCGGCTCACATCCAGCGCGGCACAGTACTCCAGGTCGGCCTCCAACCCGATGTCGACGAGCGCCGCTCCGGCCGCGGTCGTGGCGAGGAACGCGGCCGATGGTGTCCCGACCTCCTTCGCCGTCGCGCGAGCCGAGCGCGCACCGTCCGCGAGCCGGGTCTCAGGGACGGAGGCCGCCAACCCGTCGACTATCAATCCGGCGCAGAGGTGATCATCCAGACCCAGACGCCCCTCCTTGCCCGCACAGGCGATCAGGAACCGGCTCGGAGGCTGCCCGCCGAGCCCGCCGCGAAGCGCCCCTGCGCAGCCCTCGACGATCGCGGCGCGATTCCGAAGACAGCCCAGCCACAGCTCATCCGCGCTCTCGCACCGCCTCAGCGTGCGAGTGCCGTTGGTCGTCGTGCACACGAGGATCTTGCCGGCCACCGATTCAGGCTCGAACTCGAGCGGTGAGTTGCCGAGATCGAAGCCCTCGATTCGCCGGCCACCTCGCTCCCCACACAACACTACGTCATCCTCGCCGATCGAGCGCCGCAGATCCAGCGCGTCCTCGACGGACTCGACCGCGTGCGCGCGTCTGGCTCCGGCTTCGAGGCCGGCGAGCAGGGTGGTCGTGGCCCTGACGACGTCAACGACGATGACGAGGGCTCCCGAGAGGTCTTCGCCTTCCAGCTCTCCCGGTGTCGTCAGGACGTCGACGCGCATCGTCAGCGGCGCCCTCGAGTCTTCAGAGACGCTCGATGAAGTGTGTGTCGACGTTCCCCGCCTCGAAGTCGGGATGACTGAGCACCGTCTGGAGGAAGGGGATCGTCGTGTGAATGCCCTCTACGATGAACTCCTCGAGCGCATGGTACGCTCGGCTGAGCGCCTCCGGCCGGTCGTTGGCTCGGACGATCAGCTTCGCGATCAAGGAATCGTAATAAGGGGGAACGTGATATCCCGCGTAGACGTGGGTATCGATCCTAACCCCCGGGCCGCCGGGCGCGTGGAAAGCGGTGATCGTGCCGGGTGACGGACGGAAGCCGTTCTCCGGGTCCTCCGCGTTGATGCGGCATTCGATGGCGTGGCCGCGGAGGGCTGGGGGCTCCCGCAGCGTGAGCTCCTCCCCGGCTGCGACCCGAATCTGTTCCTTGACCAGATCCACCGCGGTGACCGCCTCCGTGACCGGGTGTTCGACCTGGATCCTGGTGTTCATCTCCATGAAGAAGAAGCTCCGGTCCTCGTCGAGCAGGAACTCCACCGTACCGGCGTTGCTGTAATCGATCGACGCTCCGGCCAGCACCGCGGCGTCGCCCATCTCTCCCCTGAGCTCCGCGTCGAGCGCCGGGCTCGGGCTCTCCTCGACCAGCTTCTGATGTCGCCGCTGAACCGAGCAGTCCCTCTCGCCGTAATGGACGATGTTCCCGTGCTTGTCGCCCATCACCTGTATCTCCACGTGCCGCGGCCGGGAGATGTACTTCTCCACGTACACGGTGGGATCGTCGAAGGCAGCCTTGGCCTCGTTGCGCGCCATGACGAAGGCCCGGCGCAGCCCCTCCTCGTCCTCGCCCAACCGCATGCCCTTCCCGCCACCTCCCGATGACGCCTTGATGATCACCGGAAAGCCGATGCGGCGCGCTTCCTCAACCGCTTCATCCTCATCGTCGACGGGACCGTTCGAGCCGGGCACTATCGGCACCCCGGCGGCGTCCATCGTGCGCCTCGCCTCGGCCTTGTTGCCCATCTTGCGGATCTGGTCGGCCGTCGGCCCGATGAAGACCAGGCCGCTTCGTTCGCAGATCTCCGCGAACTCGGCGTTCTCGGCAAGGAACCCGTAGCCGGGATGGATCGCATCGGCGCCGGTAATCTCGGCCGCCGAGAGGATGCGAGGGATGTTGAGATAGCTGTCGCGGGCTGGGGGAGCCCCGATGCAGATGTCCTCATCCGAGAACCGCACATGCAGCGAGTCCCGATCGGCCTCGGAGTAGACGGCCACCGTCCGGATGCCGAGCTCCCGGCAGGCACGGATCACTCGGAGCGCGACTTCGCCGCGGTTGGCGATCAGGATCTTCTCGAACAAAGCTCGCTCTTCAGGAGGATCGACGAACCCGGCGGGTCAGCCGGCCCCATCCTCTTCGACGCGGAAGAGCACTTGGCCATACTCCACCGGATCGGCGTTCTGAACGGAGATCTCGCGAACCACTCCCGTCACCTCGGACTCGAGTTCGTTCATCAGCTTCATCGCCTCGAGGATGCACAAAGTCTGGCCGGCCTTCACCCGATCGCCGATCTCCACGTACGGTGGCGCGTCCGGCGCCGGCGCTCGGTAGAAGGTCCCCACCATGGGCGAGTGGACGTCGAGCAGCTCTTCGCCGGGCTGTTCTGCCGCCGTTGAGAGATCCTCGGCCGCCGCACCCGCTCGAGCATCGTCCCGGGCGTCATCGACGGCCGCCGCCGCAGGCCCCGGAGCCGCGGCTGGAACGGGATTGGTCCCGCCTTCGGCGAAAGACAGCCGAGCCGACACAGGCGGGGATTTCGACAGGACGATTCGGGTCCCGAAACGCGAAACCTCGATCGTATCGAGATCCGATTCCTCGATCAGCCCGATCAGCTTTCGTATATAGTCGAGATCAAACACTAGGTGATGCGCTCCAGGTACTTTTCAATCGTGCGGTCGACTCGAACGACATCCCCTCGATCTATGAACAGCGGGACCTGAACGGTCGCACCCGTGCTCAGGCGCGCCGGCTTCGTGCCCCCCTGGGCCGTGTCCCCCTTCACCCCCGGCTCAGTCTCCACGACCTTCAGCTCGACGAACTGCGGCAGCTCGACGGCCAGTACATCACCATCCCTCGTGAGACCCTGGCAGACCATGTTCTCCTCGAGGTAGCGGAGCTGATCCGCCCCGATCGCGTCGCCCGACAGGGGGGTCATCTCGTACGTCTGTGTGTCCATGAAGAAGTAGAGCTGTCCGTCGGTGTACGAGTACTGCATCGGCCGCCGGACGAGGCGCACTTCCTTCACCTTCTCTCCGGCCCGGAACGTCCTGTCGACGACTCCGCCGGACATGACGTCCTTCAGCTTCGTGCGCACGAACGCACCGCCCTTTCCGGGCTTCACGTGCTGAAAGTAGGTGATCGAATACATCGTCCCGTCCAGCTCGATCACCATCCCGTTTCTGAAATCCGATGTGTCAGCCATCCCAACTGAGTCACGAATCCAGTAAGCGTCTATTGTTCAACACGATAGCGTCATTTCTGGGCAAAAAGAATCGGGGCTCCCGTGCCGTCTGTCAGAGCTCCCGCAGCGCCGTCGAGGAACAGGTCAGAACGCGGTGCCCGGCCTCGACCACGAGGACGTCCTCTTCGACCCGGACTCCGCCCTCGCCGGCAAGATACACTCCCGGTTCCACCGTCACCACATTCCCCGCCTCCAGCGTGTCCTTCGACTTGCGAAACAACCTCGGCCCCTCGTGCACCTCGAGCCCGATGCCGTGACCGACCGAATGTCCGAATCGGTCGCCCAGCTCCGCGGCCTCCAAGGACGCTCGCGCCGCCCGGTCCACATCGGCTGCCGCCCCCTCCGGCCGGATTGCGGCCAGGGCGGCCTCCTGAGCCTCGAGCACGCGCGCGTGAATCTCTCGCTGCCAGGGAGTGGGCGTACCCAGGACCACGGTGCGCGTGATATCGGAGCAGTATCCGTCGATGGTGGCGCCGAAGTCGAGCAGAAGCAGGTCGCCCTCCCGAAGGCGTCGCTCGGAGGGGCTCGCGTGCGGAAGAGCCGTTCTCTCTCCGCTCGCGACGATCGTCTCGAACGGCTCCCCCGTCGAGCCCTGGAGCGCCAGGCGGTGACGCAGCTCGGTCGCCAGCTCGAGTTCCGTCACGCCCTCGTCGACCGCGGTCAACGTCTCCTCCAGCGCCCGCTCGGCGACCTTAACCGCCCAGTCGATGGATGCGAGCTCAGCAGCGTCCTTGACGGCCCGCAGCCGCTCCACCGTCTGAGGGAGATCGTCCCACACGACGCTCCCGCAACGCTCACCGAGCTCGCGCCGGTCTCGCACGCTCACGTAACCGGCCTCGAAGCCGACCTTGCGGACCTGCGAGCGGTCCTTGAGCCGCTCCGCCAACATCGACGACAGGCCATCGCGGGCTACGAGGATCTCGGCGACCCCGTCCACTTCCTCTCCAGCCTGCTGCTCGTAGCGAAAATCCGTGATCAGGCCGGCCTCTTCGGGAAGGACGACGAGCATCCCGCTCGATCCGCTGAAACCTGCCAGATAGCGGATGTTGGGCGGATGGGTCAGCAAGGCCGCATCGAGGCCGTGAGTGGCGAGCTCGCCCCTGAGCTTCGTGATCCGGTCGCGACGAGTGTCGGCTGCCGCGGTCACTCGGCGTCGTCCGCCACGTCCGCCGTCAGATGTGCCAGCAGCGCGTCGAGCGCGACCAGATAGCTGTCTGCGCGAAAGCCCGAGACGACGCCTAGGGCGATCTCCGCCAGGACCGATCGGCCGCGAAACGGCTCCCGTGCATGCACGTTCGAGAGGTGAACCTCCACGAACGGCCGGCCCGACGCCTCCAGCGCGTCACGCAGGGCGTAACTCGTGTGGCCGAGAGCCGCCGGGTTGACGAGCCAGCCATCCACGCTCTCCATCTGCTCGTGGATCCAATCGATGAGCACGCCTTCGTGGTTGGATTGGACGCCTACGAGGTCGACCTCGCGATCCTCCGCCCGCTTGCGAAGGAGGCGGTCGATGGCGTCGAGCGTCAGTTCGCCGTACCGGGTGGGATCGCGTCGGCCCAGGAGGTTGAGGTTGGGGCCGTGCAGGACGCCGATTCTCAAGGGACGCTACTGTCGGTGGCGACGGAGCCACTCGCCGAATCCCGAAGCCGACCGGTCACCTTCGGGATCCTTCGGTGGCAACGCTCGACCCGACGACCGTCGATCCGTTTCCGTTTGCGGATCGTCGAGGACGGGTAGCTCGATATCCGCAACCCCCCGGATCAACGCCTGGAGATGAGAGCGGATACCACCGGCCTCCGCGGGATCTGCAGACGATGGGGCGACGCCATCCGGCCCCTCCGGCTCATCTCGTTGCCGGCCGCTTGCCGCCTCTGCCACCTCTTCCCGAGACGGCTCTTCACTCCCCGGAGTACCCGTCGACAGGGAAACGACGGCCCGCTCGCCCTCGAGCTTCGACGCCCCGCTGGCCAGTGCCTGCGCCTCTGCGAGACGCTCCCGAAGGTTCGGATCCGCGGGCTGCCGCTTGACGAGCTCCCAGTAGATGTAGGCGGCTTCCTCGTAGAGCCCCTGCCGGACATAGAGATCCGCCATCGTCTCGGTAATCATCCCCGAGTGGCGCGACGATCTCCCGGGCTCACTCGTATCCGCGGCCGAGCCCCGGGCAGGCTCACCGGTCGCATCGAGGCCTTCCCGTTCCGCGGCTGCACCGACGGTATCGTGATCTGCCACCGACGCGATATCAGGTGCCGTTTCCGCGACGAGACGGGCGGCCTCCTCGTTAAGGGGGTCGACGTGCAGGAGCCGCTCGGCCCACGCCCGCGCAACGGCCCGGTCTCCGGCCGCGATCGCCAGCTCCGCCAGCGCGCGCAGCGCGACGAGGTTCTGCGGATCAAGCTCGAGAACCCTGCTCCACGCCTCAACCGCCCCCTCGTGACGTCCGAGATCCATGAGGCAGCGCGCATGAACGATGTGAGCGCTCATGTACTCGGGGTGCCGATCGAGCCCGCGCTCGAGGATCTCCAGGCCTCGCTCCGCGTTCCCGGCCTTCCGGTGCGCATCGGCCAGGCGAGCGAACACGAAGCTCTCGGGATTCTCCTCGTATTGCTGCTCGAATCTGCGAATCTGGCTGGCTTCGATATGGTCGGACTGCATGGGTGCAAGGTACCCGACCCGATCCGCGGAAGTCAACGAAAATAGGGGCATTTCGGTTGCCGCGTACCGCCGTGCGCGCTAGCTTGCCGGACGCTCGATAATCGGTTTTCAGGTGGGAGAGATCCGCGGCCTTTAGGGGCCGTTTCGCCTTTTAGGTCGGCAGGGACGGTTTGCGATGGTCATGCGTGCGATGCGGGACAGCGCCAAGTGGGTGATGCTCCTCCTCTCGATCGCCTTCGTGGGTTGGCTCGTGTTCGACTGGGTACAGAGCCGGCAATCTTCGGCCGCGACGGGGCCGAACCCGGTGGTGCTCACGGTGAACGGCCAGGAGATTAGGCTGGCACAGTGGACCCAGCTCCTGGAGGGGCGCTTGGACATCGCCCGCTCGCAGGCGGATCGGCCGCTCACGGACGAGGAGGCTCGGAGAATCCGGGGCGCGGTGTGGGAGACCATGATCTCGCAGGTTCTGCTCGAGCAGGAGCTGAACCGTCTCTCGATCAGGATTAGCGACGTCGAGGTTCAAGAGGCGTTCCGAACGGCCCCACCACCGGATCTGATGGGCCATCCCGCCTTCCAGACGGACGGCAGCTTCGACTACGACAAATACCGGCAGTTCTTCGCCAACCCAGTCGTCGATGAGATCCTGCTGCTTCAGATCGAGTCGTACTACCGGAGCATCCTGCCTCGGCAGAAGCTCGCCGAGCAGATCCAGTCATCGGTATACGTGAGCGAGGACGAGGTCTGGCGTGCCTATCGAGACCGAAGCCAGACGGCCCGCGTCCGCTACGTGACCGTGGACCCGATGACCGACGTCGACATGTCGGAGATCGGTGTGTCGGACAACGAGATCCGCTCCTACTACCGAGAGCATCGCGACGATTACGAAAAGCCGGCGACCGCGATCGTGAGCATCGTCAGCCTCTCGGCCGCTCCGTCGGCGGGGGACACGGCGGCGGCGGCAGCCCGATCGGACTCGCTGCGCCAGCTCCTGGTGGCCGGCGACGCCGAGTTCGAGGAGTTGGCGCGAAGCCAATCCTCCGATGTGGCGACGGCAGAGAGCGGCGGCAGCCTGGGCCGCTTCGCTCGCGGCGATCTGGCGGGCCCTCTCGGGGACGCAGCCTTCTCGATCGCGGTCGGAGGAATCTCCGAACCGATTCTCTCGCCACGAGGTTACCACCTGCTGAGGGTGGACACCCGCGATGGCGACACGGCCACGGCGAGCCACATCCTCATCCCAGTCCAGCTCTCCGACGAGACCGAGGACGTGCTGTTCGACCAGCTGGATGAGCTGGAAGGCATAGCGCTGGACAACGACCTGAAGACAGCCGCCGACTCGATGGGCGTCCAGATCCGTGAAGCGATCACGCTTACGGAGTCGACGGAATTCGTGCCGGGTGCGGGTGCCCTCGGAGTGGGCGTGGATTGGGCGTTCGACCCGACGACGATCGTCGGAGACCTCAGTCAGTTCTTCGAGAACGCGAGCGGCTTCCATATTCTCGAGCTCGCGGAGGTGCGCGAAGGCGGAACGTTCGACCTGACCGAGGTGGAGACGAGCATCGAGGAGCTGCTGCTCCAGCAGAGGAGGAAGGAAGCCGCCAGGCGTATGGCGGCCGACGCGCTTGCCGACGGCGCCATGCTCGCCGACATCAGCCAGAGCACCGGCTGGCCGGAGCAGGTCACGCAACCATTCACGAGGCTGGAGTTCGTTCCAGGCCTCGGCCGCGACACGGAAGCCATGGGCGAGGCGTTCGGCCTACCGCAGGGAGTCACGGGCGGACCGGCAGACGCCGGCGAGACGATCGTTCTTCTCGAGGTTCTGGAGCGATCCGAGCCGTCAGTCGAGTCGTTCGAGGCGACGAAGGAGGGGATCCGGGCTCAACTCACGCTGCAGCAGCAACAGCAGCAGCTGAGCCAGTGGCTTCAAGGGCTTCGTGAGGAGGCGGACGTCATCGATCTCAGAGACCGCCTGGCCCAGCAAGCACAAGCACAGCAGACAAACGCGCCCTTCGGCTCCTAGGGGCCGGTGGCGGGCCCCGCGGTCTCGCTCTCGGTAGTCTTCGAGGAGGGCGACGCCTCTTCCTGCCCGCCCGAGATCTCGGCTCCGCTCCCTCCTTCGATCTCCTTCACGGAATCCTTGAACTCGCGGATTCCCTTGCCCAGCGAACTACCTATCTCCGGCAGACGCCTCGCTCCGAAGAATAGAAGTATGATGAAGAAGATGAGGAGTAGCTCCCACATCCCGAGTCCACCAAACATGGCAATCCCCCCCTCGGCAGGGTCGTACTACAGAAGCGACCTCGCGAACCACGCGACCAATAGTATCCCTATCACGCTCAGAATGTTCAGGCGCAGCATGAGCGGGCCGAGCGTGATCGCCACCACGTGGAGATCGATCGACAACGGCCCGAGGCTCGCCGACAGGGTCGTGATAAAGAACTGTCTCGCGGCGCTCGGGGGTAGTGCCAGGATCAGCAGCTCGGTAACCAGTCCGCCCAGGAGCAACCCACCCGCGACGATCAGCGCCACGCGGCGCGCCGTCGCCTTACGTCGTCCGTACTCCATCGCTCAGCTCTGCCTCTGTGTCACGAAATCGACCGCCGCGTGAAGCGCATCCAGACAATCGCCCTCCGGCAGGCCGTCCAGGCAACTCCGCGCCCGATCGCCATACTCCTCGCCGCGGTTCCTGGCGTACTCCAATCCGCCGGTTCGGCCGACGGCTTCCACGACCGTCCGAACGGCATCATCGGGAGGATCGGGCTTGCTGAACAGGTCTCGCACCACGCGTTGGTCTGACGGCGCCATCTCGCGAAGCGCGGCGATCAACGGTAGCGTGACCTTGTGCTCCCGCAGGTCCTGCCCGCTCGGCTTGCCGGTCACATCTGCCGGCGCCGTGTAATCGAGCAGGTCATCCGTGACCTGAAACGCCATCCCCAGGTTGAAGCCGAAGTCCTTCAGCGGATCGCGAGTGAAGCCGGCTCCGTACATCCCGCCGAGCTCGCAGGCCGCAGCCATCAGCGCCGCGGTCTTGCACTCGCAGAGGCGATAATAATCCGCTTCCGAGAACATTAATGTATCATGTGATAACAACTGCCGCATCTCGCCAATCGTCATACGATTAGCTGCATGGCCCAGCATGTAGATCGGCTCGACGTCGCCGAGGGGGGCCAGCTCCATTACCGCCCTCGAGTAGAGGTAATCCCCCATGATGATGGCGATCTGGTGGCTGAATCGCGCGTTCACCGTTGGAAGGCCGCGTCGACGGACGGAGTGGTCGACCGCATCGTCGTGGACCAGCGTCGCCACGTGGATCAGCTCCACCACCGCCGCAAGCCGAATCGCGTTCTCGGACGGCTGGTCCCCGACCCCGTTCGCCAGCAGAAGGATCGTCGGCCGAAAGAGCTTCCCTCGCAGCGAGAGGATGTACTCGCTTACCTCGTCGGTCGCCTCGTAGTCCGCCGGCACCATGCTCGTGATGGCGGCCTCGACCTCTTCGAGACGCTGAGCGACCGGCTCCTTGACTATCTGAAGGGTGGGGGGAGCGGCTTCGAACATCCTCTGTTCCGTCGGGAACGAGCGTTTGGGTGACCCTGCACTCGCCTCGGACCGGCAGCCCGCATTCAGCAAGAGCGCGGCCCAATGTAGAGAGCCTCCGTCGCGATTGTCAAAGCCGAAAGGACACGAGTTCTCCCGCGGTTGCGGCCCCATAGCGCGAGATCACGGGAAGCCCGACAGGCCTTGCTGGTCGTATCCGAATTGGAGCTCCGGCGCATCCTTCAGGCCAATGGAGAAGTTGAAGATCAGGTTGCCGTTCGGTGATTTGCTGAAGCCGAAGATGGCCTGCCAGCGGTGCAGGTCCCTCTCGAGGGTCACGATCTGCGCCCCGAACTGGCCCTGAGTGATGTTGTACTGCGTCGTCCAGCGCATCCGCCAGTTGGGCGTCGGCCGCAACGCGATAGTCCCGCCCACAGACTGGCTCTCGTCACCGCCCTCCTCCGGCCGCGAGCGCACGAGCGAGTAGTTGAACTGGACGTTCCAGGGACCGGACGAGCCACCGTCGAAGCGATCGTCCTGGTCGAAGGATTTGAGACGTCTGCGGGAATCCAGGCGCTGCGAGGAGTTCGCCAACGCCGGGGGTTGATCCCTGCCGCTGCGGCCGAGTCCGAAAATCGACCCGATACTTCGGGATGAGCCGAAGCCGAAGCTGGCGCCGACGGAGGACAGGTACATGCTGAAATCCCGGTCGGCGCCTGAGCCCCTGAAGAGGTCGAACTCGATGTTCGTGGCGACGCCGCGCAGCAGGTCCGACGTGATGTTGGTGCGCCACCGCTCGGTAACCAGCTTCGGTTGGTCTTTTCGCTCGAAATCGAACACCAGCGGAGTGGAGTTCAAGGAGAGGAGAACGACACTCTGCTCGGTGGCGGGCCGCCTCCGCGAGACCTGATCCAGCCTCGACCTCGCGTCCGGGCCGGGGCTCGCCGCTGCCGCGCCCTCCGCCTGCGAGGCGGAGAGCGCCAGCGAATCAGCGGCGGCGGAGTCCGCCATGACTTCGGCCCCGGGTCCAGCCAGCGGAAACTCATCCCCTTCGGGCAACTCATCCAGCGGCTCCTGGGGCAGCTGCCCTTCGAGGGCGGGCTCGACGGCCGGTGCCGGCCGCTCCCGTACCTCGGGGGCTTCCTGTGGACCGAGAACCTGCAGCTGCTCGCGCTGCGCCTCTTCCTGCAACCGCGGCTTCAGCTTCGCCTCGAAGGTCTGGTTGAAGTTGATCTGCAGCCGATTCTGAGCCGCACCGGAGGCAGAGGGAATCCCGGGGATGCTGGCGATCGAATCCGGCACCTCCACCGCGGGCGCGTACGCCCAGGTGAACTGAGGGGAGAACTTGTGCCGAATGCTGGAGAAGGGACCGAATCCAGGCCAGAATCCGAAGACATCCGTGGTAAGCGTGACGCCGACGTTGAAGCGCGTCGGCAAGCCGATGAGGTTTCGGCCCGTGCTGTCCGAGCGGAACATGGAGCCATCGACGGACACCCGCGGACGCAGCGTCGTCGAGCCCACCAACCCGAGCCGGTAACTCGCACCGACGTTCCAGCGACCCGTGCCCTGGAGCTCCTCGGCCAGGTCGTTCCCCAGGGAATCGGCGGGAACGCTGGTCTGCTCGGCATAGTTGGCCGCACCGCTGATGCTCAACTCGCGGAGTGTGAAGGAGCTGGTTATCCCTCCCGTCGTGGCGCGGGTGTCCGTCCCGAAGTCGCGGGTCTGCTCGGTACGCTGGAAGTTGAGGCCGCCACTCCAGGTGAGATTGTTGAACGCTCCCTGCTGGCTGGCCGGGGCGCGAAACAGCGTCACCGGAGAGAAGCTCATGTTTAAGGAGGGCAGCGTGAGGTCGACTCGACCATCCTCCTCGAGGAACTGCCTGCGCCGAGCGCTCAGCGATACGTTCCCGAAGCCGAACCGGTGGTTGAGGCCGAGATCCGATGTGATGATAGCGGTCTGTTCCCGGGGATCGAAGCTCTGGTCCTCGAAGACCTTCGTGTCCTGCACGTACTGGGCGTTGATCCTGAGCTGCGTCTTGGGCGTCAGCTCCTGATTGTGGCTCCAGGCCAGCGACAAGTTGCGGCCCGTCTCTCCGAAGCTGTAGCTGGCGAGCAGGTTTCCCTGCAGGAAGTCCTTCAGGAACTTGTACCGGTAGGCACCGTTCACCCGTGTGAACTGACCCCCGAACCAGTCGACCGTGAACTGGGCATCCATGAAATTGTTGATCGCCCAGTAATAGCCGAAGTCCGTGATCTGGCGCCCGATATCCCCCGAGGCCAGAAAGTCGTTGATCCCGAAGCGAGGCGGAATCAGACCGCTGCGGCGTCCCGGGCGGATGTCCTGCGCAATAAAGGGTAGCCAGGCGATCGGCACGTTGCCCACGTAGAGGACCACGGGCCAGGCCACGAGCGTGTTCTCGTTGACGAGCTTGATCTGCCCAGAGGCGAAACGGTAGTGAGGGAGCTCGAGCTCGCACGAGGTAAACTCACCCGACAGGACGAACAGGGTATCGGTTCCCGCCGGAATCGCGTCTCCCCGGACCCTCCACGTCGCTCCTCGATCTGCGAACTGGGTCTCGGCATCGAAGATCGTACCCTTCAGGGTCGCGACGTCGTAGTAGAGCGGCCCAGAGTCGCTGACGACCTCGGCCTGCTCGGGCCCGAGGAGGGCGATCGCACCGAGCGCGGAGATGAAGCGTGCTCGCGCCAGGTAGGTGATCGAGTCGGCCCGGAGAACGGCCTCTTCGTAGTTGGCCTGGGCTTCTCCCATGAGCCGGACCGATTCCAGCTCCAGGTCGAGCTCCACCCTCGCGCCGCGGTACTCGAGGATTCGAAAACCGGGCAGAGCGACGAGCTGCGAGAAAACGTCGTCTCGCTCGGGGAAGCCACCCTCGCTCAGCGCCACGCGCCTCGCGTCCACGTCCGCGACGCGCGTGGAGTCCACGGCCACCGAATCGGTGTCGGCAGGCAGACCGGTGCGCTGTGCATCGAGGATCCGCGGGTCTGGCCGGGGCAACGAGTCGGGAGCAACGGAATCCGGCGGAGCTCCGCCCTCCTGCGCGAAGCCTGCCTGCCAGGGTAGCGCGGAGCAGGCCGCCAAGGCCGCGCAAGCCGCGAGCGCCCGGCCAGCCGGCTTCATCGTGCCGGGAGGGCTCCGCTCTCCTCGGCGTCGACGCCCTTGCGGCGGATCGCCACGCGGGTGAGCCAGATCGAGAGCTCGTACAGCAGGACGAGCGGCATGAGGAGCATCAGCATCGTCCCCGGGTCGGCCGGGGTCAGCAAGGCCGAGAGCGCGGCGAGTATGACGATCGCGTGCCGGCGGTACTTGGCGAGCGATGTGGGCGTCACGATCCCGAGCAGGCCCAGCACGACGAGGACGACGGGAAGCTGGAAGAGCACGCCGAACGCCAGGATCACGCCGGTGGCGAACTTCAGATACTCATCGATCGTGATGATCGGGGCGAGACTCTCGGCCTGGAACGTCAGCAGGAAGCGAAGGCCGATGGGGAGTGCCAGGAAGTAGGCCATGCCCACGCCGGCGGCGAACAGGATGATGCCGCCCGCGGCTCCGGGCACGACGTACCTGCGCTCACTCTGGTTGAGAGCGGGTGAGAGAAAGGCCCACGCCTGGTAGATCAACACCGGCAGGGCCAGCAGCAGACCGACGGCGACGCCCAGCTTCAAGCTCACGAAGAACGGCGTGGTCGGACTGGTGAATACGAGTTTGCGGTCCGGCAGAAGCTCCTGAATCGGCCGTTCCAGAACACCGATCACGTTCAACTCGACGACGGCCAGAAAGCCGATCACGGTGCCCACCATGATCGCGATCAGGCTCCAGATGATTCGCCACCTCAGCTCTTCGAGGTGGTCCAGGAACGGCATCTCGGCGCTATCGCGAGACATCACTCCTCACCGGATGGCCCGTCGGCCCGATTCTCCGAGCCGCGGAACAGGTCAGCCTGTCCCGGTGTCTCGTATCGCCGGCGTCTCTGCAGCTCGTGTACCTCCTGCTCGAACTCCGTGGTCTCTTGAAAGTTACGGTACACCGAGGCGAAGCGAACGTACGCCACCTGGTCGAGGGCCGAGAGGCGCTCCATCACAAGCTCGCCGATGCGTGCCGTGTTCGCCTCCCGGCCGTCGGAGCTCGCCAGCTCTTCCTCGATGGCATCCACGAGCTCGTCGATCGAGTCGGCCACCGGCCGCTTGGCGCACGCCACCTGTATGCTGCGCTTGAGCTTCGAGCGCTCGAACGGCTCGACGACGCCACTCTGCTTGCGCACGGTGAGCGGTTCTTCCTCCAGGAGCTCGTAGGTCGTGAAGCGGCGACCGCAAGCCGCGCACTCGCGGCGGCGACGGACCGAGCTGCCCGCCCGGACGAGCCTCGAGTCGACGACTCGATCGTCGAGGTGCTGGCAGCTCGGACAGCGCACGGTGTTCCCGGCAGCGGAGGGGCGACGCCGCTAGTAGCAGCTCGCGGAGGAACTCCAGCCGGCCGCTGGGCTCGAGGTTGGGCTACTGTCGCAGGTCGCTGAGACGTCGCTCGGCAAGGATGGCCTCATCGCTGTTGGGATAGCCTCGGACGACGCGCGAGAAGAACTCGATGGCATCCTGGGTGTTTCCCCGATCCAACTCGATTCGGCCGCTCGCGTAGAGGGCCGACGGGGCGCGTCGGGAGTTCGGGTACAGCTCCAGCACCCGAGCGTACTCCGCCAGCGCGGCGGCGGGATCATCCGTTTCCTCGTGCGTGCGCGCCAGATAGAACTGGGCATCGGGCGCCAGCTCGCTATCGGAGTAGATGCGGAGATACTCCGCGAAGCCAGCTCGCGCGGTCGCATAGGCGCCGCGGTTGAATTGGTTCTGGGCAGAGTTGTATAGGACCGCGGCAGCATCATCGCCGCCGGCATCGCCCCCGGGCGTGCCGGTTCCGGCATCGCCGATCGGTCCGCCCGGGACGACGGGCACCGGCGTGGCCTGACCATACGCGCGGCTCCGCTGCAGCTCCGTCTCGATCTGACCCAGCAGGTCGAGGACCTGGGCGAGCGATTGCTGGATCTGCGCCAGCTGCCGCTGCTGCTCCGAGCGCCCCTGGAGTTGCCGCATCTCCTGCGTTTCCAGGCTGTCCACCACGGCGCCGCGCAGCTCGCGATTCAAGCTGTCCTGACTCGCCTTGATCGCCCTGATCTCGGCCAGCATGTTCGACTCCATCTGCTGCACATCGCCCTTGCTCGCACAAGCTCCGCCAAGAAGGACGAGCGGCAACATCAGCGCCCATCTCACAGCACCTCCGTTACCCATGCTCAGATGGATCCGAGGTTCTCGATCACGAATTCGTCACGACGGTTCTGCGCCCACGCGCGCTCGTTGTGGCCCGGGTCGAGCGGCCGCTCCTTCCCGAAGCTCACCGCACGGAAGCGATCCTCTCCGATCCCCAGGCCACTCAGGTAGTTCTTCGCGGCCTGTGCCCGGCGCATGCCGAGCGCAAAGTTGTACTCGATCGACCCGCGCTCGTCGCAGTGCCCCTCGATCGTCATCCGCACGTCGGGATGGCGCCGAAGCACGTCGGCCTTTCGGTTGAGGGTCGCCACGGACTCGTCCGAGAGCTCCGCCCGGTCGAACGCAAAGTGAATCCGCTCCTCCAGGGTCTCGATGGCATCGATGCGGTCGATCTCCGAGCTGGCGCTCCGGGCGCACGCCGTGCCGGCGTACTCCGACATCGCCTCGTTGTACAGTCGGCGCGCGCCATCGTAGTCGCCGCGCCGCGCCGCAGCTTCCGCCTCTTCGCACAACGACCTGGCGGCCGCCTCCGCGAGCTCGGCCGGATCAGGCCCCGGATCCGCAGCTGCCGGCGTTTCGTCAATCGCCGGCTCTACCTCGGGCTCGGGGTTCGAGCTACAGGCCATCAGTCCGAATAGGATGAGGCAGGCCATCGCCGTCCAGCGGGCCGTTGGACGCATACTCTTCTCCTTCAGCGTTTCGAGCTTCATCAGTCGGTGGGCGGGACGGGGCCGACGCCGTTTGCTCATTCTCCTCGCCTGCAAGCTAGAGCCTCTGCTCGGGGTTGCCAAGC
>JBDGZR010000018.1:0-25677 GCA_039588495.1 Gemmatimonadota bacterium | reverse complement strand
AAGGAGCCGCGCCTCGTCCGCCGCTGCCGAGGCGAGCTCCAGGTCGCGCTTCGTCGGTGGCGCCCACAGGGGGTGGTAGTAGGTCATCGCCACACCCCACCAGGCCATCGCGCACTCCGGATCCCGCTCCGCGATAGACGTGAAGACGCCCCGGGATTCCTCGAACTCGAAGGAATGAAGCAGGGCCACGGCACGGTCGAAGTCCGCCTGGACATCGCTCGCACATGAGGTCGGAAAGCTTACCTCTCCCAGTCGATCCGCAGCTTCCTGCGCCGCCGACCCTGCCGGAAGAGCCGCGAACAAACAGAGGAGTGACACCGAAGCTCGCACACGCATACCTGCCTCCTGGTCGTTTCCGGACCGTTCTCGAGTATGCAGACTCTAATGGCCGAGGAGTGCCGTGGCGAGTGCACGAATCCTGCAGCTGTACGCCGATCTCGAAACTGCCGCATTACCTACAGCCGGCCCGCCCATCCGCGCATCACCTGGCCAGCGCCCGGCTGAGGAGCCTAAGGAGTCGCAGAAGCGATGTCAGGAAAATGTCTTTGAGTGGGAACTCTTTTCCCACTTGAGCCGCTCGGAGAGCCGTCCGATCGGCGCACGCTGGTTCATCATCTTGGCTGCGCTGCTTGTCGCCGTGGTGGTCGTTGAAGCCATCGCGGAACGGAGCATCCTGCTTCCGATTCTCGTGTGGATGGCTCAATGGTCGGCTCGAACGACGAGCGTTCCGATCGGCCTTCTGATGTTCCTCCCGTTGTTGGGCGCCGGCCTGTACGGCCTACGCCGCTGGCGGAAGGAGCTGCCGCGACTCGAACACTACACCCGCGATAAGATCGGCGGCGTCTTGTGGGAGTGGGAGTGGGAGCTGGGTGATCCGACGCCGATACCGAATCCGATCTGCCCGCAATGTCTGAGACCGATGCGCGTCACGGCGGATCCTGGACCCCTCGGCGAACAGTCGCCGCCGGCGGACCGCGCGAGTTGCGTCTGCGGGTACGAGCAGACTATCGGAAGGGGCGGTGATTACCTGAGCGATCTCTTCAAGGTCGAGGTTGATCGGCGCGTGCGTATCGGCTACTGGCAGGAGGCGCTGGAGAGGTGGGGTCGCCGCGGTCAGCCGATCCCGCAGGCGGAGGCAGCCACCTAAGCGGCCTGGCGGAAGCCTTTGCGCGGCGGCGGAGAGTTCGGGCAGCCTGGAGGACTTAACGCCTATCGTCGCTGCACATTGCCCAACCGGTCCCGGCGGTTCGCGCTAGACACTTTTTGAGATTACATCACGCAAATACATTATTGTCAACACGTTAACACAGTCGTACCATCCTCCGGCACGCTCCGTGACAAGCCGAAAGCCCGGTGAGGTGAGCCTTCGAGCTGCGGAACGAGAGGAAGATCATGGCCAACAGCAAGAACGGGGACAGCGTCCTGGACGCGAGCTACGAGGCCGTCAAGGTCGAGCTCGAGAACACCGAGAGGGATGTGGTCAAGCTGCGGGAGCGCACCGACAAGCTGCGCACCGCCATCGACGCGCTCTCCGAGCTTCTGCCGAGCAAGAATTAATCAGACGCTGCTCGGTCCGCTCAGGGCGCCCCCCTGAACTGGATCGTGCAAAGCCGGTCCTGGGAAGCGCGACGCAGCCGAGCGGTCTTGCTCAGGGCCCAGACCCAATCGGACTTCCCGGCGGCGCTCGAACAGGGTCCGGTGCTGACAGCGTCTCGACATCCCTGTCCAGGAAGCGCCGAATGTCCTTGGCGAGCGCCAGGGAGTGCGCGGCCGCATTCGTGTCGCTCTTCGCCACGGCTTCGTCGGCCGACAGGGCCAGCCACTCCTTCAGATCAGCCAGCTCGTACTCGGCCAGCGCCCGTACCTGCGGCATCGCAGCCCGGCCGGCGAGGTCGATGAGCCCATCCAGCACGACCCTCTCCACCGCTCTCCCCAGTTCGGCCTCGTAGGCACTCTCCGAACGAGCGCCGAACGTAGCCTCGCGCAGGGTCCGGATGACCTCCCCCAGATCGGGAAGCGCCGGATCCAAGGCCGCTTGCTGCACCAGACGTGCGGCGCGCTGCGGGTCGAGCACCAGCGACAGGGTGAGCCCGGCAGCTGCCGCCGCCGGCGCCACGGCGTCGAAGACGAGCCCCGTGTACCGGGGGAAGAGCTCGCGGTGCCGGCCGTAGCGGAAGGGCCGCGGGGGGAGGGCCTTCAGCACCGTCTCCGGGATCGCCAGCGCCGCCGGCTCCAGGGTGCGAAGCACGGCGGCCAGGGCACGCCGCTGTTCGTCCGCCGGAACGAACGTCGGGGGTGCGGTCTCGTCGCCGCGCAACGAATAAGCGTAATCCAGGCCGCCGATCAGCTTCACCGCCGCCTCGACCTGGTATCGGTGGAACAGGTAGAGGGGGACGAGCGCCTCCTCCATGGTGGCCATGGGCCTGCCGCGCCGGATCGCCCGTTCGCCGAAGCGTGCCAGCGCCGCTTGCCGCACTCCCATGACCCGATCCAGCTCGGCAGGCGCAGAGGCCCCGTTGTCCCAGAGGTGCGTCTGCGGATGGGCGCTGCCTCGTGGGCGCGCGTCCTGATCGCTCAGAAAGGTGATCCCCCGATCCCACGCCTCCGTCAGGATCCGATCAAGGGCCGCTTCTTCATCCGTGCCGTCGGGGAACTCACCATAACCGTAAGCGATGGATACCTTGTCCCACTCACCCATGCCCACCGCGTACGCGCTGTCCAGCTCCGGCCGCCCGTCGGCCCCCAGCCTAACCAGCGGATGAGGGTAATCCATGACGGAGGCACGTCCCTGGGCGCTGGCGATGTAGTTGTGGCTCAGCCCGAGAGTGTGCCCCACCTCGTGCGCCGACAGCTGACGGATCCGGGCCAGGGCCATTTCGGACAGCTCCGGCACGGCTGCCGCGGTCTCGTCGCCCGCCTCGTAGGGAGCCATCAGCGCCTCGGCGATCAGGTAGTCCTGCCGCACCCGCAGGGAGCCGAGCGTCACCTGTCCCTTCAGGATCTCACCGGTCCTGGGATCCGTCACCCTCCTCCCGTTGCTCCATCCCCGCGTGGAGCGGTGCACCCACTGGATGACGTTGTAGCGCAGGTCCATGGGATCGGCGTCCTCAGGGAGCATCTCCACCCGGAACGCATTCCGGTAGCCCGCGGCCTCGAACGCTTCGTCCCACCACTGCGCGCCGTCCAAGAGCGCCGACCGCACGGGCTCCGGGGTTCCCGGATCCAGATAGTAGACGATCGGTTCCACCGGATCGCTGACGGCGGCGGAAGGGTCCTTCTTCTGCAGCCGGTGTCGTGCGATCAGGCGGGTCACCATCGGCTCGCCCAGAGGCGCTGCGAAGTCCACGTAGTCGACCCCACCGTAGCCGGCGCGCGGGTCCGCGCGCCGCGGCTCGTAGCCTCCACCTGGCAGCTCTACGAAGGAGTGGTGCTGCCGTATGGAGAGCGTTCTCGGGCTCGGAGCCACCGAGCGGACCCACGCGCCAGCCGAGTCCGCCGTGAACGTGAGGATGACCTCCGCCTCGGAGTTCCTCGGAAAAGCCTTCGTCCGCGGCAGGTAGATGGCGCTCCGCGACGCGTCCAGCTCGTACCCTCCCTGCTCCGCTCGGCGCAGCTGTCGCGCCACGCCGTGGTGGTCGTGGGTCAGAAACCCGGTGGCATCGACAAGGACCCGATCCCGGGTCTCCGCTTTCACATCGAAGCCCCAGAGGATCGAGACGGCGAATGCGTCCTCGACCGCGATTCGCTCTGCCGGGTTGTCGGAGAGGGCGCGGTAGTCGTAGTTGGGCTCGACCATCAGGACCTTCGGGCCGATGCGCCGGAAAACCATGACGTGCTGCTGTCCGAGCTGTCCCCGGTCGAGCCCTATGTCGTTGGATCCGATCCCGGCCGGAAGCGAGACGTAGTGGAGGAGCTCCTCCTCGAAGCGATTGATCTCCATCCAGAGCTTGCCCGTGGACTCCTCCCAGAAGAGCGGCACGAAGCCATCCAGCTCCCGCATTCCCTCCGTCTTCTCCTCGATCGTGGGCAGCCCCTCCGCGTCCTCCGTCTCCTGGGGAACGGCGGGCGCGGCCTGCAGATGGCCGGAAGACCGGGCAGCGGAGTGGAGTGCCGAAAGAGCTAACACGAACAAGGCCGCTACGATGGCACGCGCGAGCTGGATCCGGTAAAGCATCGGGTTCTCCTCGGTTCGAGGTTTCCGACGAAGGCGTCGGTTGATTCGGTGCAGGCACAGGTGGGTGGATACTTCATCAAGACGACGAAACGCGACAGGGTAGCCGAAGGGGCGACCCCCGAGGGGACCGCCCCTTCCTGTCAGGAACGGAACCGGCTTCGGAAGACTATCCGGCTGCGTCGACCGGGAAGCCCCTGTCCCTCATGAGCGCATCGATCGTGGCGTCGCGCCCGCGGAACGCGCGGTAGGCGTCGGCCGGATCCAGCGAGTTACGCGCGGCGAACAGGTTGGCGACCAGCTTCTTCGCCACCTCCTTGTCGTAGAAGCCGCCCGGCGCCGCCGCGAACGCCTCCGCGGCATCGGCCGTCAGCACCTCAGCCCAAATATATCCGTAGTAGCCCGAGGCATATCCCTCGCCGGAGAAGATGTGGCCGAAATGCGGGCTGCGGTGCCGCATGACGATCTCGCTCGGCATCTCCAGCCCCGTCAGCGCCTGGCGCTCGAACGCGTCCGGGTCGATCTGGGTCGGATCGACCGTGTGGTACTTCATGTCCACGAGCGCGGAGGCGAGATACTCGGTGGTCATGAAGCCCTGATTGAACGTCGCCGCCTTCTGGATCTTCGCGACGAGCTCGGCCGGCATCGGCTCGCCGGTCTCGTGATGCACGAGGTAGTTGTCGATCACCGCATCCGTCAGCAGCCAACGCTCCAGCAGCTGCGATTGGAACTCGGTGAAGTCCCTCACGCCGCCGTTGAGAGTGGGATAGTCGACGGCCGACGAGAGCGAATGAAGTGCGTGCCCGAACTCGTGGAAGAGCGTCTCGGCGTCATCCCAGGAGATGAGGATCGGCTCACCCGGCGCGCCCTTGATGAAGTTCGAGTTGTTGGAGCTGAGCACGGTCCGCAGGCCGTCGAACGTCTCGTGGCTCCGGTATGTGGTGGCCCAGGCGCCCGAGCGCTTGCCGGGCCGCGCGTAGGGATCCAGATACCAGAGGCCGACGTGGTCGCCCGAGGTCTTGTCCGTGACCTCGAACACCTGGACATCCTCGTGGAACACGGGGACGGAGCCCTCCGGCACCGGCGTGAACTCGAAGCTGAACAGCTCGCCGGCCACGAAGTGCATGGCGTCGACCAGCTTGCCGAGCTGCAGGTACCCCTTCAGCTCGTCGGAATCGAGATCGTACTTGGACAACCGTACTTTCTCGGCGTAGTAGCGGTAATCCCACGGCTCGATCGTGACCCCCGCACCCTCCGCGTCGGCGATCGCCTGCATGTCGGCGACCTCTTCCTCCACGCGCGCAAGCGCCGCGGGCCAGACCTCCTCCAGGAGCTCGAAGACGCGCTCCGGCGTCTTGGCCATGCGGTCCTGCAGCCGCCACTGGGCGTAGTTGTCGTAGCCAAGAAGCCCCACCCGCTCGTCCCGCAGCTGCAGGATCTCGGAGATGATGTCGTTGTTGTCGTACTCGTCGCCGTTGTCACCGCGCCCGTAATAGGTCCGCCAGACCTGCTCGCGGAGATCTCGCTCATCGGAGAACGTCAGGAACGGATCCATCGACGAGCGCGTGTTGGTGATGGCGTAATCGCCCTCGCGCTCCCGATAGGCGGCGGCAGCCGCTGCGGCGCCGACGAACGACTCCGGCAGGCCGCCCAGCTGATCCTCGGTCAGGTAGAGGACGTAGCCTTCCTCTTCGGCCAGCACGTTGTTCGAGAACTGTGTGTAGAGTTCGGCGAGCCGCTTGTCGATCTCGGCGTATCGCTCTTTGGCCTTGCCTTCAAGCGTCGCGCCGTTACGAGCGAAGCGGTCGTAGATCAACCAGACAAGGCGCTGCTCATCGGGCCGCAGCGTCTCCATCTCGCCGCCCTCGTAAACCGTCCTGATCCGGGCGAACAGGGCCTCATTCTGCCGGATTTTGGTTCGGAACTCGGCCAACCTGGGCGACATCTCGCGCTGGATCTCGCGGAACTCCGGCGTCGAGAGGTTGCCTCTCCAGATCCCCCAGTAGGCGAGCACCCGGTCCAGGTCGCGCCCAGCACGCTCCATCGCGAGGATCGTGTTGTCGAAGGTCGGTGGCTCGGGGTTCGCCGCGATCGCGTCGATCTCCTCGAGCTGCATCGCCATGCCGGCCTCGAGAGCCGGCTTCAGAGCCGTGAGGTCCATCCTGTCGAACGCCGGCACGCCGCTGTACGGGCCGGTCCATTCAGCCAAGAGGACGTTTCCGTCCAAGTTGTCGCTCACGGCCACCTCGGTGCTGTCCATCGACGGCTCCGCACACGCCGCGACGAATGCCGTCGCCGCTAAGCCGGCCGTCAGGTAGAGGAGTTTGCTACGCATGAACTTAGCCCCTTTTCAGAGTTCCAACGCGCTTTGACGCCGTGGAACCGGTTTTCTTTCACATGAAACCGCAGGCTAAGGATGCGGGCGGAGGCGGGTTCGTCGCTGTCGGGATGTGCCCTTCAGCGCTTGTAGGGATTCGTCTGTACGGACGCTGCCATCTATCCGGAAGTGTCTCTGCTCGTGGCCCTCTGCCGCACCGTGCTGAGGATCGCCTCCTCGGTCTCGGGCAGCAGCCGCATCATGTTGAGGAAGTTCCGTTTGCCGAGGACGGCGAGCTCCGCGGTCGAGACGGTCCGGACCGTGGCGTTTCGAGTCGCGTTGGAGATGAGCGCCATCTCGCCAAAGAACTCACCGGGCCCGAGCGTAGCCACGACGCCTCCCCCCTCCTCGTCCAGAACCTCGACCTCTCCTCGTCGGATGAAGTAGGCGCAGTTGCCCTCGTCCCCCTGGCTGAAGATCGTCCGCCCCGCCTCGTGGTGCTCGACGTCGAAGAGTCGATGGGTCTGTCGGTACTCGTCGATGCTGCAGACCAACAGGATGACGATGGAGAGGATGACCAGGGGGGGCGCGGCCATGGTGAAGAGGAAGAGGGTGCCGCCCGTGGTCCTGAGCACGAACTGGAGAGCGATCAGCATCGCCAGGAAGGTGAGCGAAAGCGCCGTGACCAGGAGGAGTCGTACCCTGCGCGCTCCGAGAATCGGAATGACGGGCCTGGTCTTCATCGCGCCGCAGCCGCCGGAAGATCGCCCGGCAGGTGGCCCGCCTCGTGGCAACTCATACAGGAGTCTTCGTCGCCGAACAGCAGCTCCTGCATGTCATCGTCGGTGTGGTCTTCCTCGGCCAGCCACTTCTGTGACGCCGCGTGGCACTTCAGGCAGTCCCCGTTGCTGTACGGCTCTCGCATTCTCAGCGGGATGTCGTAGGTGCCGGTGTAGTACCGAACGACCTGACCGACCCCGGAGACCTTCGCGGTGAGCGTGCCGAACAGACCGTATGAAGTGTGACACTCGTAGCACTGGTTGCTGGCGATGTACTGATTCCGAAAGTGCACCGCCGCCAGCCCCTCGCTCGCCCCGTTCCGCATGTCGTCCACATACGGCTGCAGGGTCCGGTGGCATGACGCGCAGAACTCCACCCGCTCGGCCCGCACCAGCGCGAGCAGCATACCGGTAGTGATGGAGAAGGCGGGCAGTGCGACGACCCCTACGAACAGCAGCCCCTTCGCGAACATGCCCTGAGTCTCACGTCGATAGACGAGAACCAGGGAATAGAGCACGACGAGGATCGCGAAGATCAGCGCCCAGGTGAGAATCCTCGATGCCCAGTACTCGACCGGATCGTATTGGAAATCGGGTATCACGATGGCAGCCTCTCAGTGGCTGGTGGAGGCCGCGGCCACTCGCCTCAGCTCTATCCAGTAGGGCAGCCAGAAGGTCTGGTTCATCGCTACGGCCGCGACGACCCCTCCCAGCGTGTCGCCGCGCCTTTTGAGGCGAAGGAAGAGCACGTGACGGGAGCGCAGGGCGTCATCCGTCTCTATGGTACCGAAGAACGGAGCTTCGAAGACTCCGTCCTTGAACCGGACCCCGCCCAGGGGGCTCCGAACCCGAACCGGCGCGGTTTTTCTGCCATCGATCTCAAGCTCCATATCCCGCCCATCGCCGATGGACAGGCTCGCCGGCAGCTCGCCCAGGTGGGTCCTGATCGATCCTCTCCATCTCCCCCGCAGTTCGTCCGGCAGGGGCGGCGTCGGCTCTCTCTTCGCAACGATCTCGGGTCCAGTAGGCAGATCGGGAATCATGGCAGCGAAGGTGGCCAGCTCGATCTCCCACGGGGCGTAGGAGTCGCCGACGCCGCTGTTGATCATGATCGCCACGGCCGCGTTCTCGGCCGGGATCAGGGCCAGGCGGGTCACGGTGCCGGGCATGCCGCCGGTCACATTCACCATCCGGACTTCCTCCAGGCCGATGATCGCCCAGCCCAGGCCCAGTCGTACCTCCAGGATCTCCTCCGGCATCGTTGCGTCCGACGGCTGGTGCATCAAGTCGATCGTCTCGCCGGAGAGGATTCTCTCCTGACCGGAAACCTCGTTGCCCAGGTGGAACATCCCGTAGCGGATGAGGTCGTGGACGCTGGAATGGATCGCCGACGCTCCGACGTGGTCGAAGTCGAGGCCCGGAACGGTGCTTCTCCCGTCGTAATGGGTGACGGCGTGCTTCCGGAGCGCCGGATCCGGGAAGACCGACGTGTGCGTCAGGCCGAGAGGCTCGAACACCTCCGCTTTCATGAACTCCGCGTAGCTCATCCCCGCAACGTTGGAGATCACGCGGTCGAGCACGCCGTAGCCGAAGTTGGAGTAGACGAACTCCCGCCCGGGCTGATCGACGATCATGCCGTAGCGGCGGATCGATTCGTCCTGCTCGGGCGGACGCACGAGCTCGTCCTCGAAGAAGATGTTGTGATGCGAGGGAAGACCGGCCGTGTGGAGTAGCATCCGCCTGACGGTCGCCTCCGCCGGATCTCCCACATGGGAGATCAGCTTCGCGTCGCCGAGGTAGTCGTTGACCGGCCGGTCCAGATCTATCGTGCCCCGCTCGACCAGCACCATCAGGCCGGTGGCGGTGAACGACTTCGAGATCGAGGCGAGAGCGTAGATCGAATTCGGCGTCGCTGGTACCCGGTTCTCTCGATCGGCCCAGCCGAAGGCCTCTTCCCAGACGACCTCCCCGTCCTGTGCCGCCGCGATGGCTACGGACGCGAGGCCATGCTCTCGGATCGTCTCCTCGATAAGGCTTCGTACGAGATCGAAACGGTCGCCGCGAAGCGTAACGGCAGGCGTGTCCTGCCCGCATCCGTGCACCGCAAATGCGATGACGCCGAGAGCCAGCGCTTGGGATATCCGCGTACTCGTGACTTTCATCCTCTCCCTCCCTGCCGCTCCTTCCCTGCCGCTCGATCCATGGCACCTCCTAAGCGTGCCGAGCGCGCCGAAGGATTTGTATCGGGAGATTCTTGCCAGCTCGTGTGGGGAGAATCCTGCTCGAGAAGGTCTGGCGGTGGACCGAGCACGTCCCCGGCGCGTAATGATTACAGCGAATCGGGAGGGGAGATGGACATGTCTACGCTGCAGACGTTGGCCAACCTGGCGGAAATCGTCGGTGGAGCGGCCGTTGTGGGAGGAGTCATCTTCGCCGTATGGCAGATCCGCCAATACCGTGAGCAGCGTCGGGACGTGGCCGCCATCGAGATCGTTCGCTCCCTGCAGAGCCGCGAGTTCATCGAGGCCTTTCGGCTTCTGAGCCGGGTTCCGGACGGGGTTACCTTGAAAGCCCTGCGGGATCGCGGTCAGGAGTACGAAGACGCCGCCATCATGATCGGGGCCATGGGCGAGACGATCGGTTACATCGTCCATCGAGGAGTTGCTCCCCTCGAGTTGGTCAGGGAGCAGGCGGGCGGACTTCTTCTCGTAATGTGGCGCAAGTTGCGCGTGTGGGCCGAGGACGTGCGGAAAGAGCAGGGATACGAGCGCTGGGTAGAGTGGTGGGAGTGGCTCGCCAGCCGGCTCCAGGAGCTCGAGGACGGAGAGAAGAGGTTAGAGCCCGCCATCTCCGAGTCGCAGCATGGAACCCGCAGCATTGACTCCCCCGGTCGCTGACGACGACGCGCTCCTCGCCGAGTGCCGGGTAGAGACGTTCCGCGCCGGCGGTCCGGGAGGGCAGCATCAGAACACGACGGATTCGGGCGTGCGATTGACCCACCATCCTACCGGAATCTCGGTCACGGCACGCCAGTCGCGCAGCCAGCATCGCAACAAGAGGGTGGCACTCGCCAGGCTGCGAGCGGCGCTGGAGGAGCGGGCGCAACCCGAAAAGCCTCGGAAACCGACCAAGGTGCCCGAGCGAGAGAAGCGGAAGCGGCTGCAGGCGAAGCGCCGGCGGTCGGAGGTCAAGCGGCGACGAGGTAAGCCGGACCCGGAGGAGTAGGCGGCCTGAAGGCTAGGTCCACCGCAGCTCAAGCTCGCCCGCAGAACCGGATTCCACCCACGTCTCGAATCGCTTCCCTTCCCGGTTCAGAGTATCCCGGACCCACTCAACATCGTCCCTGGAGGCTCGGTTGAGCCGGAAACGCCGAATCCGCATGGGCAGCAGGCGAAATCGGACGAGCCGCCCAGTCGACGGATCGATGACCGGAAAGTAGAGCAGCACGAGATCGGACCGGTACTGGTCGCGCCGCGAGATCCCCTCGTAGTCGTTGAGGAAGTCTCCGCAGCCGTATAGGATCGGCCGGCCCCGATGGACCTCGATTCCCTTGAAGTGATGCGACGAGTGTCCGTGAACCACGTCCACGCCGGCCTCTTCGATAAGCCGATGGGCGAACTCCCGCTGAGTGGCCGGAACGGTGTATCCCCAGTTGGCTCCCCAGTGAATCGAGGCGACCACGGCGCTGCCTTCCGACTTCACCCTTTCGGTGCGCTCGGCAACATGTCGAACAGTCTCAGGTGAGAGGTCCTTCAGCAGGTTCACCCCGGGCCGGTCGGACCGCGCGGCCCAGTCGGCGGGGATTCCGCTCGTCTCCGTCCCAAACCCGTACACGATCACGCGCCGGCCGCGGCCTGCCTCCAGGACCGCCGGCGCCGCAGCCTGTTCGGAATCGAGGCCCGCCCCGGCCGTCTGGATGCCCGCTGCCTTCAGCACCTCCAAGGTCTCCCGGAGTCCTGCAAGACCCCAGTCGATGACATGATTGTTGGCGACGACGCAACAGTCGACTGCGGCGGCGGCGATGCAGGGAACGTTCGCCGGGTGCATCCGGTAGTGGATCCCCTTCCCGCGCCAGTGCCGCTCGCTCGTTGTAACGGCCGTCTCCAGGTTGATGATCCTCACGTCGGGCGCTACGCGGGCGAGCTCCGCCAGAGCATCTCCCCAGGGGTAGGAGTAGTCGACCGGAGCCGGGATCGTACCGTTCTCGGCTTCCGCAAGCTCCACATATCGGGTGGCGGATCGCGCGTACGGCTCGTGCAGGCGGGGGTCGCCGGGATGCGGTAGGACCTGGTCGATCCCCCGGCCCGTCATCACGTCGCCGCAGAGGAAGAGGGTGATCACGCTGGGAGCGGATCGGTCCTCGGCGGGCGCTCCAGCTCGAGACGGAGCGGGATCGCGGCCCCCGCCCGCTGCAGCATCACCTCCTTCACCCTCTACATGTACACCTGTACAGGTAGAGGATGGAGGCGAGGGCAGCCGCGCGCTCACTACGGCGAGCGGTAATGTTGCTGCGAGGTTGACGAAGCCTCTGCGATCCATGGCCACAAACGGCCGGGTGCGGGGCGCCCCGAGCGAAGCACCCCGTGGTCAGCGCTAGAAGTGGAACTCCTTGTCCAGGACGTGGACCTGCACGCTGTCCCGCTTGACGCCGTCGAAGCTCATGGCTTCGGCAGTCTCGGACGAACTCAGGACCTCGAGGTAGGTATCGAGATCGTTCGGCTCGAAGCAGCAGGCGACCCGGTTCCCCTCCAGAATCGAGAACTTGATGGGCGTGTTGACGGTTTGCTTTCGGAAGAGCTCTCCATGGGACCGAAAGCCCTCCTCGAACTTCACCGGATCCTCGATCTCCGCTGTGATGATTACTCTGGGCATCCTCGTCTCCTCGTAGAGAGTCTGTCTTGTTTTGGAGAGTCCGCCAACCGAGCCGACCACTCTCGATGCCAGCGGACATGCCCGTCCAGTTTAGGAAGCCGGAAGCTTCGGACACAAGGGCAATCCGGTGGCAAATCGGCGCCGCAAGGGTTGCGGAGCGACCGGCGTCGCCGGCTAGCGACGCCGCCTAGAAGTTAAAGGCCAGCCCGGTCAGGAAGAACAGATCTCACTTCTTGCGCGCCTCGCCGGTAGCGTCCACGAACGGCTGATTCCGGTAGTCGTAGATGAGGTTCAGCGTCCATCCCAGCAGGTCAGTGAACATGGTCGTGAAGCTCAGGTCGGCGCGCAGCAGATAGTCCGAGAACTGGGACGTATTGGGAACGTACGCGAACGACTGGGTGAGGTTGGTGTCATCGTCGATGGTCAAGCTGAAATTCTGGCCGCCGACCAGGCTGAACTCCGTGTTCGTGCTGTCGTTCTGGAAGCTCTCGTTGCGGACCGCCCCACCCGCGCTGAGAGAGAACCTGGTCGCCTCAGTCTCCAGAAGCGTGTAACCCACGCCCGCACTCGGTGCCACGAGGGCGTCGAGGCCCGCCTGCCGGTTGAAACCGCCGTACAGCAATCCGTAGACGAAGAAGCGCCCCAGTCCCGTGTAGTCGTAGCGAAGCCGAGAGTCCAGCTTGTTCGCCGTCTCCTCGCCCTCCGTAGTGGCCAGAATGTAGGTCGCCGAAATGCTCCATAACGCCGTGGCCAGCTCGTCGTAGATGTCGAAGGAGAGGCCCAGGTTCGTGGTCTCGCTGTTGCCAGCCGTCAGCGAGAAGCCGAAGTTTGCGTTCCCGTACCAACCTCTCGGTCCCTCCTCTTCGTCCTGGGCAACCGCCGAGCCGGGGTGTCCGAGCAGCGAGATGGCCGCCATGGCAACCGCCACGCCAAGAAGCCTGTTGCAACCTGAGATCGCTTGGTCGTCATTCCGTTTCCTTTCCGGTTTGCGCCCTACATGGCTCGAGCCGGCCCCGAACGCCGATCCGGAAACCGGAGCCCAAACGAACGGTGGAGTCCCCGGCCCACTATTCGACCGCCGCCGCTTGGCCGGTGGGATACACGTGTATGTCCCGCTGCGGGAACGGGATCGACACTCCCTCCTCGTCGAAGCGCTGCTTCACGGCCTGGGTCACGTCCCAATGGACGTCCCAGTAATCGTCCGTCTCGCACCAGGGACGGCAGATGAAGTCGACCGATGAATCTCCCAGGTTTTGAACCCTGACCACCGGTTCGGGATCGTCCAGCACGAGCTCGTGCGAGGCCAGGATCTCCTCCATGATGCGCTGCGCCTTCTGCATGTCGTCCTCGTAGCCGATTCCGAAGACCATGTCGACGCGTCGCATCGTCTGGCCGGTCACGTTGTTGATCACGTCGCCCCAGATCTTCCCGTTGGGCACCACGAGGAGCTGGTTGTCCAGTGTCGTGATGACGGTCGAGACGAGCGTCAGGTCCTTGACCTTTCCGGTCACTCCCGCCGCCGTGACCAGGTCGCCGACGTCGAACGGCCGGTAGATCATGATCATCAAACCGGCTGCGAAGTTGGAGAGGGAATCCTGAAGGGCGAACCCGAGCACGAACCCGGCGATCCCCAGACCGGCCAGCGCCGGCCCCAGGTTGATCCCCAGCACGGAAAGCACGACGAGTATCCCGACGAGCCAGATCAGCTTGGAAGCAGTCCCGATGGCCAAGCCCTTGAGCAGGTTCGAGAGGTTTACACGGCTTGAGCCGAGGACGCGGGCCACTGCCCTGCGCGCCAGGCGGGCCAGCACTCCGGTCACGAACAGGATCAGGAGAATCGTGGCCAGCCGGACGGCCAGCATACCGGCGTTCTGCTCTATCCAGTCCCCGGCTGCACTCCACCAGCCGCTGATCAACCCGCCCACGACCTCGGGGTCCAGAACCTCGGTGCCGAGATCGCCCGTGGTCTTCAAGAGGAGCTGCTCGTACTGCGCCGTCTGCATCTCCCTTCGACCCATTAGCCCGACCATGGCCTCGAGGCTCGTCGTCGCGCCGAGCAGCCTCTCCTGCACCGGCGCCAGCTTCGAGTTCAGCGCCACGGTGTCCACACCGAGCCTCGAGCGCCGGCCCTCGAGCGTCGCCTGTCGCTCCTGTGCCAGCTCGGCAGACGCGGCGAGAAGCGCGGCCCGCTCGGCAAGGGCCGAATCGAGGGCGGCTGCGCCCGCCGTGACGTCCAAGCCCAGTGCCGTGGCATACTCGGAGTTGTCGGTGATGCCCTTGAGTCCGCGGTCGATGGTCGCGTTGAGCTCCGAGAGCTTGATCTCGAGGTCGAGCAGAGCTTCTGGAGGCGTCGTCGTGCGCGCTGCTCGTAGTTCATCGATCGTCGGTTGAACGATTCGGACCCACGACAGGATCGCCTGGGTCTCACGTCCGAGCCCATCTCGAGCCGCCTGCGCGAAGCGCGGATCAGCCTGTCCCGCCTCGCGCGCGCTTTGGATCTCCTTGACGATCTCGCCGAGTGTCTCATGGTGGGCTGCCCAGCGTCGTCGAAGCTGGACGAGGTAGAGCTCTTTGTCGGCTTCGCTCGCTGCCTCATAGCGGAGTTGCAGGTCGGCGATCCACGACTCGAGGTCGGTCAGATCGCTCGCCAGCGTCTCGAGGCGGGTCGGTTCCTCCGCCTCCTGTGCGAACCCGGTCCGGGTTGGCGAGAGAACAGCGAGGGCAGCCGTAACAGCGAAAACACCGACACGAGCGCGCGAAGTCACGGGGAACCTCCTTTTCGGAACCGGGATTCGAAAGGCGAGCGGAGCCGAGTCTAGCCCGCAGGACTCTCAGCGTCTACACCTGCGCTCGAACCGCACACCGCCTGAGCCGCTCGGCGGTTCAAGAGCTTGGGGCGCGGGCCCCGGCCGCAACCCGGTCACGCTGTTCGGCGCGGAACTCTCCATCGGAATAATTGTTGCACTCTCTAGGGAATGGCTCGCGGAGGCGGCTCGCTGTGCGCCCCTGACCAGCTGCAGACCTCCTGCCGGCTGTGCAAGAACCGCCCGATTGAACGTCTATGAGGTCGGAGCGCGGCATAGTCTCGAACTGAGCGGAGGAAGGCGCGATGGGCAGGTTCTATCTCTACGGATTGGCGTTCGTGGCGATCGCCTTGCTGCTGCTGCTCCGCGGTGGAAACTCGGGACACACCTATTCGCACCCTGCCGTCTCCGCATTCAGCCCACAGGGCACGGCGGCCTCCTGGTTCGCACAGATCAAGCCGTTCTGTAATTCGGTCGAGGTCGAGACCGGCCATCGCCGAAACCCTCCGCCGAAGGGGATGCAGGGGAGCGCATACAGCGCCGCCTGCTTTGCGCTCGCCGGAAAGGTGGACCAGGCCCGTCAGATCATCCTGGAGCTCGAAGGGGACGACAGGTGGAGGGCCGCAGGGGTCGTGTTCGCGGTCGCGCACCCCGTGGCGGACGCGGGAGACGACGCTTCGGCGGGCCCCATCATGGAGATGGTCGTCGAGTTCTGGCCCAACCACTATATGGCCCTGTATCACGCCGGCATCGCTCGCCTGGGTCTCGGCGATCGAACGGCCGCACGCGACTATCTCGAGCGTTTCCTCCAGTATTACGACCCTGAGGATGGGTGGCGCTCCAGCGCCCTGGCCGCCCTCGAGGAGATGGGCGCCCGATGAGCGAGTCGGGGGCGAAGCGAGCGATAGCGCGAGGTTGAGCGCGTGGTGACGCCAGCGGGTGAGGGCGCCACGTACGTCGCCCCCGGCACGCTGCTGAACGGACGCTACGAGATTCAGCGTGAGATCGGGCGCGGCGGGCACTCCGTGGTCTACCTGGCCCGGCGCCAGGATGCCCCACAGGACGCGGACGTCGCGATAAAGCTGCTCGTGCCTTCGCCCGCCCTCGCGAACGTGGCGCGTGAACGGATGCGGCGTGAGGCCGAGACCGTCCGTGGCTTGAATCACCCCAGTATCGTCACGCTCCACGAGTACTTCGAAGAGGACGGGCGCAGCTTTCTCGTCATGGAGTACGTGGACGGAACGACCCTGTTCGAGAGGGTGCGGACGCGCGGGCCGCTGACCGAGGAAGAGGCGGTCTCCGTCGCCAGCGACCTGACATCGGCTCTCCGGGAAGCGCACCGGCGCGGGGTGCTCCACCGGGACGTCAAGCCACGGAACGTTCTGTTGGATCGCGCCGGGAGAGCCAAGCTCACCGACTTCGGCTCGGCGCGACTCGACGACCAGATCGCTCTCACCATGACGGGCGGACTGGTGGGTACGTTGGCTTATGCGGCCCCAGAGCTCATGGCGGGAGAGCGGGGGGATGCGCGATCGGACCTCTACTCGCTGGGCCTTACGCTGTATTTCGCCCTCAGCGGCGAGCTACCAGATCGGGCTTCCCGCAGCCTTCCCCCTGCACCGAGCCCGGTCGGCTACTCTCCTCGTCAGGCAAGACCGGAGCTCTCCACCTGGCTGGACGGCGTGGTGACGAGGTGCACCCGTGCGGATCCGGGCGGGCGGTATCCGACCGCCGGAGCCCTGGTCGAAGCCCTTCTCACGGCCCGTCTCGCGGTCGAGACACCGGAGGAAGCGTCTGCGGCCCTGTTGGTCGAGGCGGAAGCCCCGGCGGCCTGCGACGTGTGCGGAACGATGGACTCGCTCGGGCTGGGTGCTTGCGTCGCCTGCGGCGAGAGCGAAGCTGACGATGCGCTGATATACCTGACCCGCCCCTCGAAGTACGCCGAGCGACGTTTGATCGAGGAGTGGATCGTCGGTTCGCTCCAGGGCGCGGTCTCACGCCGCGGCGCGCGCGAAGCCGCGGGGGGCGAACGACCGTTGATACGCCTCCCCAGGGAGATGGCGGACCGGGCCGTGCGCGCCTTGACGACCAGAGGTGTCGGAGCGGAGCGTGTCACCGCGGGCCGCGCGTGGAAGCGCATCCCGTCCGCGTTTGGCGCCCTCGTGCTTCTGGTGCTCGTATCGGGGATGGCCGCCGGGCTCTCGACCGCGCCCGGCATGCTCGTCTTCACTCCGCTGTTCGCGGGGCTGCTGACGCTCGTGGCCGTGCGGAACTCGACAAAACCCATCTGGGAACCCGGCGAGGCGCCCGGCCTGGATCTTCCGGCCCCCGCAGCGAGGGAGGCCCGGGAAACGCTGGCTCGCCTCGAGGGAGGACCGGCTCGGCGGCTGTTGCGGGACATAACGCGCCTGGCCTCCGGCCTTCATCGGCGCGAGGAGTATGCGGGCCGTGACGACTTCTCCGGCACGCTCGGCGAGCTGCTCGTCTGGTCGTCGCGCGCAGCTTCGGAGATCGCGCAGCTGGACGAGAGCCTCGCGGTCCTCGACGCGCACGCCACGGAAGCACCCGATCCTCACATGGTCGAGGCTGCTGCCGGGGCGGGCCGGGCGCGGGACAGCCTGGTGCAGCGGCTGCTCGAAGCGATCGCCGGTTTGGGCCGGGTAAGAGCGGCGCGAGCCGACGCCCCTCTGCAGTTAGGTCCGCTTACGGAGCGTCTAGAGTCGGAGGCGCGGCTGCATGCCGATGCGACCCGTGAGGTACAGGCACTGAGCTGACCACCGCTGCTCGTGTTTGGCGGTGCCGGCCCCTCGTCCAGACCTCAGCCAACAAGGTGGCAGGCAACATCGTGCCCCGGCGCTTTCGGCTCGAGCGGCGGGGTAACGTCTCGGCATACCTGCTCAACGAGGGCACAGCGGCCTGCAAAAGGGCAGCCGCGCAGCTCCTCGGTGGCTTTCGGAGGCTCGCCTCTCACTCGAACGCGCGGCCGCTTCTCGCCAACGACTCCGGGAACCGCCGCAAGCAGCGCCTTCGTATATGGGTGAAGAGGTGACTGGATCAGCCGATCCGTCGACGCCTGCTCCACGAACAGGCCGCGATACATCACCGAGATACGGTCCGCGATGCGCTCCACCACGCCGATGTCGTGGGAGACGAACAGCATCGCGATGCCGTCCGTGCGCTTGAGGCCCAGAAAGATCTTTAGGATCTGCGCCTGGACCGAGACATCCAGGGCCGACACCGGCTCATCGGCCACGATGAGCTCGGGCTGAAGAGCGAGGGTCCGAGCGATCGCGATCCGTTGTCGCTGCCCTCCGCTCATTTCGTGCGGATAGCGGTAGATGAAGTAGGGCTCGATGCCTACTCGACCCAATAGCTCCAGGACCCTCTCCTTCATCTGCGATGGGGGCACCAGCCGATGGAGGTTCAGCGGCTCGGCCACGATCTGGCCGATCTGCATGCGCGGACTGAGAGAAGCGTACGGATCCTGGAAAACGATCTGAAGCCGCCGCCGAGCCCGCCGCAGCTCCTTACCCGTCAGCCGACGAAAGTCACCTCCGTCAAACCGGATGACGCCCGCGGTCGGCTCCACCAGCCGGGTGACGGAGCGGCCGAGCGTTGTCTTGCCGCTTCCCGACTCTCCCACGAGGCCCAACACCTCGCCGCGCCGGAGGTCGAAGTCCACTCCATCGACCGCACGCACGACGTCGCGACCACCCATCCAGCCCTGTCCCAGCGGGAAGTGCGTCTTGAGGCCGCGGACGGAGAGGAGGACGTCGCCGTGGCGGCTTTGGTCCGTGGCGGTCGGGTCGAGCGAGCCCGGTTGCATCACTTCTGCACCGTCACCTTGTAGCAGGCGCATTGATGCCGGTGCATCACGCCCTCGAGCGGCGGCGCTTCCAGCTCGCACTCGTCGTCGGCGAGTTGGCAGCGCGGGTGGAATGTGCAGCCGCTCGGGAGGTCGAGCAGGTCTGGCACCGCTCCCGGGATCCCCTCCAGGGGCGTGTCCGATCCGGCTCCCAGCACCGGGATCGCACCGAGCAGACCCTGCGTGTAGGGGTGCCTCGGCTCGGCCACCAGCTCGTTCGTGTCGGCGGTCTCCACCAGGCGCCCGGTGTACATCACCATCAGCCGATCGGCCATCTCCGCGACCAACTCCAGGTCGTGGGATATGATGAGGATGGCCATCCGGTACTCGTCCTGGATGTGCCGCAGAAGATCGGCGATCTCTGCCTGAACGGTGAGATCGAGAGCGGTGGTGGGCTCGTCGGCGATGAGCAGCTTCGGCCTGCCTGCCATCGCGATGGCGATCATCGCCCGCTGCTTCATCCCGCCCGACAGCTCGAACGGGTAGCTCCTGGCCCGCTTCTCGGGCTCGGGGATCCCCATCGCGCCCAGGACCTCCACGGCCTCGCGCCGCGCCTCATGTTTGTCCAGCCCACGGTGGAGCCGTACGACGTCGGCGATCTGGTCCCCGATCCGGTACACCGGGTTCAACGCCGCTGCCGCCTCCTGGAAGACGATGCCGATGCCGGCTCCCCTCACCCTTCGCATCTCCTCGGGCGGCAGGTCGAGCAGCTCTCTTCCCTCGAAGCTCACCCGGCCGCTCACGACGCGCCCCGGATACGGGATGAGGTCGAGGATCGAGAGGGCGACTATCGTCTTGCCGCACCCCGATTCGCCTACGAGGCCGATGGTCTCGCCTTCATCCACATCGAAGGAAATCCCGTCTACCGCCCACAGCTCGCCCTCGTCGAGGAAGAACGCGCTGCGCAGATCGCGGACGGAGAGCAGCATCAGACGTACTTCTGCATCAGCGCCTTCGGGTCGAGGGCATCGCGGAGCCCGTCGGCCAGGAGGCTGAAGGAGATGAGCGTGAGGGTGAGCAGGCCGCCCGGAAAGAACGCCACCCACCAGGCGTTGAGCAGGTTGTCCTTCCCCGCCGCAACCATGTTTCCCCACGACGGCGTCGGCGGCCGGATCCCGAGCCCGAGGTAGGAGAGGCCCGCCTCGGCCCCGATCATGCCGGCCACCGCCAGCGCGGCCGTGACCAGCACCGGGGAGAGCGCGCTGGGGATCAGGTGTCGCACGATTATACGGTGCGCCGGGAGTCCGATGGCACGCGCCGACTCCGTGAAAGCCTGGTTCTTGAGCGAGAGGATCTCGCCGCGGATGAAGCGGGCGGTGCCCGGCCAGGCCGTGAGGCCGAGAATCAGCACCAGCACCACGATGTTCGCCTCGAATACCCCCACCAACATGAGCATCAGGTAGAACGTCGGGAACGCGATCCACACGTCGACGATCCTCATCAGGACGTTGTCGACAACCCCACCGAAGTACGCCGCCACCGACCCGTACAGCGTGCCGATCGTCTTGGCGATGATCATCGCCAGAAGCCCTATGGACAGAGATACCCTCGCCCCGTAGAGCGCTCGGCTGAACAGGTCGCGGCCGAACTCGTCGGTTCCGAAGGGATGGTCCCAGGACGGAGGCAGGTAGCGGTTCGCCATCACGTCGGGAATCGCCGCCGGGTCGTACGGCGCCAGGATCGGAGCCAGAATGGCCAGCGCGTAGAAGAGCACTATGACATAGATGGAATAGACGGCAAGCCGGTTCTCGCGGAAGCGCCGCATGGCCACGATCCACGGGCTCTTCCCTCGCCGTTTCTCCTCGCCCGCGCTCCGCTGGATCCGTCCTGAGTCCCGAAGCGAATACCAGACCGCCCACACCAGGATCAGGATCAGGAATACAGAGGCGAGCCAGCGGTCCAGGAACGGGGTCGAGAAGGCGCCTGCGAAGCGCTCCCACCGCCAGGCCATCAGGAAGATGGCTGCGAGCGAGAAGAGCATGAGGCGAATTCCACGGCCCGTGTGGCCCAACGCCAGATGGCCGAGTCCGGGGACGAGAGCCCGGAGCCGGCGCGGAGAGCGCCGAGACTCAGCGCTTTCGCGGCGCATCGTACGATACCCTGGGGTCCACTGCAGCGTAGGTGACGTCGGCCAGCAGGTTGCCGAGCACGGTAAGCACGGCCGCGATCGTCGTGGTGGCCATGATGATCGGATAGTCCCGCCCGCTGACCGCGCTCACCGTGAGGCGCCCCATTCCGGGCCAGGCGAAGATCGTCTCGATGATCGTGGCGCCGCCGAGAAGGAACGGCAGGCTCATGCCGTAGATGGTAACGATCGGGATCAACGCGTTACGCAGCGCGTGCTTGACGATCACCGTCCTCTCCCGGAAGCCGCGAGCCCGCGCCGCGACGATGTACTCCTCGTTCAGCACCTCGAGCAGGCGGTTTCGCATGTACCGGGCGGTCCCGGCTGCCCCCGCGATCCCGAGGACGAACACCGGAAGCGCCAGGTGCCACAGCCGATCGAGAAACTTCCCGATCATCGTCAGGTCCTCGTAGTACATCGAGCGGGTCTGGGAGGTGGGAAACCACCCGAGGTTCACCGAGAAGACCATGATGAGCATCAGCGCCAGCCAGAAGCTGGGGAGGGCATAAACGATGAGCGATCCCACCGTCAGTGTCTTGTCCAGCTTCGTGTACTGCTTGACGGCCGAGATGATGCCCAGGGAGATGCCGAAGAGGGCGTCGAGGAGAAGTGCCAGAATCGTGAGCTGGAGGGTGTAGGGCACGGCCTCCGCCACGATATCCCTCACCGGCCGGCGGTGCCGGAAAGACTCCCCGAAGTCGCCCTTCGCGACGTTCTTCACCCACGTCACATACTGGACGTGGATCGGCTGATCGAGCCCGTACCTCTCCCGCATTAGCTCGATGACCTCGGGATCGACCTGCCGCCGGCGCTGCGGCTCAAGATACATGTCCATCGGGTCGCCCGGGGCCAGACGCGCGATGAAGAAGGTAGCCGTGACGATGCCGAGTATGAGCGGGATGGAGAGGAGGAGGCGCTTGAGGATGTACTTCAGCATCTAAGCTTCACATCCTGTCACAATAAGCACATAAGAGATGTCTGCAGACGGAGTCACTACATTGGCAGGGGCCCTCACTCCTCCTCCCACCACAGGTCCTCCATGTACCAGACCGGATCCCCGCGGTGAGGACTGCTCACGCCATGGAGGTGGCGGTCGCTGACGAACAGGGTCACCCTGGGAACGAGGAACGTGACGGGAATATCCGCTTGGAAGTGCGGCCACATCAGACGGTACAAGGAGTCGACGGCCGCCGGATTCTGTGTGGTCTGCAGGACCTCGAGCAGCGCGTGCACGTCCTCGTTCTGATATCCAAGAAAAGAGTCCTGCCCGAACGAGCCGTACACGCCCGGATTCCACCAGAAGATGGCTGCCTCGAAATCGCCGGGCTTCACCCTCGTTTGCCAGACGACCATGGGGCCCGGGAGCGTCTGAATCTCCATGCGAATCCCGACCGCACGGAGGTGGGCCTGAACGATCACGGCGACCCGATCTCCCCTCCCTGCGTCCGTGATGGCCGTGAAGGCAAGCTCTTCACCGTCGCGGTCCCGCACTCCGTTCCCGTCAGTATCGACCCAGCCGGCCTCTTCGAGCAGGCGCCGGGATGCCGCGGGATCGTACGGAAGAGGTTCAGGCACTTCGCTCACCTGCCGCTCGGTGAACACGACATCGAACACGGGTATGTCGCCTGGAAGATGTAGCAGGGAGCGGAGCGCCGGGCGATCGATGGCCAGCGTGGCGGCGCGCCGGAAGCTGGGATCGCTGAACACCCTGTGACGGTGGTTCCACATGATCCCGTACCCGGACCAGTCATTCCAGAACGCGCTCTTGTAGGTGATCTGGAACCGCCGATCGTTCTCGACCTTCGGCACGTCGATCGGATTGAGCGGGATGACATCCACGTTCCCGGCCAGAAGCTCCGGTACGGCGCCGGCTCCCGATCCGTACATCAGGATCACGCGATCGATGGCCGGCCGGCCTCGAAAGTAGTCGGGAACCGCCTTCAGCTCCGTCAGTGTCTTCTCGAGATGCCGAACGTATCTGTACGGTCCGTTGCCGACCGGATGGGTCCAGAACTCCCACTCGTAAAACTCGTCCGGGTTCAGCTCCGAGAGAACGTGCCTGGGGAAGAAGCTGTGATAGTCGTCCAGGGGAGTGTTCTTGTTCGAGTGCCAGACGAACGTCGAGTCGTCCAAGACCTCGATCTCGACTCCGTAGTACTGTCCGTAGCCGACGCTCGGCAGGCTCATGAGCTCAACGGTGAACTTGATGTCGCCGGACGTGACGGGGACGCCGTCATGCCAGCGAGCGCTCGGGTCCAGATGAACCGTCCAGCTCGCATGGTCGGCAGAGGGCTCCCAACTGCTCGCCAGACGCGGTTCGAGAGTACCATCGGCATCCCGCGCCACGAGCGGTTGGAACATGAGAAACTTGTGGGGCGTGTCGGAGACGGGGCTCATGACACGTTCGTCCGCGTCCGGGACGAGCACCGTCACGGTGACAGGCTCACGAGCCTCGGGGCCCGCGGCCTGGCGGTCAGCAGACTCGTCAGCGGGACCGCAGGCGGCGAACGAGCCAATGGTCGCTATCGCCGACATTGAGCTAACCAGTCGGCGCAGCCTCACTGCGTCGCCTCGATCCACAGGTGCTCCGCGTTCCACACCGGATTGGCGCGGAACGGCGTGCTGAGTCCCTTGATCCGGCGGTGGGCGACGTAGGTCTCGACGTTCATCGTCAGGTAGGTCATCGGCACCTCGGCACGAATGGTGTCGGAGAGCTCCGCGTATATCACGTCGATGACGTCGGGATCCAGGGTCTGCGCGAGCTGGTCGATCAGCTCGGCGACGCGCGGGTTACGGTAACCCGTGCTGGATTCCTCGCCCAAGAGTGCGTCGAGCGAGTGGATCCCGGAGCCGGGCTCGGCCCACAGGTACTCGATCACGGCATCGAAGTCGCCATCGGCGAGCCGCTCCCTAACGACGCTGTTGTCGAGGAGCAGGACGTTCATCCGCACGCCCACATCTCGGAGACTCTGGTTGGCGTACACCGCCGCGCCCTCCCACTCCGCGTTGGCAAGCACGGTGAACTCGAACCGCCGGCCGTCCTTCTCCCGCACGCCATCGCCATCCTCGTCACGCCACCCGGCTTCGTCGAGCAGGCGCGAGGCCTCGGTCGGATCGAAGGGGAACGGCGGCGGCAGCTGCTCGGTCCAGTACTGCCGCGGACTCACGAGCCCATCGATCACGGGGAGTTCGGACCACATGAACATCGCACTCTTGAGGGCTTCCCGGTCGATGGCGAGCGTGAGCGCTCGACGCACGCGGACGTCCCGAAAGAGGGGGCTGTCCAAGTTCCAGAAGAGGCACTGGAGCGCGGCGACATCATCCCAGACCTCACGGTAAAGCCGATAGCGTGAATCGCCTGACAGGGTCTGCACGTCGTTGCTGCTGGCGAAGTTGATCGCGTCGACCTCACCGGCCAGCAGGCCCGTGAAACCGAGCGTGCCAAAACGAATGATCAACCGGTCGATCGCCGGTTTGCCCCGGTAGTAGTCGGTGTTCGCCTCGAACTCCAGCTGAGTGCCCGGCTGATGGCTCACCCAGCGGTAGGCTCCGTTACCCACAGGGTGCTCCCAGTACTCCCAACGCCGGAATTCGGCGGGATCCTCGTCTTCGAGCAGGTGCTTCGGGTAGAACACGTTCCAGGTGCCGGGAAGCCACCATGACTCGAACGGTCGCACGCCCGAGACCCGCATCACCAGTGTGGTGTCGTCCAGGACCGTGACCTCGTCGATGTGGTTAAGCTCGGCGATCGTCGGATGGTGCATCAGGTCGACGGTGAACTTCACGTCGTGCGCGGTGACTGGAACGCCATCGTGCCAGCGGACGTCCGAGCGCAGCCAGATCGTCCACTCCCGCCGATCGGGCGTATGCTCCCAGCGCTGGGCCAAGCGGCCCTCTAAAGCTCCAGAGTCGGTGAGGCCGACCAGCGGGAGAAGAAAGACGAGGGGCCCCTCCTGGTCCAGGAACGTCCGCACCCCCGTCTCAGGATACAGGATGACCATCGTTGTTTGATCGCCCGCCTGATCGGACTGCTGCTGGCAGCCCACCGCGCTGAGGAGGATCAGGCCAAGGAGCGCTCTCCGGATCACGACCCCTCCTCTATCCACAGATCCTCCATGAAGCGCACTGGATCGGAGCGGAAGGGTTCGCTGAGGCCTCGGATTCTGCGATGAGTCACGAACGTGCTGACAACGGGGTGAAGAAACATAACGGGCAGATCTCGGCGAAAGATCTCCATGAGCCGCATATAGGTAGTGTCGATGCTGTCTGGATCTACGGTGTCGACGGCTCGCTCCAGCAGTTGGGTAACCTCGCCATCAACGTAGCCGGTGCTCGAGTCTTCCCCGAAGAGAGAGCGGAGGCTTTGGGGGTCGTGGCGAACCGCCATGAAGGCCGCCTCGAACTCGCCGGCTCGTACACGGTTGAGCGCCGCCGGTGCATCCAAGACGTGTATCTGCATATCGATGCCGAGCTGATGAAGGTGGCTCTGCGCTGCGACGGCCATCTCCTCCCAGCCAGGAAAATCGGGCACGAGTGCCACGAATCGGAACTCCTTGCCCAGACGGTCGACGATCCCGGTCCCGTCGGTGTCGCGCCATCCCGATTCCTCCAGAAGTTGCCGTGCCCTGTCCTGATCATGGGCCAACGGAGCGGGCAGCTGTCCACGGCGGAATTGTCGGGGAGTGTACACGACGTCGAATAGCGGCAGGTCCTCAGGAAGGCCCAGCGCCGCGAGCAACTCCCG
>JBDGZR010000017.1:0-25808 GCA_039588495.1 Gemmatimonadota bacterium | reverse complement strand
GCGACGGGAATCCGGCCGCGTTGCGCCGAGCGTCTCCAGGCGTACGGTATCGACCTGGCCGAGACGCTCTTCGCCAACGCCGACTTCGGCTTCCCGAAGGAGAAGGCAGGATGAGCGGCATACTGGGCCAGAACGGCATCGTAGCCCTCGCCCTCTTCGCTTCCATAGCGCTGGCGATGCTGGCGCTCGTGCTGGCGTGGGAGGGTGTCCGGCGACTGCAAAGACAGCGTTCGCTGGTCACCCAGCTCCGCGCGCTCGGAAAGCCGGGGGGAATCGCGACCGGGGTCGGCGGCGGCCTGCTGCGGGCCGGCGCCAAGCAGGGGCCCGTTTGGGCCGAGAACATCCTGCTCCGCCTCCCTCATCAGAGGGACCTGAAGAACTTCCTCGAGCAGGGTGATGTGGGCTGGACCGTCGGGACCTTCTTGATGCTGACGATCGGTTCTGCCTCTGCGTTCGGGCTTTCATCCATGATCCTCCTGCCCACACCCATACCGCTGGCGGCCGCGGCGCTCGGCGCGATGATCCCGTACGTCTACGTGTCGCGGAGACGGAAGAAGCGCTTCGCCAAGTTCGAGGAGTACTTTCCGGAAGCCATCGACATTCTAGGCCGAGCCATTCGTGCGGGACACGCGTTCTCGACCGGCCTGGAGGTCGTGGCCGAGGAGGCCAACGCTCCGGTATCCGACGAGTTCAGACAGGTCTACGAGGAGCAGAAGTTCGGGCTCCCGCTTCCCGAGTCGCTGCTTTCTCTGGCCGATCGCATCGCGATCCTGGACGTCCGGATCTTCGTCACCGCTATCATGATCCAGCGCGAGTCGGGCGGCAATCTGGCCGAGATCCTCGACAACCTGTCGTATGTGATTCGCGAGCGTTTCAAGTTCCGCCGACAGCTGAGAGTGCACACGGCGCACGGAAGGATGACCGGTTACGTCCTTGCTGTCGCGCCGATCGTCGCCGGTGTCGGCATGTACACTCTGAATCCCGAATACATGAGCGTTCTGTTCACGGAGCCCGGGGGTCGCCTGATGCTCGCGGTAGCGGTGTCCCTTCAGCTGTTCGGCTTCCTGGTGATCAGAAAACTGGTGCAGATCAAGTATTGACGACGACACGCGGAGCTCGTGTGCGAGACATCCGAGACCGCCGCGATAAGACTGGCGCTTTGCTAGGACGAGAATGATGACGTTATTGGTGATATTCTTCGCAGCCATGGCCGCGGGCCTGCTGGTCGTAGGCTTCGCGAACCTGCTTCCGGCCCAGACGCGCGTGATGAAGCGGCGGCTTGCGGTCCTGCATACCGGGGCCACGAGCTACCGTGAGCTTCAGGAGCAACGCCGTCGTCAGGCGAAGCGGGAGCGGTTCGAGACGCTTCTCTCAACGCTCGGCACGCGGGTCAGCGCCATGGGAGACAGCATGTCGCAGACCCGCCAGTGGCTGGCGCACGGTGGGTACAGAAGCGCACAGGCAGGCACCGTGTTCTTGGGGCTGCGCGTCATGTGTGCCGCCCTGGGCGTCGCGTTGGTCCTCCTCCTGTCGACCGTGCTGCAGGTGTCGTTTCAACGGATATTGATGTTGGCGGCAGTCGGCGGCCTCCTCGGCTGGCTGGTTCCCTACTTTTACGTGAGCCGGAAGGTCGTCAAGCGGCAGGACAGCATTCGCCTGGCGCTTCCCGACTCGCTGGATCTCATGGTCGTATGCGTCGAGGCCGGCCTTGCGCTGAACCAGGCGATCGTGCGCGTGGCTGAGGAGATCGACCGCGTGAGCCCCGAGATGTCGGAGGAGCTCACGGTCGTAAACCTGGAGATACGAGCCGGGACGCCACGCGACGAAGCCCTCCGCCACTTCTCCGAGCGAACGGGGGTGGAGGACGTGAAGGCCTTCGTGAGCATGTTGGTCCAGACCGACCGGTTCGGTACCTCAATCGCGGACTCGCTGCGGGTGCATGCGGACACTCTCCGCACCAAGCGCAGGCAGCGCGCAGAAGAGGCGGCGGCGAAGCTCACGGTAAAACTGCTCTTCCCGCTGATCCTGTTCGTGTTCCCCGCGTTCTTCGTCGTGTTACTGGGACCGTCCCTGTTCCTGTTTCGCGACTTCTTCGGGGGAGCTGGGAACTAGTAGGGCGACGGCTTCGTGAGCAGAACGCCGAAACTGCTCTCCGTTCGAAACATCGAGCGGGGAAGCTCGCTCGGCGACCGCATCGGCCTGGCGGATCGGTGGTGGCCGCAGCTGAAGGGTCTCATCGGACGGACGGGATTGGAGGAAGGCGAGGGGTTGTTGATTACGTCCAGTCAGGGCGTGCACATGTGGTGGATGAAGTTTCCGCTCGATGTGGCCATGCTGGACAAGGACGGAAAGGTGGTCGCTCTGTATCGCGACCTCCAACCGGGTAAGCGAACACGCATGCACTGGGACGCACACTACGCTCTCGAGCTGCCCGTCGGGGTGATCGAGCAGAGCGAAACTCGTGAGGGGGACATGCTGAAATGGGAGGCCGGCGAGGCCTGATCTCGCGCGGACCCCCCGATTTCATTCTTCGATCGCACTTAGCAGCAGGGCAGGGCAAAGATGAACACGATGAGTGCAACCGTCAGGATCCATCCGGGAGAGGGCGAGAACGCCGAAGCGATCGGTACGCCATACTTGCCGACCACGCTCGAGGAGACGGGGCTCTCCGAATCCTTCGTCTCGGAGCTGTTGCTGAAGGTCATGTACGTTCAGGGCTCGAGAACCGGAGATCAGCTGGGGGCCTTCATCCGGCTCTCGTTCGGCATCCTCGACGATCTGCTTCTCACCCTGCAGCAGCGGCGGCTGGTCGAGGTGCGTGGCACCAAGGGGAAGGGCCGCCGGGGATACACGTTTGCGCTGACCACCGAGGGCCGCGAGCGCTGTCGAGAGATCATGATCACCAGCAGGTATGTCGGCCCCGCTCCGGTGCCGTTGCGGCAGTATCGCGCGATCGTCGACCATCAGAAGGTGGAGGACGCGGAGGTCGATGAGCAGCAGGTGGCCGAGGGTCTCAGCCATCTCGTGCTCAACGGCAACTTCCGGGAGTCGTTGGGCCCGGCGATCAACTCCGGCCGTTCGCTCTTTCTGTACGGGCATGCAGGAAACGGCAAGACCGTGCTGGCCGAGGCTATCGCAGAGATGCTTGGCGATGCCATCTACATCCCGTTCGCGGTAGAGGTGGACGGTCAGGTCATCGCGATTTACGACCCGGTGTTCCACGAGCCCGTCCATGACGCGGAGAATGGCGATCTTCCCTCCGCCTGGATGGACCCCGAGCCGGAATACGATATGCGTTGGCTGCGCATCCGCCGGCCTGTCGTGATGGTGGGTGGTGAGCTGATGCTCGACGACCTCGAGCTGCAGTTCGACCAGCTGGCCGGCGTATTCCGCGCTCCGCCGCAGATGAAGGCGAACGGCGGCGTGTTCATCATCGACGACTTCGGCCGCCAGCGCGTCCGGCCCAGGGATCTGCTTAATCGGTGGATGGTCCCTCTCGAGAAGCACGTGGACTTCCTGAGCCTGCCGATGGGACACAAGCTGCCCGTTCCGTTCCAGTGCCTGTTGATCTTCGCCACGAATCTTGATCCGGCCGAGCTCGTTGAGGAGGCCTTTCTCCGCCGAATCCGGTACAAGATCCTGGTCGACAACCCGACGCGGGATCAGTACACCGAGATCTTCAAGGAAGCGTGCGAGCAACGTGGCCTTCCGTTCACGCCGCACGCCATCGACTTCGTGTTCGAGGAGTATTACTCGAGGCCGCACATCCAGGAGCGATGCTGCCACCCTCGGGACATCACGAACCATCTAATCGACATCGCGCGGTACAAGAAGCGCGATGCGGAGCTCTCGCCGGAGCTGCTCCGGATGGCCTGCGATGCCTACTTCCTAGATGTCGTCGACGCGACCGCCGTGCTGCATGAGGAGGGTTCCGCGGGTCGCTTCAACACCGGCTCGTCCCTTGACGAGAGTCGAGCCGGAGCCGGCCCGGAGGCTCGCAGTCAGGATCGCCTCGAGATGGGCAGGTTCGACGGTTGAGGAAAGATCGGTTGCCTTCAGTGCATCCCTGAGGACGCCTGCGCAAGGAGGACGGAGTGACTCATGAGTGAGATGCCTGCTTCTCGATCGAAGACCTGGATGGAGCGTATGGGGCTCACGGTCGAGGAGATCGAGCGCTCTGGTCCTGACCTGGGCCAGGACTCTGAGACCATCCCGCCGGGTGGCCCCGTCCTCAGCGGAGCCGGCCCGACACCGCCTGCTCCTTCTCCGACGGCCGCCGCGGCGACGAGCTCGAGCGAGATCCGGGCTGCATACAACGGCTACCTTCTTCAACAGGAAGACGCCCTCGACGAGGGAATCGCGAGGCTCCGAGAGGAAGCGCAGCGCGTCGCCAGGATCGACGCGGATGCCGGTGTGCCTCAGACCGACGTCGAGGGTCGCTCAGAGTCGGAAGCGGAGCTCGTTCAACGGTGTCAGGCTTTCTTCGAGAGGTGGCAATCCCACGAGCGGCGCCGCGTCGACGACGTCATCGCCACGAACGAAGAGGAGATCTCGGAGAAGCTCGGATTGACGTCGATTGCGATCGACCGATTCGAGCGGTTGACCAACGATATCATCCGGCTGAAGGCGCGGGTCTCCACGCGCCGTCTCGAGGTGGCGCGCGAGCTGAGCCAGGCCGACGAGTCATCGAAGGAGCGAGGAATCCCGACGAAGGTCTACCTCGTGGCCATCGGGTTTCTGGGGCTGGTCGAGTTCTTCGCGAACGCACCCGTGTTCGGCGCGCTCCTGCCACGCGACCCGTTGACCGAGCGGCAGATACGCCTCGTCGCTGAGACTTCGGAAGGCTGGTTCGCGGGGGCGCAGCGTGTGTTCGCGCAGCTCATTCTCCGCCCGGATGCCGCTCTGCTGGCGGCCGGTGTGGTCACCTTCCTCTGCGTTCTGGCCCATTTCTTCGGCCACTCGCTTCGAGACTTCGTGGTCAAGCGGGACCGGGAAGCGAAGCGGCACGCCGTGACCGCCCGATCCGTCACGGAGAACGTGGTGCCGATGATCCTCGGTGGCGTCGGTCTCATCCTCGTCCTCTCCGTTCTGTTCGTCGCCCGCGTGAAGTTGGGGGAGGTAGGTGAAGAGCAGTACCAGCAGGACATCACCGTTGTCGAGGAGCTGCGGAGGAATGCGGGCTGGCTCCGGGTCGATGGGGACCTGCTCGCGGCCAACGAGCAGGCGAATCGAGCGGATGACATGGAGGCGGCGGCGACGGAGCTTCGCGAGTACGCGGCCTCGATGAGTCGTCTGAGCTGGCCGATACTCCTGCTGAACACGACCCTCGTTCTCTGCGCGATCTCGGCGGCCTACTTCCACCGTCGTGACGACCGACGCGAGTTCTTCAACGAGAGCCCGTTCGAGGAGGAAAGATCGGACCTGATCCGCGCTGCCGAGGGATCGGCCACGGAGGTCACGACCCTGCTCGCCGAGCTCGTGCGCCGGATACGAGTCCTCAAGAGCATGATGGCGGCAAAACCCCTGGATAGCTGGCGGAGCGTATCGCATCAGCTGGAGGCGGTCGTCGCGCTCTATCGGGCGGAAAACGGACGCGCGCGCGGCGTGGACTCCAGGACTATCCCCGCTTTCGCTCAGGCAGTAGATCTTGAGATCGAGGTGGATGCGGACTACGAGCGTGACCTGATGGCCCGCGACCCGTTAGAATACGAGCGAGAGCGACAGGCGTTGAAGGATCGATTCGAGCAGGTTCGTACACGGTTCGTCCAGGAGGCAATCGCCGGGCATGGGTGAGAAGGCAGGTCGTGGAAGCAGGGGACAAGGCAGGATCGGCTTGTCGACTGCGGTCATATCGGCTCTCACCATGAGCATCATCAGCGCGGCCTGCACGGGCGGGACGGCTGCCGACAAGGAAGAGGTGAGCGGGCCGAGAGAGCTCACCTTGTTCGTATTCGATCGCTCTACCAGCATCGAGGACTACCAGCTGGAGCTCGCGCAACAGCTCTCAAACGGCCGGATCTCGACCCTGCGGCACGGCGATCGCATCGCCGCCTTCCAGGTGCTGCAGCTCTCTCTTGCCGAGCCTCCACGGCGCTGGTCTCAGGCCGTGCCGGTGAGGGCTTTCGACAACATGGAGGTCGCGCGCGACTCGATCACGCTCGCCCGTTTTCTTCGAGATGCAAAGGACTACCTGAAGCCCTTCTCACAACCGGCCGAGCGGGACAACATCACGGGAACAGATCTTCTGTCCACGCTGCACGACGTTGGCGAAGAGATCCGAGCCCATCCCGAGCATGCTCCCACCCTGTACCTGTTCTCGGACATGCTCCAGTCGAATCGCATGATCGACATGGAAGGACTCCGGCGGATGCCGAGAGATGGTTGGGCGAAGACGGCGGCGGCCAACGGGATGCTGCCGGACCTCCGGGGTCTGTGCGTGGTGGTCGTGGGCGCTCGTGTGGATACCGAGGCCTCGCAACGTGTGAAGAAGTTCTGGGTCGACTATTTTGAGGCGACCGGTGCTACATTGAGCGACGAAAACTACCAGCATCGTCCGGTAACTTTGCCGTCAGCACCCTGCCCTGGGGTCCAGGAGTAGGGCGACTCGTTCACCATCTACGTGGACACAACAAAGGAGCGTGAGATGAACCGGAAGGTCCTCTACCTGATCGGGATCGTCATCCTCCTCATATTCCTCGCGATGCGTTGGCTCTAGGCCCGGCGGAGTAGGTACAAAGCCCAAGCCGGCCACTCCCGCCAATCCACCTGCTCCGCCCGCTCGCCGCAGCCGGGCGGAGCTCAGGCGGTCAGTACGAGCGCTCGCTCAAGAGGACCATGGTCGCCGCAGGTCGGCACGGCCGATGGAGACCAGCAGGAGGTTTATGGCGAGGGCGATCGTCAGCAGGATGGCCCCAAGAGCGATCGCTAAACCGAAGTTCCCCCGTCGCGTCTCGAGCACGATCGCGGTCGTCATCACCCGCGTCTCGCCGAGGATGTTCCCTCCGACGATCATCACCGCTCCGACCTCGCTGATAATGGCCCCGAAGCCGGCCGCCACGGCCGCCAGCAGAGAGGCCCGCGCCTCACGCAACGTGACGAGAACGGCCTCGAGTCGACTCGCGCCGAGAGCTCGCGCTTGGAGCTGCAGATCCGGCGGCACTTCACTCGCGGCTGCGAGACTGATCGCCGCGACGTACGGTGCGGCGATCGCAGTCTGCGCGAGGATCATGGCGCCCGGCGAGTACAGCATCTCCAGGCCTCCGAGGGGCCCGGAGCGCGAAAGAAGAAGGTAGACGGCGAGCCCCACGACGACCGGTGGCAACGCCAGGGACGTGTTGACCAACGCCACCGTGGGCCCTCTCAGACGAAACCGAGACAGGCCGATTGCGGCGCCGATCGGAAGCCCAACGAGTGTCGCCAAGCCTAGAGCCGTGCCCGAGATGTAAAGCGAGCGGAGCACGATCTCCCAGAGGTGCAGATCGCCGGATGTGAGGAGTCTCCAAGCCTCGGCCAACGGATTCATCTCGAACGCACTCCGGTCGATCGGCCGCAGCGCGCGTCGGCATGCGCCGGAGGCACGGACCGACACAGCAGACGCTCACGCAGGGTGGGCCGCCTGGTTACCTCCGTGGCCCTGCTCTCGGAAGCCCCCGGTGCACCTCGCGTCCGCACGACAGGGGGCCGACCCGGCAATGTCCCCAGGGCCTCACCGCCGGGCGTTGTCGAATGGAACAGCGGGCGGCCGTAGTCATCCAGATAGCTATCGATGGCTTGCCGGCCGACCGGTGACGTCAGCCACTCCAGGAGTGTTCGCGCTTGTGCCTCTCTCGGTGAGCCACGAACGATGATGACGGAGTAGACGTTCCTGAGCCGAGGGTCTCCCTCGAACAGAACGGCGAGCTCGAGATGTGGCTCCATGGCGTAGAATGTGGATCGGTCGGCGAGGGCGTAGGCGCCCCGTTCGCTGGCCATCTGGAGCACCGGTCCCATCCCCTGTCCGGCCTCCTGGTACCACCTGCCCTCGGGGGTCATGTCGGCGACCCTCCACATCTCCAGCTCGCGGTGGTGAGTGCCCGAGTTGTCGCCTCTCGAGAGAAACAGCTCGCCCGACTCCGCGATCGTCCGTAGGGCCTCGGAAGCGGCGCTGGAGGAGGTAACGCCAGCGGGATCGGCCGGAGGGCCGACGACGACGAAGTCGTTGAACATGATCGGCACGCGGGCTTCCCCGTAGCCGCCGGCGACGAACGCCTCCTCTGCGCGCTGATTGTGGACGATAAGCACGTCGGCGTCGCCGCGTCGACCGAGTTCCAGCGCTTCACCGCTGCCAACGGCGAGAGGCCGAATGGCCATACCGGGAGCGTCCTGCCGGTACGCCTCGAGCAGGTGTGCGAGCAGGCCCGAGTCCTCGACAGAGGTCGTGGTGGCAAGCAGAACGGCCTCCGAGCCGCCGCCGGCGCAGCCCGAAGCCAGGGATGCCGTGGCCAGGGATGCCGCCGCCAGGGAAGGAGCGGCGAGCAGGCGGGCGCCGCGCTTCATCCGTGTCGTATCCACCGCACCACCTCGGCCAGGCTGGCTCTCTTGCCGCTCATGAGGATCGCTACACGGTAGATCCGTCCCGCCAGCCAGGCCGAACCCAACATCCCCAGCACGAGAAGACTCACCGAGACCGCCAACTCCATGGCAGGTACGTGCGAGATCGCCAGCCGGGCCGGCACGATCATCGGGCTGAACAACGGGACGAGGGATCCGACGACGGCCCACCTGGAGTCCGGGCTTTCGATGATACCGATCACGAGGATGAATCCGACGACGATGATGACGACCAGTGGAGTGACGACCTGCTGCGCGTCCTGCTCATTGCCCAGAGAGGCTCCGGCTGCAAGGAAGAGGCCGGCATACAGCAGATACCCGAGGATGAAGTAGAGCAGAGCCCAGGCAAGAAGTCCGATCGGCAACCGCAGGTGCGACAGATCGACGCCCTCTGCGGCCAGCACGGATGAGAGGCCGGGCAGGCCGTACAAGCTGAGCAAGCCCCCGATTGCAGCCCAGATGGCGATCTGCGTCAGGCCGACGGCACCGACGCCGAACATCTTCCCCAGCATCATCTCCCACGGCCGCACGGACGACATCATCACTTCGACAACGTTCGAGCTCTTCTCCTCGAGTACGGCTCGGACGATCAGCTGGCCGTAGATCAGGAACATCATATACGTGACGACCGCGAACAGCATGGCCACTATCTGGAAAGCCTCGCGAGACCTCTCGCCTTGTGGCGTCACCTGGATGATCCTGAGGTCGGCGCCTCTGAGCAGCTGTCTCGTGTCGATCTCTTCTATCCCATGCTCCCTCAGCCGGGCGGCGGCGAGAGCGTCCCGGATGCCACCGCGCAGCTCGCGTCCCTGGCGCCCCGAGACGACGCGGCGTGCCAGCAATCGCACGCTCCCTTCCTCGTCGGGATCTTCACCCACGATCAGAAGGCCGTCGAGGCTCGTGGCCAGGAACGCCTCACGAAGCTCTCCCTCGCTCCGCTCATGCTCCTCGTGGACCGGTTGCACAGCCCAATCGTCGCCGAGCGCAGCGCCCAGGCCGCCCGCTACACGGCCGCTGTAGTCCAGGACGCCCAGGTTCAGGCCCCCATCTCCGGAAGCTCCACGGAACACGATGAGCTCCGGCAGGAAGATCAGCCCGACGAGGACGACCGGAAGGCCGAACGTGGCGATGAGGAACCACCGCGCTCGTACGCGTTCCAGGTATTCGCGTTTCGTGATGGCCCAGGCCTTCCGGCTCACGGCCCCGACTCCGGGCCCGGCTCGGCCGCTCGAGCGCCCGCACGCTCGAGGAAGATCTCACGCAGAGAAGGCTCGGCCAGCTCGAAATGGCGGACGCGCACGTTCTCCGATAGGGCAGCTTCCAGGATCTCCTGAGGATTCGCGCCATCCGCGAGGCGGATCTCGAAGTAGTTGCCGTGGTCGCTGAGGCGACGGACGGAAGGCAGCTCCCGGAGGAAGGACGCGTCACCCTCCAGGCCGAGAAGGATCTCCCGGCGCCCTGCCGAGGCCTTGATCTCTCCCAACGGGCCATCGAGCACTTTCCGAGCTCCCGCGATCATGCAGACGCGATCGCACAGGCGTTCCGCATCCTCGATTCGGTGTGTCGAAAAAAGGACCGTGGAGCCCTGACGTTGACGCTCGAGCACGATCTCCTTGAGCAGGTCCACGTTGAGAGGATCCAGGCCGCCGAACGGCTCATCCAGGATGAGAAGATCCGGATCATGGAGTACCGTGGATAGGAACTGGACCTTCTGCTGCATGCCCTTCGAAAGGGTATCGACCCGATCCGTTGAGCGCTCCGCGAGTCCCAGCCGATCGAGCCAATGCTGCGCCGCGGCTCTTGCTTCGCCTCGATGCATCCCCTTGAGCGTTCCGAGGAAGATGAGATGATCCAGTACCCTCATCCTCGGATAGAGGCCTCTCTCTTCCGGCAGGTAACCGACGCGCGACCGCACGGCGTCGTCCACCTGGCTGCCCAGCACCTCTACCCGGCCGCGGTCGGGTCCGATGATGTCTAGGACGATCCGGAGGGTCGTCGTCTTGCCCGCGCCGTTGGGCCCGAGCAGGCCGTAGATGGACCCGCTTGGCACGCGGAGATCGAGATCCTCGACGGCCGTCTGCGCGCCGAAGGACTTGGCTATGCCCTGCAGGTGGATGGCTCGGTCGATCATGCCCGCCGCTGAGGAAGGTGTCCAGGTGGCGTCAACCTCGCGTCCGCGTCGAATCTGCCGCAAGGCCGCCTACGGCTGTCGAGACCGGGGTACCTCTCAGTATATTCGGGAGTTGCGGGAGGGACCGGCGGTTCGGCCTCGTCCGAAATCCGCTGGAGACCGAGCGGCGTCTTCAACACATCGGACATCTCCGGGAGCGGTCATATGGCCATCTATCGTGTGAATTACTACTCCACTGTCACTGTAGGAAGCGGTGGACGGATCACCATCCCGCAGGAGATGCGCGACGACATGCGGCTTGAAGATGGCGCGACGCTCACCGCTCGGCTCGAAGAGAGCGAGACCGGCCAGCGCCAGCTCACTCTCTGGAAATCCGAGAACGAGAGCTAGCTCACGCACGCCTCAGCCCGGCGCGGGTGCCGGGCGCTCTCCGAAGTTGATCGCCATCGCTCCGAACAGGAGCTCCAGGAAACCGCAGCGCACGAATCCCGAGCGCTGCATCAGCCCGATCAATTCCTGCTGGGCCGGATAGCGGCGGAGTGACTCCGGGATGTACAGGTAGGCGTCGACGTCCCTGTGCAGCAGCCAACCTATAAAGGAGCCGCTGGCCTCCAGATAGCGAAAATAGAAGCGTCTCAACGCCGGAGTCGGCGGCTTGGCGAAATCGAGCGACAGGAGCTTTCCCCCCGGTTTCAGACAGCGTCGGATCTCGGCGAGCCCGCGGTCGAGATCGGCGAAGTTCCGCAATCCGTATCCGATCACGACCCGGTCGAAGGTCTCGTCCCGGAAAGGCAGGTGTAGGGCATCGCCTCCGGTCCAGAGAACGGAGTCGGAGCCTCTGCGCTGCCGACCGACCTTCATCATCGGGGAAGTGAGATCGGCGGCCACGACGCTCCCTTCGCTCGCCGCCGGCGCCCCTATGCCCCGATCGGCGCTCTGGAGCGCCAGGTCGCCGGTCCCGGCGGCGAGATCCAGCACCCGAAATCCAGGCTGGAGATCGGCCAGCTCGAGCAGATAACGCTTCCATCGGCGATGAAGACCGAGTGACATCACATCGTTGGTCAGGTCATACCGCCGGGCGATTCGTCCGAAGAGGCCGCGGACGTAACGGCGGTGGCCCGCCGGCTCGGCGATCTCGGAGCGGATGCGCGATCTTCGTCCTGATTTTCCCGTCATGACGCCTCTCTGGGCCGGGAATCTCCTCGGGCTCCGGGTTGATGTCAAACATGTTGAAGCTGGATGGGCTCGCCTGTGTGGAGGGACCTTCCTAGCTTGTTGCGCCCGCCCATTTCGGGAAACCTCCAGTACCGGTGGTGACATTGGACCCGTCCGTGATGACGATCGAGCGTGAGAAGGTCGGATCCGTCCCCGTCTGGGGGTGGGCCGTCATCTGCGGACTCGTGGTTTGGGCGCTGTACATCTTCACCCTGGCGCCGACGACGGCCTTCTGGGATACATCGGAGTACATCGCCACAGCGCACATCCTGGGTATGCCGCACCCACCCGGGAACCCGCTGTTCGTGGTGCTGGGTCGTGTCTGGGAGTTGCTTCTCGGCTGGACGGGGCTGAGCGTAGCCGCTCGCATCAATCTGTTCAGCGCCTCGGTCTCCGCCGGCGCGGCGGTCTTCTGGTTCCTCGCCATCGCACGCATCTGGGCTCACCCTCGCTTCGCGGCGAACCGGACGGTCGTGGTGGTGGCTTCCTTCGTGAGCGTCTGGGTGGGAGCGACGGCCTTCACGGTCTGGAACCAGTCCAACGTGAACGCGAAGGTGTACACGGTATCTCTGCTCTTCGTGGCCATAGTGACCTACCTCGCCATGGTCTGGGAGGATCACGCAGGGACGCCTCGCGGCGACCGGATCTTCGTCCTCTGTGCCTTTCTGCTGGGTCTCGGGGCGGCCAACCACACGATGTCCCTGCTCCCGGTCGGTGCGCTCGGATTCTTCGTGCTCTGGCACGACTGGAAGACGATCCTGCGCTGGAAGCTGATGGGAGCCGCGTTGCTGTCCGTGGCGATAGGCTTCTCGGTACAGGTCGCCTTCGTGCCGATTCGGTCCGCTCAAAACCCGATCATCGACGAAGCGGACGCGGAGTGCGAGAGCCTGGTGTCTGCGGCTCTCACGCCGCTGAAGCTCGTGCCGGTGGTGTCGGCCGCGGTTCCGGACGGGGTGGTGTGCGAACCTCTACGTGCTTCCCTGGCGCGCGATCAGTACGGAAAGCCGCCCCTGAGCGAGCGTCAGTCGCCCTTCTCGGCGCAGCTGGCGATGTTCAGCCAGTACTTCGACTGGCAGTGGGCGCACACGCTGCCCAGCCGGGTGCGCTGGGTCGTGACGATCGCCTTCATCGCGCTCGGGCTCACCGGACTGAGACGGCACTGGCGAGGAGATCGCGACAGCTTCGTGTATTTCTTCGCGCTGCTGCTGACGCTGACGGTAGGCCTCATCATCTACCTCAACTTCAAGTACGGTTTCTCGCTCTATCCCGACATCCCCGTCGACTTCCACGAAGTTCGGGAGCGAGACTACTTCTACGTCCTCGGCTTCTACATTTGGGGGCTCTACGCCGGCATGGGCATCGCGGTCGTGTGGGAGCGCATGGCAGCGCGGCTCGACGGCGCTCGCGGGGGCTACGGGAGGGCCGCTCCGGTTCTCGGCCTGGCGCTCATACCGCTCGTCTTCAACTTCGGTCTGGCCGATCGGCGAGGAGACTTCTCAGCTCGAGACTGGGCGTACAACATCCTGCAGTCGGTGGAGCCGTACGCGATCCTGTTTACCAACGGAGACAACGACACCTTCCCGCTCTGGTATCTGCAGGAGGTGGAGGGGATCCGGCGGGACGTCACGGTCATCGTACACTCGTATCTCGGAACGTCATGGTACCCGAAGCAGCTGCGGGAGCTTACCAAGCCCTGTCCCGAAGGCGTGGACCCGCTGGCAACGCCGACCCGGACGGTTTGCCAGCGACCGTTCGAGGCGAGCGATGCGATCCCCGCGTACCGGGATCTGGGGGCTGCCGCTCCGACGAGGCCGATCCACACCCTGACCGACGAAGAGATCGACGCACTGCCCGTCGTCCCGTTCGTCGTTCAGAACGATACCACCGTACAGATCAGCCGGTGGGTGACCGGAACGCTTCGTGGAGGCTCGGCGATCTACTACCCGGATCTTCTCGTCTACCAGATCATCCGGGAGTCCCTGGACGATCGGCCGATCTACTTCGCCGCGACGGCGCCCCCGGTCTATGACCGCTGGGGGCTGCAGCCTCACATGCTTCGGCAGGGACTGGCGCACAAGGTGGTCGACGGCCTCCTCGAGGACACCGCCGACACGGTGCAACTGCAGGAGGCATTCGACGTGCGCTGGGTGGATGTGAGCCGCAGCGAGGCCCTTCTGTGGGATACGTACCAGATCGACTACCTGCTGGAGTGGGATCTGTGGCCCGAGAAGTCGACGCGGGCGAGCATTCCGGCCCAGTACTATCTGGCTTATGCGTCGCTCGGAGAGGCGTACCGTCTCAGGGAGAAACCCGACATGGCCGAGCAGAACTACCTGAGGGCCGAGCAGCTGCTCCGGCTTTCCGACGCCTTCGAGCCTTAGCGGCTCTCAGTCCAACCGCCCAGCGGTCAGTCGACCAGCTCGGCGGTCAGTCGACCAGCCCGGCGCTCGATTCCCCGTTTCCCCGGACGGCGAAGGCCTGGCCGAGCCCGGGCACCGTGAGGCTCATCGTGAAGTCCTGGGCCCCTCGAGCCGAGAGAAAGTGCCCTCGCGTGACGTCGAAGCGCACGTTGTCGGCGCGCGATCCGGTCATCTCGACGGCGACACCAGGGAAGGCATCCCGGTCCGGCTCGAAGCCGTAGGCTGTTTCCACCAGGATGTCCGCGATCGTGGAGGAGCCTACGCGGCTCAGGCGTTGTAGGGAGATGTCGTTGATCAGGATGAGGAAACCAGGCGCCGCCATCCCCATCTCAGAGGCGCGTATGCGCACCGTGTCCTTCCATCGGTCACCCACGCGGACCGCTCTCTCGGGCAGAGTCGGAAAGCCTCCCTGACGTAGCGCCGAACGGATCTGGGCGCCGGCTTGCGCACTCTGTCCCTCGATTTCGATGAGGACAGGCTCGGCCCGACGTGTGAACGCGGTCCTGAAACTCTGGCCGACAAGTTCTGCCGAAGCGTCAGGCAGCATCTCGGCGCCTTCGGCAGAGCGCAGGCTGAAGCTGGCGTCATGAACCGCTGAGTCGAAAAAGAGGGTGTCTCCTCGGACGTTCTGCGTGGTCTGTTGGAGGACCATCAGGGATTCGAGCCGCTGGCTGCCCCCGAGCTCCGGCGGCACGGCGATGTCCAGATTGAGCTCGAACTTGTAGGTCAACGACTCCCCGGCCGTAGAATCCAGTCTTAGCCGAACCGCCTCCTGAGCATGTAGCGGAGTCGCGAGCGCCGCGAGAAGCAGGAGAGGCACGAGCGGCGAACCACGCGTCTTTCGTATAGAAACGAGATGACTATTCATCTGACGTCCGTTTATCCGAGCTGAGAGTCCGGGCTTGCGTGAGATCTTTGTACCGACGACCGGCTGTGGAGTGCCTCGTGTGATGCCGAAGGGGCGGCCCCGGAAGGACCGCCCCTCAGCTCTTCATTGCGGCTGGCGCCGCTCGAACGGCTACAGACGGCTACAGGCCGTCTAGCGTCCCTCCTCCTCAGGAGCGACGGTTACATCGGCCACATCCACCGTCAGCTCCGCGACCTTCGTCCGGATCTCATCCGGGACGTCCTCCTGTACGCGGCCGCCCAGGCATTCCCCGAAGAACGTCTCCATCGAGTGATAGAGGGCCATCCGGTTGTCGGCGTTCGAAAAGCCGTGGCCCTCGTTGTCGGCCACGAGGTAACCGACTTCGATTCCCCGATCACGCAGCGCCACGACCATCTGGTCCGATTCCAGCTTCGTGACCCGAGGGTCGTTGGCTCCCTGCACGATCAGGATGGGATCCTCGATGCGCTCGACGTGAAAGAGCGGCGAGCGCTTCTTCATGTCCTCACGATCGGCCTCAACCGAGGGATCACCCACGAAGCGGTACCAGTAACCCTTGAGGAACGGGCCCCAGTACGCCGGGAACGACTCGATCAGGGTGATCAGCGATGACGGTCCGACGTAGTCGACGCCGCAGGCGAACACCTCCGGCGTGAAGGTCAGGCTCACCAGCGTGGCGTATCCGCCGTACGACCCGCCGTAGACCCCTATCAGATCCGGGTCCGAGATTCCCTCACCGACGGCCCACTTCACGCCGTCGATCAGATCGTCATGCATCTTGCCGGCGAACTCCTTCACGGCCGCGTTGAAGAACTGCTTCCCGTAGCCGGTGGAGCCGCGGTAGTTGACCTGGAGGACGGCATACCCACGGTTGGCCAGCATCTGCGCCTCGGGCTGGTAGCCCCAGTCATCGCGCGCCCAGGGGCCGCCATGCACCAGCAGCACCGTCGGCAGGCCCTTCGGCTCGACTCCCTTGGGCAGCGTCAGATAGCCCTGGATTGCGAGGCCGTCTCTTGCCGGGAACGAGACCGGCCGCACGTTGGCAAGCTGGTCCGGCTCGAGCCACGGCCGCGGGCGGAACAGGAACTCGGCTTCGCCCGTCTCGCGGTCGTACAGGTAAGTGGCGCCGGGGTCGGTCGGCGAGTCGTAGGAGACCATCCACTTGCTCTCGTCAGTGCTCGAGGAGCTCACGTTCGGAGTCCCGTCGTGGACCTTGCGCAGCCGCGCGATGTCCTTCGCCATCTGCTCGTTCTTCGGGTAGATGCGGACCGTGTCGGCGACGTACACGGTCGCGATCAACTCGTCCGTCAGGTCGCTGAATATGGCCGAGCCGAAGTCCACCTCTCCCTCGGGATCGCTCTCCACCTCCTGCACATCGCCCGTCTCGAGATCGAGCAGGACGAGTCGCTGCAGGTTGGTGTCTCCCACGTTGCTGGCCACATAGATCCGGCGGTTGTCCGGGTGGAAACGGAACGGGCGCACGGTCTCACTGGCCGAATAGCCCGCCACTTCCCGCCATTCCGGGTCCTCGTCGCTCGAGCGCGTGTAGAACGAGGTGCCGCCCTCGGCGTTCTGTCCCATCGCCAGCCGCACCTGGAGGTCATGGTCCGGTAGCACTCCCACGAAGTTGCCGGGGTTCTCTGCCACGAGTCGCGTTTCGCCCGTCTCCACGTCCAGCCAGTAGGCGTCGAACAGGCTGGGTTCGCGCTTGTTCAGACCGATGAGGATCTCCCCGGGCCGTTCGGGCGGCACGGCGAAGATCACCGCCCGAACGCCATCGTGCGGGGTCAGGTTCTTCGCCTCCGGCGTGGCGGTGCCCTCGATCGGCACCGAGTAGACGTGGAAGTTCTCGTTGCCACCCTTGTCCTGCACGTAGAGGAGCATGCTGCCGTCGGCCGACCAGAAGTAACCACGGACGGGACGGATCGTGTCCGTCGTCATCCGCCGTTCCTCCGACGAGCCGATCTGGCGCACGAACACGTTCAGCTTGTCCTGGTAGGGCTTCAGGTAGGAGACGAACTGCCCGTTCGGCGAGATCTGCGCTCCCGCGATCTCCGGGTTGTCGAAGAAATGCTGAATCGGGATGAGAGGCGGAAGCTCGCCTTCGGCCTGCGCCCGGGCCGCGGACGGCGCGGCGAGCAGGGCGGTCGTGGCCAGGGCGAGCAGCGTCAGGTACCTGGAGTGCATCACCTTCTCCTTTGTCGCTCGTTCCGTTTCATATCGTGTGTTGGAGGGGAGTCCGATGTCGGGACCGACCGTGTAAATCGGCCGTTGTCGCACCCCTATACTCGGAAGGGCTCTCAGGGCTCCTACGGGACGCGGAACGCCCCCAGGCCCACGAGTACGATCAGAAGGAAGCCGATGAGGGATCCCACGATCGCGCTTCGTTTGCGAAGACCGTCGAAAGCGTCGGCTCGGGTGGCGTCCGACTCCTCGCCGCCGCCGGCCCGAGCTTCGGCCGCTCGAGCGAGGCGCTCGGCGACCGGGATCTGATAGAACAGGGCCAGCGCCGCCGCTACGTAGCCGAGCACCTGCATCTGGAACAGCCAGTGGTGCGGGAAGGGACGGAAGAAGCCATAGTCCGTCACGGCGATGAGACCGATCCCGCCCGCGAGGGTAAGAAAGACGCCGGCGACACCGAGGGTCCGGAGCAGGCGAGCGGCCGTGCGGTATGCAAACGCGCCCACGCTCGGATCGGGCTCTCTCGCCGCCTTTCCCGTAACGAACGACAGCGTGAAGGAAAGACCGAGCCAAAGGACGACACCGAGCAGGTGCGCGAAGAGGAAGAGTGCGCGAAGATTCATGATGCTGAAGCTGGAGACCGTCCGCGAAGGCGGCAAGGGAACTAGATGAGATTCTCCTTCCACGGCCAGACGGGCCAACCGACGTTCGAGTGGTTCGCCGAGGGCATCCGGCGCGCGCTCGAGGAGAACGGCCACGCGTTCGTGGAGGCCGCTGACGACGCGTCGCTGGTCATCAACTTCTTCCCGGAGACGTCACCCCGCTGGTTCCGGCGGAACGGGCAGGCCGTGTTCGTGACCGGCGTCACGCGGATCGAGGGGCCCTTGGACCAGCCTCTCGAGCGTGGCTATCCGTTGCTCGTCAAGTCGCTGTCGAACCTCCTCGTGGCGCTGGCCGGAGAGGGCGCCGACGCCGAGACGCACTTCCTGACCCCCGAGCAAGGCCATTACGTGGTGCGCGACGGGGGACACAACGGCAACCACCGAGCCTTCTTCCGACAGGTATATGAGCGTCTGGCGCCGCTCGCCTCCTCGACGCTGATCGTCGACAACGTGCCGGCACCGGATCTGCCGCCCGAGCTCTGGAACGGGGACGCCGCGACCGACTCGATCCGCAGGGCCGGGGTGCGGCTGCAGGCTCTCGAACTACTGCCCGCACCGTTTCCGATCGCCGACGTGCTATCGCCGGATGTGCTGAGACACCTCCGCAGGCTCTTCGGAATCGGTGGTCTGAGCTACGGCAACCTGAGCGCCCGCCACGACGAGGCGAGCTTCTGGATGAGCGCCAGCGGCGTGGACAAATCGCGCCTGCTGGAAATCGGGCGAGATATCCTGCTGGTCACCGGGTACGACCGCGATCGGGGTGCCATGCTCCTGAGCGTGCCGCCCGATATCGAGCCACGTCGAGTCTCGGTCGACGCCATCGAGCACTGGATGGTCTACAGGGAGCATCCCGCGGTCGGTGCGATCCTTCACGTGCACGGCTGGATGGAGGGAGTTCCGTGTACGGCCTTCAACTACCCGTGCGGCACGTATGAGCTGGCCAAGGCTGTGTCGGATATGGTTCGGGAGGCGGAGGATCCGGCGCGCGCCGTCGTGGGGCTCAAGAATCACGGGTTGACCATCACGGGCCGCTCGCTCGACGAGATCTTCGAGCGCACCGAGGGCAAGATCCTCCGCAGCGTGCCGATGATCTAACCGAAGCCAGGAGAGCGCGATCGCTTCCCGGCTAGGAGAGCGCGATCGTTCCCTCCTGCTCGTAGAGCAGATCCGCGCTGGGCAGATCGAGCGTGATCCGGGCGTCGAGCATCTCTTCGCCGGAAAGGTCTCCGGCCAGGATCCTGGCGCGAACCGCCTTCTCGATCTCGCGCTGCGCGTTGACCCCGAACGTCTTGAGGAACTTTCTGATTTCGAGGTTGAAGGTCGATTCGTCCATCATGCTTGTCTCCTCGCAGGTCGACGTCACCCCCGTCGACGCTCAAGTTGTACACCTGTGCAGGTAGAAAACCCGCGCAGGTAGGGCAGCTGTACGTGTGGACGTCGCTTCAGGTCGGCACCTGTTCGCCGGCTGGCAACCGTAGCTCGCCTCGAACCGCTTCGCGCCGCTTCTCCCGGTCCTGCAGGCTGCACACGCTGAGCGTGCGGCTTCTCAGCGCCGTGATCGCATCCGCCGCGGCCGAGGCCGCCGAAAGGGTCGTCGTGTATGGAACGCCGCGGGCCACCGCCGCTCGCCGGATCTCGTAGTCGTCGTGCTGCGCGTGCTTACCCAGGGGCGTGTTGATGAGCAGCTGCAGCTCGCCGGACAGGAGGAGATCGAGGAGGTTCGGCCGGCCCTCGTGGAGCTTGAGCGCCGTACCGCAAGGGATACCGCGCGCGCCCAGATAACCTGCCGTGCCCTCCGTTGCTCGTACCTCGAAGCCCAGCTCGTGGAACCGTCTCGCGATCGGTGTGACCATCGGTTTGTCCCTGTCGTGCACGGTGATGGCCAGGGTCCCCGAGATCGGTAGCGAGGATCCCGCCGATAGCTGGGCCTTCGCGAACGCCAACCCGAAGCTGTCGGCAAGGCCCATCACCTCTCCCGTAGAGCGCATCTCCGGCCCGAGCTGGGGATCCGCCTCCGGGAACTTGTCGAACGGCAGGACGGCCTCCTTTACGGCCATGTCGAGCAGGACGGGTTGCTCCGGCAGGTCCAGGTCGTCCAGGCGGCGGCCGGCCAACACTCGGGCGGCGACTCGCGCCAGGGGGACGCCGATCGCCTTGCTGATGAACGGGACCGTCCGGCTGGCGCGCGGGTTCACCTCGATCACGTAGACATCGTCCTCGAAGACGGCGTACTGCACGTTGATCAGCCCCCGGACGTCCAGCGCTTCGGCGAGCTCGCGGGTATGCCGCCGCATCTTCTCGATGTCCTCGTCACGGAGGAGATAGGGCGGCACGACGCAGGCGGAGTCGCCAGAGTGGATCCCCGCATCCTCGATGTGCTGCATGACGCCGCCGATCAGCACCCTCTCGCCGTCCGCGATGGCGTCGACATCGGCTTCGAACGCGTCCTCGAGGAACCGGTCGAGGAGCACGGGATGCTCGGGCGAGGCCCGGATGGCGCGTTCGAAGTACTCCCGGAGCGACGGATCGTCGTAGACGATCTCCATCGCCCGGCCGCCGAGGACGTAGCTCGGACGCACAAGCACCGGGTAGCCGATTTCCTCGGCCACCACGATCGCCTCCTCGATGCTCGTCGCCGTGCCGCCATCCGGTGTTCGGATTCCCAGGCGTTGGCAGAGGGCCTCGAATCTCCGCCGGTCCTCCGCCTCGTCGATCGAATCCACGCTCGTCCCGAGAATCGGGACCCCGAGACCGTCCAGCGCCCGCGCCAACCCGAGCGGCGTCTGGCCCCCCAGTTGCACCACCACGCCGTCGGGCTGCTCGTGCTCGACGATCTCCAGCACGTCCTCGAGGGTGAGCGGCTCGAAGTAGAGCTTGTCCGAGATGTCGAAGTCGGTGGAGACCGTCTCCGGGTTCGAGTTGACCATGATCGTCTCGAACCCCTCATCCCTGAGTGCCAGGGCCGCGGAGACACAGCAGTAGTCGAACTCGATGCCCTGTCCGATCCTGTTCGGTCCGCTTCCGAGGATGACGACCTTCGGGTGCTCCGACAGGGCCGATTCGTCTTCCGTCTCGTACGTCGAATAGAGGTAGGGCGTCGCGGCCGGAAACTCGCCGGCGCAGGTGTCGACCCGTCGGTACACGGGGCGTATCCCGTGCTGGTGCCGGATGCCTCGGATCGCCGCTTCGCTGACGCCGCGCAGTCGGGCGAGCTCGCCGTCGCCGAAACCGAGCTCCTTCATCTCGCGCAGCTCCACCGCCGAGGGTTCCGACAGGGCAGGGCGAGCTTCGGGGCCGACCCCGGGGCCGGTCCCGGAGGTGCCCTTGAAGCGGTTCGCCGCGTCGACCAGCTCGGCGAGCTCGTTCAGGAACCAGGGGTCGATTCCGGTGAGTGCCGCGATCTCCTCCACTTTCAGCCCCGACTCGAGAGCCCGGTAGATCTGGAATGCCCTCTCGGGGGTCGGCGTCCGCAGCGCCGCGCGGATAGCGGAGACCTCCACGTCCGGCAGGCGATCATCCTCTGCGGAAGAGGCCGGGTGCCAGCCGCAGCGGTCGTTTTCCAGCGCCCGAAAGCCCTTGAGCCAGGCCTGCTGGAAGGTGCGCCCGATAGCCATCACCTCCCCGACGGCCTTCATCTGCACCCCGAGGGTCGGATCGCTCATCGGGAACTTCTCGAAGGCGAAGCGCGGCACCTTGACGACGACATAGTCGAGCACCGGCTCGAAGCAGGACATCGTCTTTCGGGTGATCGCGTTCTCGATCTCGTCGAGCCGGTAGCCGACGGCGAGCTTCGCTCCAATTCGGGCGATCGGAAACCCGGTGGCCTTTGAGGCGAGGGCCGAGCTTCGAGAGACGCGGGGGTTCATCTCGATCACCAGCATCTCCGCCGTCTCCGGGTCAACCGCGAACTGGATGTTGCAGCCGCCCGCGTCGACGCCGATCTCCCGGATAACGTCGATCGCGGCGTTCCGCATCTCCTGATACTCCGCGTCCGAGAGCGTCATGGCGGGCGCCACGGTGATCGAATCGCCGGTGTGCACCCCCATCGCGTCGAAGTTCTCGATCGAGCATACGACCACGACGTTGTCGCACCCGTCCCGCATCAACTCGAGCTCGAACTCCTTCCAGCCGATCACGCTCCGATCGATCAGGACTTCCCCGATCGGTGACGCGGCCAGACCCCGGCGCACGGCCTTCTCGAACTCCTCCCGGTTGTAGGCGATTCCTCCCCCGCCGCCTCCGAGAGTGAACGAGGGCCGTATGATCGCCGGGTAGCCGGTGTCCTCCGAGATCTCGACGGCCTCATCGACCGACTTCGCGAAGCCGCCGTGCGGCACGGCCAGGCCAATTCGGCCCATCGCTTCCGCGAACTCCTCGCGGTTCTCAGCCTTCCGGATCGCCTGGTGGTCCGCGCCGATCAGCTCGACGCCATATCGCTCGAGGACCCCCGCGTCGTGGAGCTCGAGGGAGACATTGAGCGCCGTCTGCCCTCCCATCGTAGGAAGCAGGGCATCGGGTCGTTCGCGCTCGATCACCCGCTCCACCCACTCCGCCGTCACCGGCTCGATGTAGGTGGCGTCCGCCATGTCCGGATCGGTCATGATCGTGGCGGGATTGGAGTTGATCAGAACTACGCGGTACCCCTCCTCGCGGAGCGCGCGGCAGGCCTGGGTACCCGAATAGTCGAACTCGCAGGCCTGACCGATCACGATCGGGCCCGAGCCGATGAGGAGGATGGATTCCAAGTCGTCTCGGCGGGGCATCGCGGTGAAGCTACGCGCGGGATTCGTTACGCGCAGCCCCGCCGGTTCGCGCGCGGCGGCGGAGCTGAATGAAGCGTCCCAGGCGGGGCGCTCGGCGTGCTCCGATCAGTCGAGGACGACCAGCTCCACACGCCGGTTTTGCTGGCGGCCTTCCGGCGTTTCGTCATCTCCGACCGGCTGCGTTTCGCCGAAGCCGTCTGCCTCCAGCCGGTTCGCGTCGATCCCGTAGGCATCGATCAGGTACTGTCGAACGGCTACGGCCCGGCGAATCGAGAGGTCGAGGTTGTGGTCGTCGTTGCCGGTGCTGTCGGTATGGCCCTCGATCGCGATTCTGAGGTCGGGGTGCTCCTCGAGCATCTCCCCGATCTCCTCCAGGGTCGGTGTGGATTCGGGCCGGATCCGGTCGCTGTCAACGTCGAAGAAGATCCCCTGTGTGGCGACCCGACCGGCCTCGACCAGATCGTCGTAGAGGTCCCGGCCACCGGCGGCCACTCGGATGTTGCCGATGTAAACCGGCTTCTCGTCCGTTCCCCAAACCTCGAAAGTGATCCGGTCGCCGCGGGGGATCTCGACTCTCGGCGCGTTCGCGATGCGTTTTTCGTTGATAAAGACCTTGACGTGCTCTCCATCTGCCATAACGCGGGCCGTGACGATCTCGGTCTTCATCCGCTTGTCATCGACGGTCGATAGAGGATCCCGTTCCCGCCAGATACCGGAGCCACGCCAATGCCCCACGCCGAAACGCGCACCCTCGTAATAGTCGCGGAGGTTCTCCCGCCCCTCCTCGAGTATGACGATCGTCCCGTAGGACATTCCGGCATCGCTGATGTCGAACTCGAGAGTAAAGCGCTCGGGGACACCCTCCGGCAGGAGCACGGCGAATTGGCTGCCACCGCCAGTAGTGCGGAGGAGCATGCGGTCTTGCCACTCGACAAGCTCCATGTTTCCGCGTACCCACTCCAGACGGCGCGGGAAGTCCCCGGCCTCGTCGGCGGTGAAGTCATCCACATACAAGACTTTTTCGCCGGGAACGAAGTCGTAGTTGGCCCAGGCACCTTCGCCCGGTTTTGGGGCACTCCCTTCCTCCTCCGGTGCGATGCCGGCTCGGTCCGCCGCTTCCTCGCGATCAGTTATCGGCGTGCCCTCGTCATCCGTGATCACGTCGCCGTCTTGATCCGTGTAGATGACCGGCTTGTCGTCCTTCTCGGCCTGTTCAGCGCACGCCGGATCATTCACAGCGCAGCGAATCGCCTCGCGCAGCAGCCGTTCCGTCTGGTTGGCGGCCTCGTCCTCGACGGCGTTTTGGGCGGCGTCCTTCACCTTCTTGAGCAGCTGCGCATCGGCCTGGCTCGGCACGGCGAAAACGGTGAAGATCGCGAGACAGAGAACGGTGAGCAGTGTGGATCGACGCATTTGGGTCTCCTTCGTTCCGAGCGCGCGATTAGCGAGCATCATGACTCCGTACAAAAACAGTCTCGAGGCGCCTACTCGAGCGTCTCGTTGACCCGGACTTCCTTCGTGATCACGGTGATCTCGAATTGGCCGGATTCGAGCATCTTTCGCAGATTCTCCATCTGCCCGCCCATCATCCGCTCGACCATGGCGCGCTGGGTGGGATCCATCCCCTCCAGGTTCTCCTCCATCTCCTCCAGGCTCTTCCGGGCGTTCGCCGCATCCTCCTCCGACATTCCGGCTGCCAGTCCAGTGGCCGTGATGTTCAGCAAGTACGGGTGGAGAAGCCCCTCGACGTCACGATAATCGGAGAGGACGGTGACGGCGGTCATCGGAGATGTCTGGCCATCCCTCGTGATCTCGCCTTCCATCTGCATTTTTCGAATGAGGTGATCGTCGGTGTCCACGTAGAGCAGCCCCGACTTGGGTACGAACGCGCCCTGGCCCATATCCTGATTGAGGTCCAACCCGCTGAGATCGTTGATCGCCACGACATGACACTGCTCGCCGTCCACGGATTCTTTGCCCTCCAGTTCGGCACGCTCGGCGATCTCCGGGTAGATGCGGTAGAAGTTGGACATTCCGCCGCCGTCCCCCTCCTGGCCCTTCGGCACGAACACCATCCGGCCCTCCACCTCCGTGCGCACGAAGGTCAGCTCCGTCTCGAACCCCATCGTTTCCTGCACGGTGGTATAGTTCTCGATGCCCTCCATCCGCTGTTCGTACTCCTCGAGGGAGGTCATGAGGATCTCCTCCGCGGTCTGCGCGGTGGCGGCTGATGGCAGGGCCAGGACGACCGCGAGCGGCAAGAGACGTCGCGCGGCAGAGGTCGGCAGGATCTTCATCGACGGGTCCTCCTTCAAATGGCGTCTCGCCGGGCAGCCTGGCTACCTGGCTCTCGGCGTCCCGCGACGCGCACAGCGAGTTCAGTGGATAGAAAGAGCCCGGTCGACCATCCGACCGGGCTCGCCTTCAAAGGTGTGGCGCTCGTTATCCGAGCGTCAAGCGGCTGGGCCGCCGACCGATCGAACGGTCGGCTACTCCTCTTCGTCGTCAGGCATGGTGCTCGCCCCGGCGTCCGCCAGCACCATCCACTGGTCGCCGACCTTCACGAGGACCGTGACGTACTCGCCCTCATCTCCCGCGGCCTCGCCCTCGCCGTCGGGGTCGTACTGCCACCAGCCGCGGTCGACCGCAAGGTCGCCGGATGCAGCTACCCACACTGACTTGGTCCCCCAATCGGCGGTCGCGTCGGGGTTGGCCGCATACTGCTCGGCCATATTGGCCAGGATCGCCGCGCGTCCGTCAAAGAGGCCGTCGTCTCCCAGCGTCCATCCGTCTTCGACGAACAACGCCGCCACTCCTTCGGCGTTTCCGGCGCGGAACTGCTCCAGCCACGTCATGTTGACCTGTCGGACGGCTGCCTCTTCCGCCGCCAGGTCGATCGCCGGCTCTTCCTGGGCCGGCGCGCCGTCGCCGCCGCCGTAGCAGGCCGAGAGGCCGGCTGCG
>JBDGZR010000016.1:0-26097 GCA_039588495.1 Gemmatimonadota bacterium | reverse complement strand
ACCTCCCGCATCAGGATCATCGTCTCGCCGGTATCTCCCAGTCCCTCCAGATTGCCGGCCAGCTCGACGACCTCGCGGCCGTTCAGCACGATTTGAAGGGCGCCGAGCCGATCTCCCTCCAGGTATAGATCCACCGAAATACCCACCAGGAGCGTCTTCTCACCTGGCATCACAACTCCCTGATATCGGACGCCGTCGCCCAGGTCCACGCCGCCGGCGGAACTGGACTTCCGAAACCGAGCCGCCGCCGCTTCGGCACCCGGCCCGCGGCTCGCGAAGGCGACCGGACGATCCTCGATATCGTAGATCGCGAGGTAGTCGACCGTTTCGACCGAGCTGAGCGCGTCCGTCAGGATTCGCTCGATGAGGTCCCGGGCGGCAGGTGAGGCGGTGCGATTGAGGTCTCTGAGGCTCAACCGCAGCTGGGTTCGGCTGGCGATCAGGTGGGCGTGATCCTGCCAACCAGAGATGATGCTTTCGAGACCTTCCTTCTTGGTCTCGGCGAGCCCCTCGAGCTGCTCCAAGGTACCCTCCCTGAGCAGGCCGCGGGCGCTTCGGTAGGTGAACGTACCAAGCGCCAGCATGCTGCCCAGGGACACCGCCACCAGAGCGAACACGAGCTTGGTCCTCATGTCCATGCCCGACCATATGGTGCCAACGGACGAACCGCCACGGTTATCTGATTCCGATCAACTCCGACCAGCAGATTCCGCGCGCGGTATTCCCCACGCTCAACCGCAAGCATCTCCCGACAGACAGTCCGGATCGCCGGCCGTACGCTAGCCTGGGTTTACAGGCCACGTTTGATGGCCTCGAAATGGTGAGCGTTACGTGAGCAACATCCTGTACATCATCAATCCCGCCGGCCACGGGGGAGCCGGAATCAAAGTATGGGAAAGAGTGCAATCGACGCGGTCCGATCGGATCGATTCCGAAGATGTGCGCCTATCGCGCTCCACAGATGACGGTGCGCTGGGACGATGAGGGGGAATACAGCGGACGAGTTCTGATCGTCATTGTGGCAAACGTCGAGCGGACGGCCGGAGGCAGCATGTGCCTGGGCCCCGGGGCGCTTGCCGATGATGGAGAGTTGAACGTTTCAATCATTCCATCCCGATCGAGAGTAAACATGATGAGGACGTTGCCGAAGGTGGCGTCCGGTGCGCACGTTGACGAGCCCGATGTGTCGTAGTTCCCGGTTGAGAAGATCGATGTGGACTGTGCCCCTCCCGCGATTCTCGAGATCGATGGCGACCTTTTCGGCATGACACCGGCTACCTTTAACGTTTGTCCAAAAGCAGCGCAGGTCCTTTGCCCCGAGGCTTCAATCCCCCCTTAGAGCGCTTAGCCCGGCCGGGCAGCAGCTCGGCGCTGGCTGGCTTGACTAGCTGACGGAGGAGGAGAGTGGGTCTCGCAGATTACGTCCATTCCGTGGCGACCGGCCCGAAACGCCGGCGCGACCTCCTGACGCCGCTCGGGCTCCTGATCTTCGCAGGCACGCTTACGGCGGTGATCGTGGGCGGCCGGTACACTGATCGGTGGATCGGACTGCCTGCCCTCTTGCCGGGCATCGTTGGCGTTGCCGTCGGCGTTTCAGTCCTGACGGCCGGCGCACTGCTGAGCGGGTGGTGCGTCGCTCTCTTCTGGAAGGCGCGCGGAGTGCCCGTACCCGTGAATCCCCCTCAAGAACTGATCGTGCGTGGGCCGTATGCATGGGTGCGGAATCCAATGCTGACGGGTGTCTTCGGGATGCTCTTCGGCGTGGGACTGCTCCTGCATTCCGCAGGCATCGCCCTGATCTGGACGCCGGCCTACGTGCTCGTGCAGCTGGCCGAGCTGAAATGGGTGGAGGAGCCGGAATTGGCGCGGCGGTTCGGGCCCGCCTACGCCGAGTACCGGACGCACGTCCCGATGTTCATCCCCCGTCTACGGCCCTACCGGGGCCCGAGCGCCGACACAAACTCGAAGGGTGAGGCGCGACGGAAGGGGAGAACACCATGAAGGCAATTGTCCAAGACACCTACGGCTCAATCGACGTCCTGAAACTCGAGGACGTCGACAAGCCGGTGGTCGGGGATGGTGACGTGCTCGTACGGGTTCACGCGGCCGGAGTCGATCCCGGTGTATGGCATCTCATGGCTGGCCTGCCCTACATGGTGCGCATCATGGGCTTCGGGCTGCGCAAACCCAAGGCTCGTGTTCGGGGCTGGGATGTCGCGGGACGCGTCGAGGCGGTCGGGAAGGATGTGACGCAGTTCCAGCCGGGTGACGAGGTGTTCGGCGCCTGCGACGGCTCCTTCGCCGAGTACGCGTGTGGTCCAGAAGACAAGTTTATGCCGAAGCAGGCAAACCTCTCCTTCGAGCAGGCGGCGGCCGTCACGGTCTCCGGCTTAACCGCCCTCCAGGGTATTCGCGACACGGGAAAGGTCGAGCGCGGGCAGAAGGTGCTGATCATCGGGGCAGCGGGAGGCGTGGGGACGTTCGCGGTGCAGATCGCCAAGGCGTTCGGAGCGGAAGTCACCGGCGTGTGCAGCACTACGAAGACGGACCTGGTCCGATCGATCGGCGCCGACCATGCCATTGATTACACGCGGGAGGACTTCGCAGACGGTCGGCAGCACTACGACGTCATCCTCGACACCGCCGGCAATCGCTCGCTGTCACACCTCAGACGCGCCCTCACCCCCCAGGGGACTCTCGTGATCATCGGAGGAGAAGCGGGCGGACCGTGGTTCGGAGGCACGGATCGCAACCTTCGGGCGCTCATGCTGTCACCGTTCGTGCGCCAGAAGCTCCGCTCGCTGTTCGCGAAGGGACGCAAGGAGGATCTGCAGTCCTTGAAGGAGCTCGTTGAAGCCGGCAAGGTCACACCGGTTATCGACCGGACCTACCCGCTGAGCGAGGCCCCGGAGGCTATCCGGTATCTGGAGGAGGGACGCGCCCGAGGAAAAGTAGTCATCACCGTGGCGAGTGGCCGGGGGATTCCGCTTGACGAGGTGGAATAGGGCCGACCGATCCCAACACGTTGACGCCGTCCATTATCGCTGGCAGACCTCGCACATGAGGAGGAGCCGTGGCATCCGAGATAGAGGTCGCGCACCGCGATCGTGCGGGACATTGGTCGGATGATCGTGCGAGATAAGTCGTCACATTCCCACGTCATTATCACGCGCTTCAGCTACAGGGGATTTGAAATGTCCCGTAGCTTCGACCCGCTCGATCCGGCCAATCTGTCGAGAAGGTTCGACGTCTTCGAGGCGACGTGCCTGCCTTCGATACTCGGGCAGACTTGTAAGGACTTCTCCTGGGTGCTGGTCGTTGACGAGATGCTCCCCGCGGAATTTCGCCTGCGCCTGGAGAATCTCGTTTCGGGACATGAGAGAGCCTTCCTGCATCGCTACTCCAAGGACCTCCGTCTCGATACTCTCGACTGGCTCGCTCCCTACTTCGGGGATGGCAACGACCACGTCGCGAGCACTCTGCTCGATGACGACGACATCCTGTGTGCGGAGTTCGTGGCGCAAATTCAGTCGTATCTGAATGGCCTGCAGGCGCGAAGCGGGCTGCCGCGTTTTCTACTGATTGCGTGCCAAAACGCCCTGCAGTGGGATATGGTGGAGAGACGACATGCCCCGCTCGGCCACGTGAAGCCGTGGCAGGAGAGGGCGCCGGATGGCAGTTACTACTACCCACCTTCCGTTGGATTCTCGGCTCTCAGTGATTACCCCGATACGAATCTGTCGATCTTTCGCTTTGCGCATCACTGGGCACGTTTCTATTACGCGGACGACGAAGCGATCCCGAGGTTGAGCGAGGACGCGAAGAAGTCGAAGAAGAGAAGAGCCGAACTAGTCAAGCGCGCAATCCTCACCGATGGCGATGTTGTGCCCGCAGGAAAGGCAGTACTTCATTGGTTGCCTGGAGACGCGGCACAGGCGGTGATGGTGAATCATGGCACGAATCGGCAGATCTTGCGCCTGGTCTACAACGCCCGCAAGCGGGTCAAGGTCGATGGCCCAGCGTCATTGGCCGGATTCCCCATCTATTGGGCTGCCGTAGCTAGATGCCTGGAGAAGCATCCGCATCAGCGGAGTCTACGAGCCCGACAGTTAAAGCATATCATGTGGCTCAAGTTCTCAACGTCACACTGGCACAGTTACACGAGGAGACTCTGGCGCGCGATGACGCGCTCTGCTACTCGACTACGTGATCTGGTATCACGGCGGTGACATACCAGCACGGCTTTGCGGCTCAGCAAGTTCTTCGATACGACTCCCGGCTTCTGGATGAACCTCCAGCTCCCCTGGGATCTGTACCACGCGCAAAGATCGGAAGCCACGGATCTGAAGAAGATCCGCCGCCGCCGCCCCAAGAGGCAGTCGACCCACGAGAGGTCTGCGGTCTAATCGCCCACTTTCGCGGTTTTCTTATCTGTTTCGGAGAGCTTCAGACCCCGAGATTAGCTAGTCTAACCTTGTCGCACGCAGAGCTGATGAGGCGTCGAAGCTCAGTCCGTTCCTCCTGACAGCGAGGCTTCGTTGAGCAACCCGGAAGGAATTCCCAAACGCCGATGGCGCCTGCTTCTGCTCGAGATCGCCGCCATCTTCATCGGAATCACCGCCTCGTTCTGGGTGGAGGAGTGGCGCGAGGAAAGACAGGACACGGCCACCTTTCACCGCATCCTGGGCGAGATCTACTACGACGTCATTCTCGACGAGAGCGTGATGACTGGCTTGGCGGCAACCAACAACCAGCAGCTGCAGTACGCCGCCGATCTGGCGTTGCAGGACACGGCATCGGCGTCCCCCGATGACATGACCCAGCAGGAATCGGAGGCATTGTTCCAGATGCTCGACGGCGTTTTCTCCGCCTACGAAACCTCGCTGACCCTCGGAGGCTATTCACGGCTGACCAACACCGCGTTGAACATCCCTGTCAACGACGTCCAACTCTCTCTCGACAACCTCTACGGGCTTCTTGTCGATGGCCATGAGACCTATGCCCGGCTGCAGGCCGAGCTCCGCGACCTTGGAACCCAGCACTGGTACGGCACCGGAGTGATTCCCTGTTGGGATCCTATCGACGGTCTCCCGGTCGAGGATGAGCGGGCCGAAGCGCTGGATCTAGTCAACCAAGTAGCACCGGCCCAGCAGGCCATCCGTCCTGATGGTCAGTGCCTCTCCGCACCGATCAATCACACGGTTGCCGTCCAGGCCGTGGAGTCCGCGACGTTCAAAACAGCGTTGCGACGAGCCATCCGCATTCGCCGAGACGTAGCCGCGCAACTGGCCTGGAATCGAAGCGTCGCCCACTCGATTCGCTTGGGGTTGGAGGACTACCTGCCGGACATCAGCCTGCCCATCGAGACCCTGGGCATCATCGGGTCCGCTACGCCGGTCGGGTGGAATCCACCCGAAGCCATCGAAATGCAGCGCCTGGGTCCGAATGACTGGGTCCTGGACATCGAGCTTGCGGACGGCGAGATCAAGTTCCTGGCGAATCACGAGTGGACTATGAATTGGGGTGCGCCCCGTCCGTGGGTGGCCACCCGAGGGGGGTTCGAGGCGGGCCAGGTATCGCTGGAAGACGCGTTTCCGTCCGGCACCGCCTGGTTCAACGGCCTGAACATCCCGGTCAGAGCGGGGCATTACAGCGTCCGGTTCAACACCCAGTCAGGCAGGTACGGCTTCGAGCCTCTGGAGGGCTAGTCAGACGCAGACCTCGCCAAGAAGTACGCCCGGTCGGGCGAGGCTACCCTCTTGTCGTGAGGGGTTCTTGGTGGAGAAAAGCGTCGATTGCTAGTCCCAGGTCTGTCGGTCGCCGCATTAGTGTCGGGCGCTCTCTGCATTCGCGGGAAGTACTCCGACTCCAGGATCCTCATCTATGTCTTCAAGCCGCTCACGACGCTGCTGATACTTGGCGTGGCCGTGGCCGCAGGGGCGTTTGCTACGACATATGGTCGGCTAGTCGCTCTGTCGATCTTCTTCTCGCTCGCGGGAGACATCTTCCTGATGCTTCCGAAGGATCGTTTCATCAATGGGCTGCTCAGCTTCCTGGTCGCACATGTGGTGCTCATCGTGGCATTCGCGCTTCAAGCCACCGGCCTTTCGTGGTGGTTGCTTCTTCCTGCCGCTGCGGGCGTAGGCATGTACACTGCGCTAGCCCCGCACCTCGGCCGCATGAAGATCCCCGTGGTCGTCTACATCACCGTGATCGCGGCGATGGCCTGGTCTGCCCTTGAGCGGTGGCATCTGCAGGGCACGACGAGTGCGGCACTGGCTGCCTTGGGATCGGTTCTTTTCCTGTACTCCGACTCTGCACTCGCACTCGATCGCTTCCGGGCAAAGTTCAGATCGGCTGATTTCCTGGTCCTCAGCACGTACTACGCGTCGATCTGGCTGATCGCCCTGTCCGTGCATCCCGGCTGGATGTGACCTGTAATCCTGCTGCTTGGTCGGGAACGGCCGGTTGTAGACGAATGCCAACGGCAGTAGTGTCCAGACTCCGTACGACGCCGTACGGTCGATCCGGCGCGAAGTGATGACAAGTACAAGATGGGAAGCAAAAAGGGAGTCGCGCCCGATGAACAGTCAGGAAATCACCGTAGTCTACCAGTGGACAGCCAAGCCGGGAAAACTCGATGAGCTCAAGGCCATTTACGAAGAAGTTCTTACGGAGATGAAAGCAAACGAACCCGACACGCTCATGATGGAGTGCTACTTCGCTGACGAGTCAAACGCCATCATTGTGCACGACTTGTTCAAGGACGCCGGAGCATTGGGCACTCATCTCGGCGGAACGGCAGCTCATCACTTCCCCCAATTGGCTGAAATCGCGGTACCCGGTCCGTTCCTGTTCTGTGGTGACGTGCCGGACGAATTGAAGCAGGCAGTAGACGGAATGAACATGGGAGCCATCTTCGGAAGCCACGCTTTCGGGTTCTCGCGCAGCCCGTCGGACTGAGCACAGACCTCGCCCAGAAGTTCGCCCGGTCAAGCGAGAGTCGCCGAGGGCCAGGACAACGTAGAGTTACTACGGGATCTCTAGAGACATTGGAAGTAACGGGCCTCGGCAGCTACTGTGAACCTCCCGAAGGTCCCGGCCCTTCAGAGGAGGACGAGAGATGAAGTTGCACACTCTGGCAGTCGGCTCCCTGATATGGATCGCGCTCGGCCTCGCGGCAGCACCCCGACAGCTGTCCGCCCAAGTAGAGACCGAGGTCACGAAAGAGGACCTGACGCAGGAGAGGATCTACTCCCCTCATGCCGGCCGGGATTACCCCGACCAGGTCCTGTTCGGCGATACGCACTTCCACACAAACCTGTCGTTCGATGCGGGACTGGTAGGGACCCGGCTCACCATGGACGAGGGCTACCGCTTCGCTCGTGGAGAGATGGTGATCTCGAACACCGGTCAGCCCGTGCAGCTGATCCGTCCGCTCGATTTCCTGGTGATTACCGACCACGCCGAGTTCATCGGTTTGGCCCCGATGATCGCAAGGTCAGACCCGGCGCTCTTGGCGGACCCCTGGGGGAGGTGGGTGCATGAGCGATTCAACGCCGGCCCCGAGGGGCGCATGGAGGCGTTCGCCAACATCATCGAGTATGGCACCGTAAAACTGACCAACCCCTTCAGCTCAGACGACGCGGCGGTAAGCATTTGGGTCGATTTCGTCGAGAAGGCGGAGAGTTACAACGAACCGGGTCGCTTCACCGCCATGACCGGGTTCGAATGGTCTTCCAGCCCTGCGGGCGACAATCTCCATCGTTGCGTGATTTTCGCGGACGGGGCGGACGAGACGAGCCGAACCGTGCCGTTTTCCTTGTTCGATGGCGGTGATCCCGAGGACCTCTGGGCGTACATGGCCGACTATGAGGCGAGCACGGGCGGTCGGGTCATCTCCATCCCCCACAACGGCAATCTCAGCAACGGCTTGATGTTCGCACAGGTTGATTTCGATGGGAACCCGCTGACCCGCGCTTATGCGGAATCGCGGATGCGCTGGGAACCGCTCGTAGAAGTCACGCAGATCAAGGGCGACGAAGAGACGCACCCCTTGTTGTCGCCGGAGGACGAGTTCGCCGACTTCGAAACCTGGGACGTCAGCAACATCAGCGGGTCGGCTCCCAAGAAGGACGAAATGCTCCCGTACGAGTACGCCCGCTCGGCGCTCAGACTCGGCCTCGAGCTCGGCGCGGATCTGGGGGCCAATCCCTACAAGTTCGGCCTGATCGGGGCATCCGACACTCATACCGGGCTCTCCACGACTCGCGAAGAGAACTACTTCGGCAAGTACCAGAGCACCGAGCCCTCACCGGACCGGCACAACAACGAGGTCATCCCCTCAGAAGACCCGGCGCTGAGGGTCATGACCTCTCAGGAAGCGGCCGCCGGGTTGGTGGCGGTCTGGGCACGTGAGAACACGCGCGGGGAGATCTTTGGCGCGCTGAAGCGTAAGGAAGTCTACGCCACCACTGGGACCCGGATCCGGGTGCGCGTCTTTGCCGGCTGGGACTTCGAGGCCGATGAGGTTTCCCGGCCTGACTTCATCTCCGAGGGCTACCGGCGCGGCGTGCCGATGGGCGGCGACCTGCGCGACGCTCCCGCCGGAGGGGCGCCCTCGTTCATGATCCGGGCGCTGCGCGATCCGGATGGCGCAAACCTCGACCGGGTACAGATCATCAAGGGGTGGCTGGATGCGGACGGCGAGACGCACGAGCGGATCTACGATGTCGCCGTATCCGACGGCCGGCAGATCGGCGGCGACGGCCGGGCGCGGGAGCCCGTCGGCAACACGGTGAATATCCCGAACGCCACATACACCAACACGATTGGGGACGCGCTGCTCGCGGCCCACTGGGCGGATCCGGATTTCGATCCGAGCGAGCCGGCCTTCTACTACGTGCGAGTGCTCGAGATTCCGACACCACGTTGGACGACGTACGATGCCGCGTTCTTCGGAATCCCTCTCCCGGACAACGTGCCGGCGACCATCCAGGATCGCGCCTACACGTCGCCGATCTGGTACGCGCCGTAACCGAATCACCGCAGCGGGTAGCAGACACAAGTTCCATTTAGAAAACCGCACAGAACGCAAGGAGCCCGCTCTCTCAGCGGGCTCTTTTCGTCATCTGGAGGGCGACCTCACAGGGAGGGCGACCTCACAGGGCGAACGACGCGCTTCGTACTCCCGCGGCTCTAGTTCGTGTTCGGACGAAGCACGGCCTTGATCACCGTCCCCTGCTCGCTATCGGCCGCGGCCTGGTTGATCTCTTCGAGTCGGTAGTATTCGATCAACCGATCGATCGGGAAGCGGCCTTGCAGGTAGAGCTCGAGGATCTGTGGAATCAAGATCTGTGGGATTGCGTCGCCTTGGATGATCCCGCGAAGCGTGCGGCCGAGAAGAATCGTCCAGGGATCGAGCGACACCTCGTCCCCAGGTGGAACCTGCCCAACCATGCCGCACACACCCAAGGGTCGTAGCGCATCCACCGCCTGCCGGATGACCTTTGTGACGCCCGTGCTCTCGAAGGAGTAGTTCACGCCGCCCTTGGTGATGCGCTGAATCTCTTCCACCGGATCTGTCACGGCCGCGTTGATGATGTGCGTGGCCCCGAGCTCCTGAGCCACACGGAGCCGGTTGTCCTTCAGGTCGACCGCGATGATGGTAGTGCAGCCGGCGACGCGCGCCGCCATGACGGCACACATCCCGACGGCTCCCGCGCCGAAGACGGCGAGACTCGAGCCGGGCGCGCAGCGAAGTGACGCGAAGATTGCCCCGGCGCCCGTTTCGACGCTGCAGGCAAAGGGTCCGAGGATGTCCAGCGGAACATCACGGCGCACCTTCACGAGGCTCGCTTCCTCACAGAGGGCGTGGGTGGCGAACGACGATTGTCCGAAGAAGTTTCCGTGAATGGCGTGCTGTCCCTTGCGCATAGTGGGGCTGCCGTCGGGCCGATCGAGCCCGAGGCGAATACGCATTACGTCTTCACAGTACGGCGTCCGCAACAGACAGGCCGGGCACTGGCCGCAGGTGTTGAAGCCGATCACGACGTGGTCGCCTGGCTGGACGGTAGTGCAAAGGGACCCGACTTGCTCGACGATCCCGGCCCCTTCGTGTCCGAGGACGCAAGGCATTGGCACCTTGTAGTCGCCATCGCGGGTGGCGAGATCCGTGTGGCAGATGCCCGAGGAGACGACGCGCACGACGACTTCGTTCGCTCTGGGCTCGTCGAGATCGATCTCGTCGATTACGAACGGCCGTCCTGCCGACTCAACGACGGCTGCCTTGATCCTCATCGTACGTCTGCCTCCGCGTTTTGAAGCTAGAACAGACTAAGCTGCCCCTGGCAATCGTACCAAGTTAGTTTTGCGTACTCATGCGCAGACCTCGCCCTCGAAGTTCGCAGGGGACGTGTTCTTGGAGGTGTGATCCGATGAAGTATGCCGCCTTGTGCCTCCCTGCCGTCGCCGCCGTCTTTCTCGCCGCAGCCACGGCGCACGCGCAGCCCAAAGAGGCCGCAGCTACGGCGCACGCGCAGCCCGAAGAGGCCGCCGTGAGGGAGATCGATGACTACCTCGGCCGGCTCGAGAAGCTCGGATTCGCGGGCTCGGTGGCGATCTCAAAGGCCGGCCGGCCGATCTTCGCAGCGGGCTACGGCCTCGCGGATCGGGAGCGCGGCATCCCCTGGGGCCCCGAGACAGTCTCGTCGATCGGCTCGATCACCAAGCAGTTCACCGGCGCGGCCATCCTGGCCCTCGAGGAGTCCGGAGCGCTGTCGGTCGACGACCCGATCTCGAAGTACTTCGCGTCCGTGCCAGCGGACAAGCGCGACATCACCCTGCACCACCTTCTCACCCACTCCTCCGGCATCGTCGATCTAGACGGCTGGGACGACTGGGATCCCATCGATCGCGAGGAGTTCGTTCGCAGGGCGATGGAGCAGGAGCTTCTCTTCGAGCCGGGCTCGGCCTATGAGTACTCGAACGCCGGCTTCAGCCTCCTGGGCGCGATCATCGAACAGCTGACTCAGAAGAGCTGGGAGGAGTACGTCCGCGAGCGACTGCTCGTGCCCGCCGGGTTGTTCGAGACCGGCTACATCCTGCCCGAGTGGGGCGACGGTCAACTCGCCCAGGGGTATCGCGGCAGCGAGCGGTGGGGAACGGTGCTCGAGCGACCGCTCGCCGAGGATGGACCGTACTGGGTTTTGCGCGCCAACGGCGGCCTGCACTCGAACGCCTTGGACATGCTGCGTTGGGGGAACGCCCTCCTGAAGGGCGAGCCGCTCTCCGAGCAGTCGATGGAGACGTACTGGTCGCCTCACGTCGACGAGGGTTGGGGCGACTCCTTCTACGGCTACGGCTGGGTCGTAATGGACGTTGCCGGCCACAGGGTGATCACGCACAACGGCGGCAACGGCATCCTGTTCGCCGACATGGCGATCGTGCCAGAGGCCGAGCTGGTCATGGTCATCCTAACGAACGTGGACGCCGACTTCCGGATGGCGGATCTTCTTCTCGAGCAGATCGGCGCGCGCCTGCTACTCGGACGGGATCTTCCCTTCGTGCCCGATCCGGCGGCGACCATGCCTACCCCATACTACATCAACGTCTCGGCCCACCTCCTGGCTGCCGTGCTCTGGCTCGGAGGTATGTTCTTTCTGGCCGTCGTGGGAGCGCCCGTACTGAGACACGTCGAGCCTGCCAGCCTCAGGCGGGACCTGTTCTCCCGCATTCGAGATCAGTTCAGGCTCGTCGGCTGGGTCGCCATCGGCGTCCTCCTGCTCACCGGCCTCGGCAACCTCTACTTCCGCGGCATATTCTCCGCCGACCTCCTCGGAAGCTCCGCGTTCTGGGCAAGCTCTTATGGGAAGGCGCTGGCCGTGAAGCTTGCCGCGGTCCTTGTCATGCTGGTCGTCCAGGCATTCCACGACTTCATCCACGGACCCCGCTCTGGCCGGCTCGACCCCGCCACCGAAGAGGGACAACGGGCACGTCGCACGGCGGCCTGGCTCGGAGCGCTGAACGCCATCGCCGGCCTGGTGGTCGTGCTGTCGGCCGTGCGCCTGGCCCGGGGCGGCTGAGGCGCCTCCCGCGCCACAGATCGGAGGTGAACGGCTTCGTGCCTTCAGGGCGGGCTCAGTCAGTTGGGGATTGGGCCGAGATCCCGTTTCCGCAGCGGGACCTCCATCTTCGCTCAATCGATGACGGCGTGTCTATCGACGTGAAATCGCCTTGAGAGTCCCACCATGAACGATCGCGCTCCAGCCACGTAACGGACGCGACACCTTCTGATCCTCACCGCCAGGCGTCGGCCTAGCGCCTTACCCTACTCGCCGGTATGGTCCTGCTCCGTTCGTTGGCAGTTCTTGTCCGCTTTCACCAGGACGATCAATAGAATGAAGACAGGCATATCGGTTCTACTCGCCGGGATGGTGCTCACCGTTCCAGTGGGATCGGTTTCAGCTCAGGAGGAAGTCCCCGGCCGCATCCTCTTCACTAACGTGAACGTGTTCGACGGCTTCGGCGATCAGCTCCAGATGGAGATGAACGTGCTGGTCGAGGACAACCACATCGTCGAGGTCGGCCGGAACATCGAGGCGCCGGGCGCGAGGGTGATCGACGGCGGCGGGCGCACCATGACGCCCGGATTGATCGACATGCACCAGCACATCACGTTCAACACGCCCGAGGGGACGAATACGTTCACCTACGAATGGGATTTCGGCGCCGCAGGCGCGCTTGCCGCTCAGGCCATCCGTGATGACATGCTGATGAAGGGGATCACGACGATCCGCGACATCGCCGGCAACTCACGCGGTATGGCGAACGCGGTTCAAAAGGAGCTCCTGATCGGGCCTCGTATCTATACGTCCGGAGGGGTGCTGTCGCATACGGGTGGCCATGGTGATTGGGGGGCGAAGAACGACGCCGAGCCGAATGACTACGGAACGCTTATCCAGCAGAGCTACATCGTCGACGGACGCGAAGACGTGATCCGAGCGTCACGGAGAAACTTCCGAGGCGGGGCGGACTTCACGAAGATCATGGCCGGCGGAGGTGTGGCCAGCGTTTTCGATCCGCTCGAGATCCTGGGCGCTACTGAAGAGGAGGTGGAAGCAGCGGTCGAGATCGCAACCGATTACGGCACGTACGTCGCGATCCATGCTTATCACGACAAGTCGTACAACCGGGCGTTGGATGCCGGCGTGCGGTCCTTCGAACATGGGTTCCTCGTATCCGAGGATGTGGTGAAAAGAATGGCCGCCAAGGGTCGGGACGTCGCGTGGAGCTTCCAGTGCTTCATGAGCGTCAACACGTTCGGCGATTACGAGTCGATGCCGGATTTCTTCACGCATGAGCAGAAGCTGAAGGGCGTGGCGGTGGGAAAGGGAGCCAGGGAGGCTGCCCGGATGATGAAGGAGCATGGCGTCTTCATCGTCGGAGGGTCGGATATGTTCGGGTACCCGTTCAAGGACATGATCAAGCAGGATATCACCTGTAACGTCGACGCTGGCTTCACGCCCGCTGAAGCTTTGAAGCATTGGACCGGCAACGCCGGCATCGTGCTGAAGTGGTCCGGGCCCCTGGACCCCTATCCCACCTATGCGATCGGTACGATCAAAGCCGACGCGTACGCCGACTTGCTTCTCTGGGATGGCAATCCCCTCGAGGACATCGATCTGATCCTGGACGAGGACAGGCTCAGCCTGATCATGAAGGACGGGGTCATCTACAAGAACAAACTGTAGTCTCTGGCGAATCGGCCTGGCCAGGCGAGGAGAGGTCGACCATCTGCCGGGCGTCGCTTGGCCTCGGTCTGCTGGCTGGCGCGCTCCTCACCGGAGCGCCCGTAGCCATCGCCCAGGAAGAGGACCAGAAGCAGAAGTCAGAGGTCCAACAGGATCAGGAAGCCCCCGAGCGCGACCGCCAACCTCGTTTCGGCGGTCCGGATCAGGTCGAGAACCAGCTCGAGGAGGACGCGGCACCCAAAGAGCCGCTGATCCAGCTCGACTTCCTCCAACCCTACCTCGATTTCAAGGAACGTCTTAAGGAGAGCTCCGGCTTCTCGTTCGGGGTCGACTACACGGCCGTCTATCTGGGGGCGACGGAGAGCGTCGGCGAGAATGAGGCTGCGAGCGGCATGGTTCGCCTGTTCGGAGCGTGGGAGTTCGTAGGACGTGGATCACCCAACACCGGCGCCCTCGTTTACAAGGTCGAGCATCGGCACACGTACACGTCGGTCGCTCCGAGCTCGCTCGGCTTCGAGCTCGGCTACGTGGGGCTGATCGAACCACCGTTCAGCGATGCCGGCTTCGTTCTCGGGAACTTCTATTGGCGACAGAAGCTGGCCGGCGGAAGGGTCGGCTTCTACGCCGGCTGGGTGGACGCCACCGACTACGTGGACGTCTACGCCCTCGCCAGCCCGTGGCTCCACTTCATGAACTTCGTCTTCAGCACGGGCAGTGCGTCGATTCCCGTCCCGAATCAGGGATTGGGCGCCGTCGTGGGGGTCATGATCACGGACCAGATCTACGCGACGGCCGGTTTGACCGACAGCAACTCCGACCCGACGAAGCCCTGGGACGGGTTCGACTCCTTCTTCAGCCAGGCCGAGTACTTCAAGCATTTCGAGGTAGGGTGGACGACCGCGCAGGACCGCGTCTACCTGGACAACGTCCACGTGACCTTCTGGCACGCCGACGAGCGCACGGAGGCCGCGGTGCCGAACGGTTGGGGGCTCAACTTCTCGGCCACCCGCTACATCGACGACAAGTGGCTGCCGTTTCTACGTGCGGGGTACGCCAAGGACGGCGGTAGTCTGCTGCAGGGCTCCGTCAGCCTCGGGCTCGGCTATCAATGGGTCCCGTTCCAGGATCTGGTCGGCTTCGGATTCAACTGGGGGCAGCCGAACGAGACCACCTTCGAGCCGGGACTCGACGATCAGTACAGCGTCGAAGCCTTCTACCGACTTCAGTTGGCTCGCCAGCTCGCATTGACTCCCGATGTTCAGCTGCTGTTCAACCCGGCGCTGAACCCCGACGCTAGCTCCGCGTGGGTCTTCGGTATACGTGCCCGGCTTGCTCTGTGAGCGGATGAGGGACGCTTTCGCGCCGTTGCCCGCCGGCATCTTCCGACTGGCGAAGCAGGCGTGCCAATAGCGTGATCGTCAAGGCAGAGCTGGATCTGCCTCAAAGCTGAGCTTGCTGTCGTCGGACCGTATCACGAGACCATCCGCGACTGCCTCGACGGACACGGCCACTGCCAGCACAGCGAAGTATGCCGCCTCCAGTGCCATCACGTCCGGCTCAGGGCATGCCATGTCGGTCCACGCGAACCCGTCTATTTCAAGCGTTGCCTCGCCGTTCAGGGGACGCTCGTCCGTCCAGTAGATGCCGCCGCCGAGATTGCAGCCGCCATATGTACGGAATTGGAACCAGCCGGAACGCCCCTGAGCGGTCTCGTCGTTGAACGTGAGGGTAGGCGTTGCACCGGAGGATGGCCGGAGTACTGCCGACGGCGTCTCGACAGATACCAGGCTCCAGGATGTCCCGACCAGATCGAAGGGTTCGACGCCCGCCGGATCTTCTACACACCCGACGAGGAGTGAAGCTAGCAGCGCCGACAGGCCGTGCAGGGATCGCAAGGGAATCATCGTGAGCATTTCGGCCGCGTGTGTGATGGTGCGTGAGCCCGCCGCCATGGGTTAGAGCCTCGAGCCTATCGCAACTACTTGAGAACGTCCGAGAGGATACGAACCCAACAACCTGACGCGCCTCAAGCAGGCACCCCGGGCACTCGCACCGGGAGCCTCGGCAGGGGTACTACAAGGCGAAAGGAGGTGCCGCCATGACGGGTTCGATGAGCCGTACCGAGGGGCGCCTCCACGATGACGCCTACAAGCGATTCGACCGACGCCTGTCGGATTGGATTGCGATCGGGGTGATCATCTCGGTGGTCGCCGTATCATTAAAAAACACGCTGTTCCCGTCCCTGCGAGCCGCGGAGATTTCGGGCGGCGGCGAGGGCATCACGGCCATCCAGCTGCCTCCGACGGTGGAGGTGCCGCCTCCGCCCGTGCATATCGTCCGGCCGGCCACGCCGCGCGTCGGGGCGGCGGAGGTCGCTGAAGACCTGACGATCGCCCCTACCACGTTCGAGGCGAACCCGGTCGAGAACCTGCCGCCTCCGCCGCGCACCGAGGCCCCCTCGCGGTCGGAGGAGGATCGGCCGCGCTTCATCCCGTACGACACGCCGCCGAGGCTCCTCAACGGGGAGGAGATCCAGCGCATCCTGCAGCGCGAGTATCCGCGCGACCTGCGTGAGGCGCGGGTGGAGGGACGGGTGATCCTGTGGGCCTACGTCGACGAGGAGGGCGAGGTGCGCCAAGTTCGCGTGCAGCAGTCCAGCGGCTACGCCGCCATGGACCAGGTGGCGTTGGCTGTGGCGCAGCGCATGGAGTACCGACCGGCCCGCAACCGCGACAAGAAGACGGCGGTGTGGGTGCAGCAGGCGATCGCCTTCGTGATGCAGTAGTCGGCCCTCGCGATATTGCCGGAAAGGAAGATCCCGCGTACAGAGCGCTAGAGCCCGGGTGGCGGAACGGCAGACTCAGGCCTGCAGATTGGCCGTTTTCACCACCCAAGTGCGCCCAGTTTCTTCGCCGAGTCCGCACGACCCGGCGATCTGTGTGACGGTCGTAGCGGATGATCCCCTACATTAGAAGCAGAACGCTCCCGACAGACGTGGCCGTGCCGTGGGTCTAGCTTGGACGCGATCGCGGAGCTCGACTTGCTGCCGCATGTCGATGTCCACTTCAAGAAAGAGAATATCGTGAGTCCCACTCGAAAGAGTATGTACATATTTCCATTTGCCAGCCTTCTCGTCGCCATGGCCGTCGGTTGCTCTTCGAGCGACCTGGCCGGACCTGAAGCCTCAGGCGAAGCCGTCCTTCTGGAGGTGGTCCCGAACGGCGGGCAGGTCGGTGTTGATCCGAGCGGCGCGATGTTCGCCCACTTCGACCACCCGATGGGAGAGGATATGCACAACTTCGCATCTCTTCACGAGGGTGACTTGGACGGACCTGAGGTGCACGGAGCGTGGGGGTGGAGCCATGAGCACCGCCGCTTGAACTTCGTCCCTCACGAGCCCCTGCATGAGCACGCCGAGTACACGCTACATCTGGGCGGCGGTCTCATAGATCAGCACGGACACCACGTCGACTTCGAGCAGCACGGCTTCGAGATCGGTGGTCAATGGGTTCACGGCGGCATGATGGGCCCGGGTCATGGGCATGAAGGTCCGGGCTGGCGACACCAGAACGGCAGCTACGGGATGTTCTTCCGCTTCATGACCGGCGACTGAGAGACAAAGGCGCCTCTCACCCTCACTGCTTCCAAGGCAAGGCCAGGTTGCGGCTTATCTCCCCTCTGGCCTGGGCGCTCTCCGCGACGACCAGTGGATGTGTCGGATTCTCCATCCGCCCGCGGTGTGCACGAGCAACATCGTTTCTGTCCCCATGCTGTCGATCTCACTATCGCGGAAAGTGCCGATCGTCCGTGACCGGCTGAGTACCCAAGCGATATCACCGCTCCGGCCTGACCGATCGAGAGTCGACTCAGGCACAGTAGAGCTGGCGAACTCGATATCCGCGGAGAGGTGGTGGGATCGATACTCTTCTCGGGACGCTTCCATACCTCCGGATTCGTAAATGACCGCGTCCTCCGTCAGCAGGCTCAGCGCCGTCACGGAGTCACCGGTGGCCAGAGCTTCATGGAACATCCGCACCGTCGCCTCGGGAGTCGGCTCGTCCTGGGCGAGAGCGTGTTTCGGAAGTACCGCACCCACTACCACCGACAGCAACATCAATCGTTTGAACATCGCTCCTCCTATTCGCCTCGTGCAGATGCGGCTCCCTCGGGAGCCGCTGTTTCGGTTACCGTCCGAGCCTGGCGATCGACCTGCCTGGATCTCCAGAGCAGGTAGATGGCGGGGATGACGACCAGAGTGAGAATGGTGGCACTGATCATCCCGCCCACCATCGGGGAAGCGATGCGCTTCATGACATCCGCGCCGGTGCCCGAGCTCCAGAGTATGGGTGCGAGTCCCGCCATGATCGCAGTGACGGTCATGATCACCGGGCGTAGGCGCTCGAGCGCTCCCTCCCGCACCGCCTCCGCTACGTCTCGGCCAGACCTCATTCGTCCGTCGGCTACGCGTTGGTGGAATGCCTCCTCGAGGTAGATCAACATCACAACCCCCGTCTCGGCAGCCACGCCGGCCAGCGCGATAAAGCCGACCCAGACAGCCACGCTCGTGTTGTAACCCAGGACCCAGAGGAACCAGATCCCGCCGACGAGGGAGAAAGGCAACGCCAGCATCACGATGAGCGACTCGGCCAGTCCGCGGAAGTTGAGGTAAAGGAGCAGCAAGATGATCCCGAGCGTCACGGGCAGCACGATCCTCATGCGCTGCTCGACACGTTCCATGAACTCGTATTGGCCGCTCCACACCAGGGTGTAGCCCGACGGCAAGGCAAGCCGATCGCTGACGAGCTGCCTGGCCTCCTCCACGTAACTACCGACGTCGCGCTCGCCGATGTCGATGAAGACGGTCGTCACCGGAAAGGCATCTTCCGTCTTCACGGCCATGGGTCCCTGGACGACGGCGACATCGGCGATCTGACCCAGCGGGATCTGCGTGCCGCTCATCGCTGGAATGAGGACCTCACGGAGCTTTTCTGGATCGTCTCGAAGCTCCCTCGGGTAACGAACGTTGACCTCGTAGCGCTCCCGCCCTTCGACCGTGATCGAGGCCGTCATACCACCGACGGTGGCCATGATCGCGCTGTGGATGTCACCGACGTTGAGGCCATAACGAGAGGCCTCGACCCTGTCGACGTCGATGTCGACGTAGTATCCGGAGACGCCGCGCTCCGCGAAGGCGCTCCGTGTCCCCGGGACTTCGCGAACGATGCGCTCCACGCGCTCACCGATTGCCTGCAGGGAATCCAGGTCGGGACCGAAGATCTTGATGCCGACCGGCGTGCGAATCCCAGTCGCCAGCATGTCTATCCGGCCCTTGATCGGCATCGTCCATGCGTTTGTGACGCCCGGCATGCGGACCGCCCGATCCATCTCCGAGATGAGCTCCTCGTAGGTCAGACCGGGCCTCCACTCCGCGCTGGGCCGAAGCGTGATGGTCGTCTCGAACATGTCGAGCGGTGCGGGGTCGGTGGCTGTCTGTGCGCGTCCGGCCTTTCCGAGCACCGTCACGACCTCGGGGAAGGAGGCGAGCACGCTGTCCTGATATCGCATGATCTCCCTCGCCTGCGCGATCGACACCCCCGGCACCGTGGTTGGCATAAAGAGCACCGAGCCTTCGTGAAGAGGTGGCATGAACTCGCTGCCCAGCCGCTGCCACGGGAGAATCGTCGCTCCGAGCACGACCGCCGCTGCTCCTACGACGACCCACGGACGTCTAGTAACGAAGCCGATGATCGGTCTGTACAGCGTGCGCAGAGTCCGGTTCAGCGGGTTTCTCGACTCTGGACGGATCCGCCCCCTGACCAGATAGCCCATCAACACGGGGACGAGAGTGATCGCCAGCAGGGCAGAGCCGGCCATCGCAAAGGTTTTCGTATACGCAAGGGGCTTGAACAGACGACCTTCCTGCTGCTCCAGCGCGAACACCGGCAGGAAGCTGAACGTGATGATGAGCAGCGAAAAGAAGAGCGGCGGCCCGACCTGCTGGGCGCTCCTTCGAACGATGTCCCAGCGGGAGGTGCCGGGCTCGGCACGCTCGAGGTGCTTGTGCATGTTCTCGATCATCACGATGGCCGCGTCTACCATGGCGCCGATCGCGATCGCGATCCCGCCGAGGCTCATGATGTTTGCGTTCACACCGATCAGGCGCATCACGATGAACGAGATCAGGATGCCGAGCGGCAGTGTGACAATCGCAACGAGCGACGAGCGGAAATGAAGGAGGAAGATCACGGCGACAGCGGCGACGATCAGTGATTCCTCGATCAGCTTCTCCCTCAGCGTGTCGATGGCACGATGGATCAGGTCACTGCGGTCGTAGGCGGTGCGAAGCTGGGTGCCCGGCGGAAGCCCTTCATTGATCTCCGCGATCCTCTTCTTCACGGCTTCGATCGTATGAAGCGCATCCGAGCCGAACCGCATCACGACGATGCCGGCGACCACTTCACCGCGGCCGTTCAGGTCGGCCGCGCCTCGCCTCGGAGCCGGGCCTATTCGCACCGTGGCCACATCGGCGACCCGAATCGGTGTGCCGTTCGGGGTGGCGCCCACGGCGACGTTCCGGATGTCCTCGGTGCCTTCGAGATAACCGAGACCGCGGATCATGTATTCGCGGCCCCCCATCTCGAGTACTCGGGCACCGATGTCGATGTTGTGAGCGCCGATCGCCTGCGAGACCCGAGTAACGGGAATACCGAAGGCCCGAAGCCGCTCAGGGTCCACTTCCACCTGGTACTGCCGCACGAACCCACCGAGGCTCGCCACCTCCGAGACACCGGGGACCGCCGTGAGCTGATAGCGGATATACCAGTCCTGAAGCGTGCGAAGCTCGGCCAGGTTGAGGCTGTCCGATTCCAGCACGTACTCGAACACCCAGCCGACCCCCGTCGCGTCGGGTCCGAGCACGGGCTCGATACCTTGGGGAAGCTGCTGCCGGATCCCGTTCAGGTATTCGAGGACGCGCGACCGCGCCCAGTAGATGTCCGTTCCGTCCTCGAAGATGACGTAGACCAGACTGAGTCCGAAGAATGAAAAGCCCCGAACCACACGGGCACCGGGCACCTTGAGCATCTCCGAAGCGATCGGGTAGGTGATCTGGTCTTCTACGATGTCCGGCGCCTGCTCCCGAAAATCCGTCTGGACAATCACCTGCACGTCCGACAGATCGGGAATTGCATCCAGCGGCGTCGTCCACATCGCCCAGATCCCGGCTGCGATTACGGCGAACGTGGCCAGCAGGACCAGGAACCGGTTGCGGAGAGACCAGTCGATCACACGGTTAATCATGGTCGTGCTCGGCTGAGTTTGGCCGATCTGCCGTCGCGGTATCGCCAGGTTGCTGACCGGCGTTTGGCGAAGCGGGCTCCAGGACGGACCCGTGGCCAGCGTGCTGAGTCCCGGGCATACCACCGGTTCCCCCGAGCCGCGATTCCGCGTCGACAAGGAAGTTGGCCGACGCCACGACCCGCTCTCCCTCGGACAGGCCAGCAAGAATGGCGACTCGGTCGCCCGCGCTCGGCCCGAGAACGACCTCACGCGGCTGCAGCCTGCCAGCTTCGTCACGAGAGAACACGAGGTTGCGCTCTCCCGTCACGACAACAGCCTCCATCGGCACGGTGACTGCATTCTCGGCGACTTGAACGTCAAAGAAGATCGTGGCGAACATCCCAGGTTTCAGTCGGAGATCCGGGTTCGGCACGGTCACTCGCACCCGGTTTGTGCGGCTCTGGACGTCGACCGTTGGGTAGACGAAGCTCACCGTTCCCATTCTGTGCTCGCCCGGATATGCAGCGACCTCGATGTGTGCCTGCGCGCTCTCCTGGATGAACTGGATGTCCTGTTCGAACACCTCACCCTCGACCCACAGCTCGGTGAGGTCGGCTATGCGGTAGAGCCGCATGCCCGGCGTCACGCGCTGGCCGTCGATGACGTCCTTCTCCAGCACGATTCCTCCGACAGGGGCAACAAGCGTCAGCGTCTTCGTCACCTCTCCCGTGTTCTCGAGGCGGGCGATCTGCTCCGGCGTAATGTCCCAATAGGCGAGCCGACGACGCGCCGCTTCGAGCATGGCTTCTGCGCTGCGCCATGCCTCCGCCGCTGTGGGCTCGACACGGGCTACCAGCCGCTTCGCCGTGAGAAGCTCCTCCTGTGCCGCGACGAGCTCCGGGCTGTAAAGGGTCAGAAGGGGCTGACTCCGACGGACCGTCTCGCCGGTTGACGCCACGAACAGCTGCTCGACGAACCCTTCGATCTTGGGCGTCACGTCAGCCACGTTAGGCTCGGGTGCCTCGACGCGACCGACCGTGCGTATGGAGCGGGTCAGCGTTTCCCGCAGTACCGTGGCGTAGACAACGCCGAGGGCTCGCTCCTGTTCGACCGAGAGTTGAACGGCTTGCCGCCCGAGCGACTCGTCCGAGGCGGCAGGGGATCGCGCAGCGGTGTCCCGATCCGAGCCGCGCGAAGAGTCCCCGGCTCCGCCACCGCCTCCGCACGCGCCGAGGACAAGGGAAGCGATCAAGAGTACATGCAGGCGGTGCGGGAGCCGGGCGAAAAGATTCCTCATGGCGCACCTCCCAGATCGGAAGCGACGAGGGCCTCGAGCTCGGCCACCGCTCTCTGGTAATCGGCCGACAGACGCACGCTCTCGATCTCGAAGCGGTTAACGGTGAGCTCGTTCTGAACGAGGGTCATGAAATCGACTTTTCCTACGCGATAGGCAGAGAGCGCGGACTCGACTGCGGCCCGAGCCTGGGGGAGCACCGACGTCGAATACAGAGACACCAGTTTCCGAGCTCGCTCCGCTTCGGCGCGCCGCTCCGCGATTTGAGCGAATGTCTCGTTGTAGAGGGCGATCGTCCGCGCCTCCTCCTCCGCCTGCATCGCCGCCATCTCGCGACGGAAAGGGGTGTGGCTTTTCCCGGCCCAGAGCGGAAGGCTGATTCCCACCATAAAGGAGAGCCAGTCGTTGAACTGAGGTCGCTGCGAGTACGCCACGCCGACCGTGAAATCAGGATAGATCGCGCGACGCGCAGCCCGGTAGCCCGCCTCGGCCGCTCGTGCGCGCTCACGTGCCGCCTGCAATCCGGGCCGCTGCACGTCCGCCATCTCCATCAGCGCCTCCACGGACGGAAGCTCCAGACCCGGTCGCGGAAGCTCCAGACCCGGTCGCGGAAACTCCAATTCGCCGATCCCGACCGTGGCCACTCTTCCAAGCAGGGCGTTGAGACGGGCGGCCGTGGCGAGCCGGTCCTGCTCCACGACCGTGATGTCTTCGGTCATCGAGGCGACGGTGACCTGTGCTTGTAGCACATCCTGCTGCAATCCCTCTCCGACAGCGTATAGAGCGGAGGATACCTCCAGGAACTCACGCAGAAGGCCTCGTGTCTCCTCCATGACGACCAGCGCCCGGTCCATGAACGCGAGTTCGTAGTAGACGGCCTTGACCCGAGCGACGAGTGCTTGCTCGGTCTCTTCAGCATCGAGTGCACCAGCGCTGGCTAGCAGAGCCCGGCGATCCTCGGAAAACCCCAGTTTTCCGGGCCACGGCAGCTTCTGCGACAGCTCGAAGCGATTCTGTAGCATCGGTTCATCGGTCGAGCCGAAGTCGGCGATTTGCCGGTTCAACAGCCCGAAGCCGAGGATCGGATCAGGCAGCGCGCCTGCCTGCGGAACACGCTCGGCCGCGACATCCGCTCGTAGTCTGGCGGCGCGAAGAACCGGGTTCGCGTCTCGCGCCAATCGGACCGCCTCATCTACCGAGAACTGTTCGTTCACCACCTGTGACATCGCCGGGCCGGCAGAGGCCGCCGTCAACGCGGCCGTTACAAGCAAGGCGTGTCGAATCCGCATCGGTTTCATGTGTTGAGATGCTCCTCCCGGTGTTGCGCACCGAGATTTCGTGACTGTTTATCAGAAGACCGGTGGTTCGAGGAGACGGCCGGGCCGGACCGCCTCAGGTCGCTAATGGCGACCTCGAATTAGGCTTTAGGAGGGGGCGAGGCGTGGGTCGCTGAAGTTCCGTGCACGAACCAGGTTGATCCCGGTCCTTCGGCGGCAGTATATGAGAGTTCGATACTCACGTTTGGTGACTCGAGCGAAGCGGGGTTGAGATTGCAGTGAGTGGTCGTGGCGCACGACTCGGAGTCTGGCGTTGTGTCTGAGGAAGGGGCACCGCGAGCTACGACCGGGACAACGGTGGCCGTCAAGTCAGCGGCCTGCAAGACGATTCCGTGCTCGGACGACGTCTCGGCAGCGTGATTGCGTTGGCCGCTGTGTACGCTTGAGTTGGACACGCAGCTCGGTGGCGCGCTAGTCCCCGCTAGCGCGAAGACCACGACGAACATGAAAGCGGCCGCGATGCGCCTTCGAGGGAGTCTCATCCAAGATACCTGTGGAATAGCTCCACAAGCTCCGAGCGAACCTGCGTTGCGGAGTCGCCGCCCATCTCCAGGGCATGCGTGGCGCAGTGCTCGAGGTGATTGGCCAGGAGTACCTTCTCAGCCGAACGCAGCGCGGAATGAGCAGCGGCGAACTGCTGCAGGATATCGGGGCAGTAGCGTTCGTCCTCGACCATCCGGCGGATGCCTTCGATCTGCCCGCGAACCCTGGCAAGCCGGTTCGCGAGATCGGACTTTGTGGGTTCAGCGATACCCAGCGCGTGCGGCGGGCAAGTTGAGTGCGTTGTCACCTCCAGCCTCCAAAATACTATACAGGGGTATAGTATTAACAAGTGGCGTTTCCGTCAACCTCGCCGCCGCCCCGGGTGATCGGGGTGCGCGTTCTCAAAGGCTAGGGCAGCAGCCGTCGCCGGGATCATGGCAGGCTGCTCTTCTTCCGATGACTCGGTGGAAGTCGGCAACATCGAAGTGGTTCACGTCGTGTTTTCCGAGATATGGAGCAAGGGGAGCGTCGAGATGATCGACGATCTATTCGCGGAGAACTTCGTGGGCCACTTTCCCGAAGGAACTGTTCACGGTCGAGAAGGGGTGCGGGCCCAGGTCATTGCGCATCGCCAGTCCTTTCCAGACTGGACAGAGGAAGTCGAGGATACGATTGCTGATCGGGACCTGGTCGCGGTGCGATTCACGTCACGCGGCACCAATTTAGGCGATTTCCTCGGCAATCCACCGACGAGTAACCGAGTTGAAATCTCTGAAGTGGCCATTTTTCGGCTGAGTGACGGCAAGATCGTTGAGCAGTGGGTTTATCCGGACATCCTCAGCATGCAGCGCCAGCTGAGCCAGCAGGCGCAGGAGTGATTCGGACGCGCAGACCTCGCCCAGAAGTTCGCCCAGTTTCTTCGCCCAGACTTGACCCTATACCTAGGTATAGGGTTTAGGTTATAGAGCAGGAGCAGGACACGCGGGCAGGAGCTCGGGCATGGCCGACCACACGACAAGCAGGATCGAGACATCTTTCGAAGAGCCGGGGTCGTTGAGAAAACCCGGCTTCATCGGGCGCGCCGTCCGGTTCATCGTCGGGGCGTGGCTGCTTTGGGCGCTCTACTCGCTTCTGCGATACGGCTGGTTGGTCCTGGTCGATGCGACCGCGCCAAGCCGGATCGAATGGTGGCTCCTCATCATACTCGCCTTCTGGCTCATGCCTCCTGTGGTCAACATCGGCTTCACCAAGAACTGGAGGAGAGCGCCGCAGGTGGTGCTCTCGGTGCTGATCGCTGTCGCCATCGTTCTTGACCTGGCTATCTACGGCACGTGGTGGGCGCCGCCGCTCGGTCTCTTGGTCTTGGCGTGGCTTGTCTACTTCACAGCACATCTGGGCTTCTCGGTCGTCTTGTCCGCGCTGCTCGCTACGCCGGGCTGTGAGATGCGGGCGATTCCGCACATGTGGACACTCTCAACCGGCCGCGCGACCAAGGAGCACCACTGCCCCAGCTTCATCGACAGGATCGATCGTTGGGAGGCAAACCGTGGCCACTGATATGACGATCGGAGAGGCAGCGGATCGATCGAACGTCAACGTGCAGACGTCCCGATACTACGAGCGGCGAGGGCTGCTGCCCACGCCCCGACGCTCGGCGAGCGGCTACCGCCAATACAGCGCCGACAACGTGGAGCGCATCCGCTTCATCAAACGTGCGCAGGCCCTCGGCTTCTCGCTCGCCGATATCTCCGAGCTGCTCGCTTTGCGCGTCGCCCCTTCAACGAACTGCGAAGAAGTACTTCACCATGCAGAGATCAAGCTTCGCGATATCGACGAGAGGATCGAAGCTCTGCGGCGTATGAGGCGAGCTCTGACGTCGCTGGCCGGCGCCTGCCGCGACCGTCGTACCACGAGCGACTGCCCGATCTTGGAGGCGCTGGAAGCGTGAGTGCTC
>JBDGZR010000015.1:0-26351 GCA_039588495.1 Gemmatimonadota bacterium | reverse complement strand
CGAGACCATCGTGTTGGTCGAGGGCGCGTCCTTCGTGGCCATGTAGTACGCGGGGGCGCTCATGAGCTCCGTGTCACCCTGTACCGTCAGCTGGGTGATCAGCGCCTTCTTGTAGGTCTCGGTCATGTCGGCTTCGGATTCGACGATGAAGCCCTCCTGCACCTTCCGCATCAGCTCGTCGTCGGTGAACCTCGCCATCCAGATCTCCTTCTTGTACGTCGTCCGCGCGTCTCCTACGGGGAGCGCCAATCTACCGCAGAGGCCTTGACCCTCAAAGCCAGCGGATAGCGTGCGGCGCGAGCCCGAAACCTTACTTTCCGTCCATGAACGGGTAGCGGTACTCCGTCGCCGGTACGAACGTCTCCTTGATCGTTCGCGCGGACACCCATCGGATCAGGTTGAGCCAGGACCCGGCCTTGTCGTTCGTCCCGCTCGCCCGGCCTCCGCCAAACGGCTGCTGGCCCACCACCGCACCCGTCGGCTTGTCGTTCACGTAGAAGTTCCCGGCCGCATGGCGCAGGGAGCCCAGTGCCTCCTGTATCGCCGTCCGGTCGGTTGCGAGGACGGCGCCGGTGAGCGCGTACGGGGACGTGCCGTCGACCAACTCCAGCGTCTCCGACCACTCCTGGGCGGGGTAGACGTGCACCGTGACCACGGGGCCGAAGATCTCCTCGCACATGAGCCGGCTCGCCGGATCGGGGCTGAGCACCAGGGTGGGCTTGATGAAGTAGCCGACCTCGTCCGAGTACTCTCCGCCCGCCAGGATCTCCATGTTGTCGGAGGCGGCGGCGTGATCGATGTAGGAGGTGATGTCCGAGAAGGCGCTACGATCGATCACAGCTCCCATGAAGTTCCGAAAGTCGGCCGGATCGCCGACGCCGATATCGCCCACCATGTCGAGAACGCGCGTCCTCACCTGCGGCCACAGGTTGTCGGGCACGTAGATCCGCGACGCGGCGCTGCACTTCTGCCCCTGGTACTCGAATCCACCCCGCACGATGGCCACGGCCAGGGCATCCACGTCGGCGCTCCGGTGGGCGACGATGAAGTCCTTCCCGCCCGTCTCTCCCACGATCCTCGGGTAGGAGCGGTACGACTCGAGATTAGAGCTCGCCTGCCTCCACAGGTGCTGGAAGACGCCTGTCGAGCCGGTGAAATGGATGCCGGCGAACTCCGGACTCGACAGGAGCGTGTCGCTGAACTCGCCGGAGCGTCCGGGCAGGAGGTTCACGACGCCCGGCGGGAGGCCGGCCTCCATCAGGATCTGGAGGATGTAATGGGCGCTGAAGACGGCCGATGAGGCGGGCTTCCAGAGCGATACGCCACCCATGACCGCCGGCGCGGTGGGCAGATTCCCGGCGATCGAGGTGAAGTTGAAGGGCGTAATCGCGAAGACGAAGCCCTCCAGAGGCCGGTAGTCCAGCTGGTTCCACATGCCGGGGGCCGAGTTCGGCTGCTCCTCGTAGATCCGCCGCGCGAAGTGCACGTTGAAGCGCCAGAAGTCGATCAGCTCGCAGGCGCTGTCGATCTCCGCCTGGTGGGCTGTCTTGCTCTGACCCAACATCGTCGCCGCGTTCAGCGTCTGTCTCCGCGGTCCGGCGAGAAGGTCCGCGGCTCGCAGGAAGACGGCGGCCCGGTCCTCGAAGCTCCAGCTCGACCAGTCGCGCCAGGCCTCGCCCGCCACCTTGATCGCCATCTCGGCCTCGCGGGCGCCTGCCCGGTGCCAGGTGGCGAGCACATGCTTGTGGTCGTGGGGCATGACAGCCTCGACAGTGTCGCCGGTCCTCACTTCCTGGCCGCCGATGATCAGCGGTATCTCGATCTCCTCGGCCGCCATGGTGGCGAGCCTCGCCTTGAGCTCGTCGCGCTCCGGCGACCTGGGCGCGTAGTCCAGTATCGCCTCGTTCTCAGGCACCGGAGGCTTCGTGTCGGCCGCTATCGTCATTCTCGTCTCCTGGCGTGTAATTTGCTATATTGCACAGTGTTATGTCCTGTGTGGCTCGTCCCGGGAACCCGGGGGTGTTTTATCTGCAGGGAACGGCACGTCGTTCCCGGTCAGTTGGCAAAACGGAATGATCCGCGAGTGGCTCGAACCGGACCTGGAGCGGATCATCGATACCCTACACAGGGTGGATAGAAGATGACAGACGGCATCGATTACCGCGAGCACTGGGAGCGGGGATTGACCTTCGATCGCTTCCTCTCGGAAGAGGTCGAGAAGAACCTCTCGCTCTGGAAGGGGATCTTCCAGCGGGCCCGGACACCGGAATGGGTCGCGCGCCGCTCCGCGGTCGTCGGCGGCCGCTGGAAGCTGTTGGTGCTCGCCGAAGACTGGTGCGGAGACGCCGCGAACACGGTCCCGGTGCTGGCCCGGTTTGCCGAGGATCTTCCCAACTTCGAGCTCAGGATCATCAAGCGGGATGAGAGCCTCGAGGTGATGGACCGGTTCCTGACGAACGGGACGCGCTCGATTCCGATTGCCATAATCCTGGATGCGGAGTTCGAGCCCGCGGGAGCGTGGGGCCCCAGACCCGCGGAGCTCCAGGAGTTCGTGATCGGCGAGAAGGCGAAGGGCGAGAGACCGGCCAAGGAGATCTACGCCGACTCGCGGCGCTGGTACGCCCGCGACCGGGGCGAGACCACGTTGCGGGAGCTTGTCGACACGCTCGCCGCCGCGGTCGTGATGCGCTGATACGCCCTTCGGTTCGCATCCGGCTCTCACTATCATAACTTGAGCGCACTGGTCGCAGTCCGGGTCGAGACTCCTGCGGGATAGCTTCCATGCCATGTCTCTTTGCGCTCGCGACGCTGATAACGCCGCGGTTGGTGATCGTCCTCCTCTGGTTGTTCACGAACTGGTTCCACGGTCTGTTCGACACGGCGCTGTGGCCGGTTCTGGGCTTCGTCTTTCTCCCGACCTCCTTCCTCTGGTATACGGCCGTGCAGAATTGGAACGGCGGTGAGTGGGGCGTCCTTCAGATCGTGTTGCTCGTCATCGCCCTGTCGATCGATGTCTCGCCCGCGGGAGGGCGCCGCCGGTGAGGTCCGGGCCGAGGCCGGCCGCGCGCTGCAACGTCGACCGACCCTCCCTCCTGATCGGCTGCCTCTTCGTCCTGGCCGGCCCCTCGACAGCAGGGGCCCAGACGCTGGAGAGCCAGCTGGAGGCGACCGCCGCCCGCTACGCCGAGGCTCGCGCGCTGCATCTGAACCTCATCTCTCCCCGGAACTTCGGGCGAGCGGCAGAGCAGCTGGCTCGGGCACAACAGGATCACCGACAGGGCGGCCGCATCGAAGAGATCCGCAAGAAGCTGCTCGAATCGAATCAGGCGCTGGACCGCGCCGAAGATCTGCGGGAGATCGGCGAAGTGATCATGCGGGGAACGCTTGCCGCTCGGGAACGGGCGCTGGCGGCCAACGCGCCCGATTTCGCCGAGGAAGGGTGGGGAGCCGCCGAGAAGAAGGCCCAGGAGGCGGGCCGGAAGGTCGAGGACGGGAATCAGAACGACGCTCGCACGCGCGCGTCGGAGGCGGAGTCTCTCTACGGCGAGGCCGAGCTCCAGGCGGTCCGGAACAGCGTGCTCGGTGAAGCCCGACGCCTGCGCGAGGGCGCGCTGGCCGCCCGCGCCGACGAGCGCGCCCCGCTGACCCTGGCCGGGGCCGACACGCTGCTGGGGCTTGCCGATGCGTCGCTCCGCGTAGATCCGGGCCAGCCCTCCGAGGCGAGGGAGCTGGCCACACGCGCTGCCGACGGATACGCCCATTCGACCTGGGTCGCCATGCTCGCGGACAGCGTCAGAAGGCGCGATGTGACCACGGAAACCGTCGTTCGCCGCCACGAGGCCGAACTGATCGGCATCACCGAAGCGATCGGCCTGCAGGCCAACTTCGCGCGGGGAAGCGGCCCGGTGGCGGCCGATGTCGCGGCGGCGATCCTCAGCCTGCTGGAAGACCGCAGGCACCTCGAGAGGAGCCTCGTGGTTGGAGAGGGCGAGATACGGCGCCTTCAGGCCTCGTCGGACTCGCTGGACCTCGAGCTGGCACGTCTAGGCGAGCGGGAGGCCACGGTCTCGGCCGAACTCAGAGAGCGTGAGCGGCAGGAGCAGACCCTACGGGAGGTGCAGGCCCTCTTCGACGAAGAGGAAGCAGAGATCATCCTGGGCGTGGAGCAGGTGACGATCCGGCTGCTGGGACTCACCTTCGACTCCGGCTCCCACAAGATCCGGCCGGAGGACTACTCCCTCCTCACGAAGGTCCAGCAGGCGATCCGCGCGTTCTCGGGAGCACGCATCACCGTCGAGGGACACACCGATTCACAGGGCAACGACGAGTTCAACCAGGCCTTGAGCGCACGGCGCGCGATCGCCGTCAGGGAATACGTCCTCGCGAATATGGCGATCAGCGCTGACAGGATCCGCGCCATCGGCTACGGAGAGAGCAGACCGATCGCACGCAACGACACCGCCGCCGGGCGGGCTCGGAACCGGCGGATCGACGTGGTTCTGGAGCTCAGCGGCGCTTCATGACGACGTAGATCGCGGCGCCGGCGCCGAGGGCCTTCGCCCCCACGGCGAGGGAGAGGCCGATCCAGCGGCCGAGCGAGGCGGCCGTCCCATCGGCTCCCTTGCGCCACGGGCGGCCGGCATCGCGCTTGACGGATCGCCAGCGATGGCGCACATAGCCGCGCGCCGCGCGCGTCAGTACCGCCCTTCCCAAGCTCTGCGCCGCGCGGTTCACGATCCGTCTCCCGACACGCCCGCCACCGTATCCGGGCCGCTCGACAGGCCCGCCCCGACGACGTCCTCGCCACCATCCACGCGGAGCACGTTGCCCGTCATCCAGGCGGTCTCCGGCCGGGAGAGGGCAACGAGGCAGCGGCCGATGTCCGCCGGCGTGGTCAGCCTTCCGTGCGGGTTGATCTCACGGGCGATCTCGATCATCCGGTCGTGTCCCGGGATTTTCCGCAGCGCCGGCGTGTCCGTCACGCCGGCACGGATCGCGTTGCACGTGATGCCGAGAGGCGCAAGCTCCAACGCCAGCTGACGGCAGTGCGACTCCAGCGATGCCTTGGCCGCGGATACCGGGCCGTAGAAGGGACTGACCCGATCGCCTCCGGAGCTGGTCATCGCGTAGATCCGCCCGCCATCGCCCATGAGCCTCCGCGAGACGAGCCCCTGCGTCCAGTACACCAGCGAGTGCGACATCACGTCGAGGGTCATGTCCATCTGCTTGGGCGTGATGACGGACTTGGGATCCCGATCCACCAGCGGCCGCAGTGTGCCGAACGCCAGCGAGTGCAGCAGGACTCGGACCGCTCCCGGTGCCGTCTCCTCGCCGATCCGGTCGAGCACGTCGGCCCGCTTCTCGGCGTCCGCGGCGTTGAGGTTGAAAAAGAGAGCGCGACGCCCGAGGGCTTCGATCTCGGCTACGATCTCCTTGACGCGCTCGAGGCCCGCGCGACGGTCCAGATGGACCCCGTAGATGTCGAAGCCTGCCTCGGCCAGGGCGAGAGCTGACGCCTCGCCGAAACCGCTCGAGGCTCCCAGGATGAGCGCCGACTTGTTTCCCTCGGCCACGTTCTCCTCCGTGTGAGTCGTGTCTTCCGACCGGCCGCGTGGATCAATGTGTCGGGTTCCAGCGATCGGCGCACCTCCGCCCCGTATCTCCTACAACAGCAGGGCCGTGATCACGGTGTAGAGCACGGCGGCGAGCCCGGCCGCCCAGATCGCCATCGGCAGCTGCGTGGTCACGTGGTCCATCAGATCGCAACCCGTGGCCAGCGAGGAGAGAATGGTCGTGTCGGAGATCGGGGAGCAGTGGTCGCCGAACGCGCCACCGCCGGTAACGGCGGCGAAGCTCAGCGCCAGATAGCCCGGATCAGGCGAGATGCTCCAGGCGAGCGGCATCGCGACCGGGAAGAGCACGGCGTACGTGCCCCATGACGTTCCGGTCGAGAAGGCGATGAACATCGCGACCAGGAGGAGCAGCGCGGGCAGCGCGACGGGCGAGACGGCCTCTCCCAGCTCCGCCACCACGTAGGGTGCCGTGCCGACGGCATCGGCCACGGACTTCAGCGTGACGGCGAGTGCGAGCACGATGGCGCCGATCGTCACGCCCTTACAGCCCGAGACGAAGCCGTCCATCACGTCTCGAAGCCGCATCCCCTTGGCCAGCGCCACCCCCATCGCCACGAGCACCGAGAGGACGAACGCCTCGGCGATCGGCAGCGATGGGTCGCCTCGCCTCCCGAGCACGAAGAACGTCCACAGATACGGCACGATGGCCACGCCGAGCAGGGTCCCGATCGGTGCGAAGAAATCGACCAGCCCGGGCGAGTAGCCGGCCGGAGGCCTCACGACCGAGAGTTCCTCCGAAGAGAGAGGCTCGGCGCGCTCGTCGTCGAGCCGACCGCTCTCGCGAGCTCGCCGGCGCGCTGCCGTCATTCGCCGGCCCGGCAGGAACGGAAGTCGCTCGAGGCTGAACAGCAGGGTGAAGAGGATCACCAGGATCGCATAGAAGTTGAACGGGAGGGCGCGGAAGAAGAAGGCGATCGCCTGCTCCTGCGTGGCGAGCACAGGCACCGTGCCGGCCACCAGGCCGGCGACGTAGATCGGCCAGACGTTGAAGGGGATCAGCGTCGCCGCGGGCGATCCCGTCGTATCCACGATAAACGAGAACTCCTCGTGGGAGATCCGGTTCCGGTCCGCTATCGGCCGAACGGTCGTGCCGGTGAGCACCGTGCTGATGGTGCCTCCCTGGTGAAAGACCAGGCCCATCAGCCAGCCAAAGACCATCGCGGACCTCGGCCCGCTGACGATCTTCCCACCGGCCCACTCCGCGAAACGGAGCGCACCTCCGGTTCGAGTCCACAGCCCGATGAGCCCACCGAGGCACCACAGGTAGACGATCAGGATGAGGCCGAACTCGGGTGACCCGACGGATGGGATGAGAAACTCCTGGACGATGTTGAGGCGTCCGCTGATCACGCCGCCCAACGCGATGCCGACGAAGAGCGCGGCCACGACATCCCGGAGAGCGAACGCGAGCAGCACCGCCACGAGCGGTGGCGCCAGGGACCAGAGCCCGTAGTGCTCGCCCGAGTACGGGAACCGGCCTGCCAGCAAGACGCCGGCGATGAGAACGGCCACGCCGATGGCCACACCGAGCCACCGTGTCCTAGGCGTCCTACGTGTCGAATCGTCCATGCTCACCGCGCTTCGAGAACCCGATCGCTACTCATCCGCGCAGCTTGCGGGATGGCGCCCGGCAGCGGCAAGGCGTGCTTCACGAGCGGGAGGCAGAGACGCGGGCAGGGCCCTCGCCGCCGCCTTCGGCTTTTCAAAAAAGTCGCTGACAGCACATCGATTCGGTCCCGTATTGAACCTCGGCGAATGCGGCGTCATCCCTTCCTTTCAAGGCCATCGCGCCCATCGGCGCCCGATCGCGATCTGAGTAATCCACGCCGAGAGCCGAGTTTTCGACATTTTATCAAATCGTTGGTGGCCAGACACTTACGTGATCAAGTACGGTTCAATCACCGGAGAGTGTGGGTTGCTTTGGGAAAACGGACCGTGGTATAGTTGATCGCCTTCAGGAACCACCGCCACCGCCGGTCAGGCCGGGCGGGCAAGAAAAAGCGACATACTTCCAATTCTTCACTTTTTATCGATGGAGATGCTGCGCCGCATGAGGGCTACTCGACCCGTTGAACTCGTGGTGAATCTACCGGAAGGCCTGGTTGACGAGGTGGAGGAGGTGCGCCAAACGGACCCGGAATTTCTGAGTGACGTCATCGTGTACGGACTCTGTCGCCGTACGATCTTCGAGGAGCTTCAGCGCACCCGCCTGAGCGACGCCGGCTTCGCCGGCAGCCGGTAAATCGGCCGCCGCGGCTGGCGCGGCCGAGGCTTCGCGGTTCCACCCTGACGGACCGGCTCCGCCGGTCCAGGTCAAGCCAACAGGCGGTCCACGGAGTCGCCAACTTGACACTCCCGGGGCGTGTGCCCCTATTTCTAGCACTGGGTGCAGCCCCCTGAACCCGCGAACTCCAGGAGGACCCGTCCTCTTGAGCCACGATCCGGTCGGTGGCGCCGAACGAGCCGCGGGCCTGAATTCCGGCGACGGAATCGACGAAGTGCTTCGGGCGAAGTACCTCGACTTCTGCTCCGCCCGCCTCACCGAGGTGTTTCTTTCGCTCTCCGAGGAGAGGATCTACCGACTCGTCGAGGAAGCGGCCCGCGAAGCCAATCTCCAGGTCGGCACCCTGAACTTCCAGACGATGGTCCGGCTTGTCACGAACAAGCTGGAACAGAGCGTCCCCCTACCTGATCTCCAGACGTGGGCTCGGGAATACACCGCCGACCCGGCCCGCTTCGACGAGCATCTCATGGGTCTCTGGAAGGATCTCGTCGGCGGATCTGCCGCGAAGCCCGCGGAAGAAGACTCCTCGAAGGGCTGAACTCTCATTCCGCGTGGTGGCGTCGATCGGAGCCACCGACGATCTCGCCGGCCAGCGTCCACAGCATCTTGATTCCGGCGAGAACCGAACCGCGAACGGACCCGGACACCTTGGAGATCCCGGCCGTGCGGGCGTGGAAATCCACCGGCACCCCGACCACACGGCATCCGCTCCTGAGGGCCCTCACCTGCATTTGGACGTACCAGCCGTAATCCGGATCATCGAGCTCCAATCGGCGAAGACAGGAGAACCGGATCGCGCGGAACGGGCCCAGATCGCGCACGCTGCTGCCGTAGAGCCGGCGCAGCACGCTCGTGACGAGGGCGTTTCCGATCCGAGCGTGCGGACGGACTCCCCGGGTTCCGGGACTCGACCGCCGCTCGCCCACCACGAGATCCGCCTCCTGCGTGGCAATCGGGGCCACGAGGTTCCCGACCTGGGAGGGCGCGAGGAAGTCGTCGGCGTCCATGAAGACGAGAACTTCCGGGGGCATCCCCGCAGCGGCCAGCTCGCGGATGCCGGCCAGACAGGCCCGGCCGTAACCGGGGGCCGGCTCGCGCGCCACGGTGGCGCCGCGGTCGGCCGCGATCCGAGCGGTGTCGTCGGTGGAGCCGTTGTCGACGACGATGATGAGATCAATACCGGCCGTAGAGAGCCGGTCGAGGAGACCGGGAAGACAGTCGGCCTCGTTGCGGGCCGGGACGAGAACGGCGACGCCCTTCACGGCTTGTTCTCGCGTGGAGGGACGGTGTGAGCGCGCTCCGTCTCGCGTCCGGGTCCGACGGTCGGGTGCCGCTCGCGTCGCCACTGCTTCCGGGCGCTATGTGCGTCGCCTTCGTGCTGGTGATCGCCTGGCTGCCCGGCGGCAGCGGGACGCCGTGGCCGTCCATGGGCCTGTGGGCGGCCGCCTTCGGCGCCTACGTCGGCGCGGCCCTCGCCCATGATCGGCGGCCGTTGGACCGGCGGGGAGTGTGGACGCTGGCGATCGCCGGCCGACTCGCGCTCCTCCCGCGGGATCCTCACTTCTCCGACGACATCTACCGGTACATGTGGGACGGATGGGTACAGACCCATGGCGTGAACCCCTATCTGTATGCCCCGGAGGCTGCAGCCCTCGAACCGCTGCGAACCGGCTGGCACGCGCTCATCAACCATCCGTCCGTATCGACCATCTATCCCCCGGGAGCACAGCTCGTCTTCTGGGCACTGGCGCTGCTGGGCCCGTCAGTGATCCTCTTCAAGGCGGTCTGGGTCGCCGCGGACCTCGGCGTCGGCTGGGTGCTCGACCGCCTCACGTCGGGGCGGGACGAATCACCGGGGCTCGCGCCGCTGCTCTATCTCTGGTCGCCGCTCGTTCTGGTCGAGGTGGCCTGGAGCGGCCACGCGGAGCCACTCGGGCTCCTGCCGATGATGGCCGCTCTGCTCTTCCTCGGGCGTCGGAGCGATCCGGGAGAAGCAGCCGGGACGCCTCCCCTCCGCGACGCCGCGTTGGGAGGCGCCTTGCTCGGGCTCGGAGCCGCCGTCAAGCTCGCTCCCGCCGCCGCCTTTCCAGCCGCCGCCCGCAGGCGAGCCGTCGCGGCGGCCGCCGGGATCGGGACGCTGCTGCTGCTCTCGATCCCATACGTGGGAGCCGGATCCTCCATCTTCGGCGGCCTGGTCACCTACGCCGAGAAGTGGAGGTTCAACGCCGGCGCGTTCGGCGCCCTCGCGGCGCTTCTCGGCACCTACGCCGTTAAGACCCTCGCTGTCCTCGGTACCCTCGGCGCCGCCCTCGTCGCCGCATGGCGTCGCTGGAGCGTCGAGCGGACGCTGTACTGGACGATCGGGATCGCGCTCGTCCTCTCCCCGACGATCCACCCGTGGTACGTGCTCTGGATTCTGCCACTCGCGGCGCTACGCGGCGGCCGTGCCTGGCTGCTGCTCAGCGGCACCGTGTTCATGGCTTACTGGGGTCTGGAGGCCTTCCAGGCGACGGGAAGCTGGCCGGAACCGTTCTTCATCCGCGTGGCGATCCACGTCCCGTTCCTCCTGCTGCTCTTTACCGACGCCCTCATCCCGAAGCGTCGTCCACGTGGTGGCGGCGTAACCGAGCGCGAAGAGCCCCGTTAGGGCGGCCGGCCCGAGGGCGCCGCTCAAGATCAGGGAGAAGGCCGCGCCTCCCAGCGATAGTCCCGCCACGGCACGGCAGACCGCCGGCGCGATGTGAGCGGCTGCTCGGTAGCGGCGTACCGTGCGTACCCCCTTCTTCGGCGTCCTCACGAACGGGGTGTCTCTACCCGACACTCCGCGTGCCACCGCCCACGTGAGCGGCACGCCAAGCCCGATGCCGAGGGCGAGAGCCTCAATGATCCTCCGCGGTAGCTTTCGGAGCGGAACGCCACGTTGGAGACCCGCCAGCGCGGCAAAGGCCACGAAAGGCAACGTGGCCGCAGACACCCCCAGCACATGCAGCCAGGCAGGTAGCTGATCCCGTACGCCCGTGAAGGCGAGGAGGCTCAGCGCCGCCGCAAGGAGAAGGGTTGTGGGGTGGACGATATGGCTAAGCAGGTGAGCCGTAGCCTCCGCTTTGACCGCCAGGCGGTGCGGACTCCGCCAGATGGTGGGTAGAAGGAGGCGCGCGGTTTGTACGCCGCCCTGGGCCCATCGCCCCTGCTGGACTTCGATGGCGCGCATCTCGGCCGGCACCTCGCTCGGAACCCGCACGTCACTCAGCAAGACGAAGCGCCACCCGGCAAGCTGCGCCCTGTAGCTCAGGTCGAGATCTTCGGTCAGCGTTGCCGCCCGCCAGCCTCCCGCATCCTCCACACACGCCCGCCTCCACATCCCGGCCGTGCCGTTGAAGTTGAAGAAGAGTCCGGTGCGGAATCGGGCTTCACCTTCGATCCGAAAGTGAGCATCCAGCATGAGCGCCTGCGCCCGTGTGAGCCAGCTGTCGCTCTCGTTGAGGTAGTCCCATGCCGCCTGCACCATGCCGACGTCCGGATCGGAGAAGGGCGGAAGAAGGCGTCGCAGAAGATCGGGAGGCGGGACGAAATCGGCATCCAGGACGAGAAGGAAGTCTCCCCGGGCTCGCCGGATCCCGTCGGCCAGGGCCCCGGCCTTGAAGCCACACCGCGAGCCGCGGTGGAGGTGCTCGATGCGTCGGCCCCGACTCCGCCAAGCGGCAACGCGAGCCGCGGCGATGGCGCTCGTCTCGTCCGTCGAATCGTCGAGCAGCTGGATCTGGAGGCAATCGCTCGGATAGTCGAGGCAGCACGCCGAATCGATCAGCCGCTCGACGACGTTAGCCTCGTTGTAAACGGGCAGCTGCACGGTGACGCCTGGCAGCTCGCCGATCCAGCGCCTGGGTAGGACGATCGGCGGCCTCCGCAAGCGACGCCACAGGGCCAACACCCGGTGTGCCCCGAAGGGCAGGAGCAGAAGCAGAACGAGCGCGTACCCGAAGGAGGCGGCGAGCGCGACGATCCCGCTGGCGTCTCCCGCTTTCCACAGCGCTTCCTGCATCACGTCTTGCGCATCCGCATAGCGGCCAACATATGGAGCATTCTCGCAGGCTCGCGACTCTGAGGCCGGCTCATCGGGTCGACTCACCCTGCAATGTGGAGGTCGTTCATGCGACGAACGCTCGCCCTGAGTGCCGTCTGCCTGTCCGTGCTCGTCCCGGGCGTGGCATCGGGACAGGACCAGCCGGAGGTCAAGCTCGAGACCAAGGACGTGGATCTCACCTTCCACGGTCGCCTTCAGCTGCAGGGGTGGTCGAGCAGCTGCGCCGGCTTCGTGTCGGACCTTCCAGGGAACGATCCCGATACGGCCTGCCGGGACGGAGCGCCCCCGTTTGATCTGTTCATTCGGCGGGCCTACATAACCGTCGAGGCGGAGATCGTAGAGTTCGTCGACGTGAAGCTGCAGGTGGACTTCTCTGGCTTCGAGGAGGTCGCGATCAAAGACGGTTTCGCCCGGCTCAACTTCTTCCCTGCCTTGAGGGTGCGCTTCGGCAACATGAAGCGACCGTTCGACGGCTTTCAGCTCACGAGCGATACGAAGATGCTCACCGCCGAGCGGGATCTGGATATCCCGGGCGTCCCCGCGCTCCGCGCGCTCTCCCTGGACGAGCTGACGACGCGATTTCGGCTCTCGGACCGCGACGTCGGGATCGAGCTGAGCGGAGACATCGCCGGCGGCCGGGTCTCCTACTGGGCCGGCTACTTCGCCGGCCAGCAGATCCAGGAGCCTCTCGACACCCTCCCCAACGCCGACAGCCGGGGGCAATGGATGGCCCGCGCACAGGCCAACCTCCAGGTCGGAAAGATGCCGCTGGACATCGCGGTGGCCGGCGCCGTGACCGACCGCCCCTTCGTCACCGACGACGGGGTCACGTTCACGGGCAAGTACTTCACGAACTTGGAGTTTTGGCTCCAGCTGGGTGGCTTCGAGGAGGGTCTGCTCTTCCAGGGCGGTTACGTCTATGGGCAGAACCCCTTCATGAACCGGCAGGGCGATGTTCTCGAGTTCCCGCCCACGGATGAGTTCGCCCGAGCCCAGACGTTCCAGGTGAATACAGGTTGGAGGTTCATCACGAGGCCGAAGGACTACCGGGGATCGTTTGCCAAGCGGCCGATCGAAGCGATCCAGCCGATCTTCCGGGTCACCTGGGCCGACGCCAACACGGACATAGCCCGGGATGACAACTGGGGAATCACACCGGGCGTGCAGATCTTCTTTTACGGCCGGAACAAGCTGGCCCTGAACTGGGACGTGGCCCTGTTCTCGGACGACACCTCGTCGGCCAGCTCTTTCAAGATGTTCCTACAGGGCTACTTCTGATCCAACTCTGAGTGAAACGAGCGATCCGACGGGACGCGGTGGCGCAGGCCGCGGCGTGGGAGCAACCCGCTGGCCTACCGCATCGCCGTCTCTTACTAGAGCCTCAGCTGAACGAAGAAGATGAATTGGCCGTCGGAGAGCTCCGGGGTGGGCGGCGAGTCGTTGAGGCCGATGGCATACTGAAGCTCGAACCGGAAGTGGTACAGGTAGTAGAGGTTCGCTCCGATCAACAAATAGTCGCTGTCCTCACCGTCGATCGGGTCGAGCGTGTCGTATCGGAGAAGCCCCTCCACGAAACCGCCCAGAAACCGATACCCGCCCTGCACGTACCCGCCTTGGGCGATGAGCTTCTCGGTCTCGCCGACCTGAAGTGGATCGAGCTCGGCCCGCAGGAACTCGGCATCCACGAAGAAGCCCTCGTAGCTGGAGGATAGGTCGAGCCCCCAGAGGAAGCGGTCGCCGCGAAACGTCGACAGCTCCTCGACCGCGTCTGGCGAACCGCCCATCCGCGACAGATCCGCGGCGCTGTCCCGCGAGAACGCCGCGTTGCCGCCGACCTGAAAGACGAACTCGTCGCGGAAACCCACCGGACCGACGTTATTGAACTGCAAGCGGCCCGAGTAGAGAAACGAATTGTTGTCGTTCTCGAGCGCCTTGCCGTTGCCGTTGAACAGGCCCACCCCGTATTCGAAGCGTTCCTCGAAGAAGGTGCCTGAGAGACCGGCCCCGATCTGCCGACCCGGCGCGATCGCGGTGACGGCCAGGGCTCGGCTCTCGAACTTGATGTCCGGCTTCCAAATCAGCTCTTCGAGGCTGAAGGGCGCCTTGTAGAGGCCGACGTCGAAGTGCAGCTCGGGCATGAAAGTCACCGCCAGAGCGACATCCAGGAACTCGATCTTCTTCTCCGTCTCGCGGGTCTCGAAGCCGGCGTGGACGATGTACTCGAGGATGGACCCGAAGCCACCCTCGACGCCCAGGCGGGCATCGAAGAGGTCGAACGCCGTGTTCCGCGGCGACTCCTCCGGCTCGACACGGAGCCCGGCCCGCACGAGACCTATCGGGTCGACCCATAGCTTCGGGGGCTCGTTCGTGCCGGTGTCCTCCTGGCTCTCCCCTGCTTCCTGCGCCAGTAGACCCGTCCCGACGTCGGCCGTCAGGAGCGTCAACAGCGCCGCCAATGCCGGACCGGCGAGCTTGTGGGCGCTCACGAGCGATCCTCACGCTTGGAATCGGTGGTATCGGTGGTATCGTCTCCACCCACGGACCCCTCCGCCGGACTCCCCTTCGAGGCACGGACGTCGGCGAGGAGCCAGCGCGACGCGGGAGAGGACATCGCGGCGTTGATCCAGAAGTGCGCGAGGATGGCCGGAAAGAGGCTTCCTGTCCAGAGGATCGGGACCGCCAGCACCATCCCGAGAGCGGCCGAGCGGAGAATCCCGTTCACGCGCTGGTAACCGTGCGCGAGGCCGAACGAGACGGACGTCAGCGCGGCAGCCCCCCATGGCTGACCGGTCCAGTCCGCGAGAACGTGCAGGGAGAACCCGCGATAAATGTACTCCTCACATACGGCGCCTATTCCCGCCAGCACGAGGAAGGCGCGACGCTCGTTGCTGCTACGCGGGATAAGGAGACGCAGCAGGGGGCTCTCCTCCAGACCCGCGCGACGGCCGATCAAGCCACTCAACCAGGCGATGCCGAGGCCGGCCGCCGTCACCGCCAGGCCCCACCCGAGCGCCACGGCGGGCTCACCCACCGTCCAGCCCAGCAGTTCCGGCGGGATATCCTCCCAGGCAGCGACGATCGCCGTGAGGCCCGCAATCAGGAGAAGGGTAAGAGCAGCAGACAGATAGAGCGCCGGCCGGGCGGCATCGATGGCCTCCACGTGCTCCTCCAGCCGCGAATTCCGGGCGGCCATCAGCGGGAGGCCGATGAGCAGGAAAAGGGTGAAGCCGCGAGCGACAGCGCTGGAGAGCATGGAAGTCGAATAGGGGAATGCGTGGAGACACGCAAGTTGACATGCATTTCGGAGCATCGGACGTTGCTGCGATGAAGCTGGACCTCGCCATCTGTCAGTTCCGTCCGGTCAAGGCGGACGTGGAAGCGAGCCTGGCCGAGGCCGCCCGGGTTTTCGAGCGCTTGGAGGCCATGACGCCGCGGCCCGACATGTTGGTGTTCCCGGAAACCGCCCTCACCGGCTATTTCCTCGAAGGCGGGGTGCGGGAACACGCGATGACGGCGGAGCGCCTGCTCGAGAGGCTGAACGATCTGTATCTTGCCGGTGCCTCTCGCCCCGCGGACGCAACGCTCGAGGTGGTGATCGGTTTCTTCGAGCTCTACCGCGACCGCGTGTACAACTCGGCGCTCTGTGCCAGGTTGGGCGAGAATCCGGCGATCCTCCATGTCCACCGAAAGGTCTTTCTGCCCACCTACGGCGTCTTCCAAGAGGAGCGCTTCGTCGACCCCGGCCACACGGTCCGAGCCTTCGACACCAGCTGGGGACGCGCCGCGATGCTGATCTGCGAGGATGTGTTCCACTCCCTGTCGAGCACGCTGGCGGCTCTCGACGGCGCACAATTGATACTGGTGCCGAGCGCCTCGCCGGCGCGCGGCTTCGAGCCGGGACCGGGTGTACCGGGCAACGTGGTTCGGTGGGATCGCGTCCTGCGGACGATCGCGGAGGAGCACGGTGTCTTCGTCGCGGCGATCCAGATTCTCGGCTTCGAGGGAGGCAAGGGTTTCCCGGGAGGGTCGGTCGTCTTCGGGCCCGGAGGAGAGGCGATCGCTCGAGCTCCCCTGTGGGAGGAGGCGCTTCTCGGGATGCGCCTGGACCTGCGCAAGATCTCGGCGGCACGCGTCGGAGGGCCCCTGCTTGCCGACCTGGAGCGAGCGCTGCCGGGCCTGCTGCTTCACCGTCCGCGGGGGACCGAGGGCGGGCAGCCGAGCGGCGCTGAGCCCGAGCGCAGCGAAGGGGGCGAGTCCTCATGAGAGGAGAGCGTGAGGACGTGATCGAGATCCCCGACGCCGTCCATTCGCCCGAGGTCTCGCCTTCGCCCAGCCCGGACGATCTCTCCCCGCTGGCGATCGACACGAAGCTCGTCGAGCGATGGCTCGTCGAGTTCCTCCGCAGCGAGATCGGGCGCCGCCGCTTCGGGAAGGTAGTTGTCGGCCTCTCGGGCGGCGTCGACTCCTCGCTGACCGCCACGCTGTGCCGGCGGGCGCTCGGAGCCGATGCGGTGAAGGGCTTCCTCCTTCCCTATCGAACGTCGAGCCCGGAGAGCCGCGATCACGCCCTCCTCCTCGCCGACGGACTGGGGATCGAGACGAGAGAGATCGACATCACGGATGCGGTGGACGGATACGCCGAGCGATTCGAGCCCGAGATGAGCGATCACCGGCGCGGGAACGTCGCCGCGAGAGAACGGATGATCGTGCTCTTCGATCAGGCGGCGAAGCTGGACGCCCTTCCGGTCGGGACGGGCAACAAGTCCGAACGCCTGCTCGGCTACTTCACCTGGCACGCCGACGACACGCCGCCGATCAACCCGCTCGGCGACCTGTTCAAGGTGCAGGTGTGGGAGCTCGCAAGAGCTATCGGCATCCCGGAGGAGATCGTGGAGAAGCCGGCCAGCGCCGATCTGATCCATGGACAGACGGACGAGGAGGATCTCGGCGTCAACTACGCGGAGGCGGACCTCATCCTCCACCATCTCCTGAGCGGCTACCCGGCCGATCGGCTGGCGGAGCTCGGGTTCGATCCCGCCAAGATCGATGTGGTCCGGAAGCGTCTCGAGGGCACGCACTGGAAGCGACACCTGCCCACGGTTCCGATGCTCTCCTCCACGGCGATCGGCGAGTGGTATCTGCGCCCGGTCGACTACTGAGGCGCGTCGGCTACTGCGGGGGTACGCGTGAGGTCATGCGGAGGGCGCACGCGATGGGTGCCGGGAACGAAAAAGCCGCCGGTCGTCCCGGCGGCTCCAAAATACCCCCTAGGGGAATCGAACCCCTGTCTCCTGGCTGAGAACCAGGTATCCTAGGCCACTAGACGAAGGGGGCTTGGTGGTCGAGTTCGCAATCCTACGACCGGCGGCGTCACTGTCAACCCCGGCCGTCTCGACAGGTTCCGCATGAGTTGGGAGTACCTTCACCAGATCAGTCAGCCCTTCTCGGTCGTGTTCGCCCTTGCCGGAGTCGGTGCCGGCCTCGTCGGGTGGATCACCGACCGGGAAGCACTGGAGCGATACGCCGTCGTCTCGCTGCTCCTGGCCGGCGTCTTCTCGATTCCGGCCTTCGTGACCGGGCTGGCGGCGGCCGATGTCGAGGAGGCACGCACCTTCGTGGGAGAATCACCGATCATGAGTCACCGCCTCTGGTCCATCTGGGCGACCGTGCTACTCGTCATCTCCGCCACGTTCGCCGGTTTCTCGCTTCTTCAGGCGAGCGACCGGAGGCTTCGGCGGTTCGTGATCGCCGTCTCGGTGCTGGCGGCCGTCGTCGTCGCGTATGCCGGCTGGCTGGGCCTGTTGATCCATCACGGCGATGCCGGCGAAGCGCAGTCTCGCCGGGTGGATCTGGCGTCGGTCGCCGGCTTCACCGCCGCCGGCTTGGCCACGCCCGGGTTCGCCGCGGCCGCGGCCGCGGCCGGTCCGAGCTCTCCCGCGGACACGACCTCCGACGAAGCACGACGGATCCACCGCGACGCCATCGTCGTGGACGGACACAACGACCTTCCCTGGAGAATCCGCCAACAGGCGGCTCTGGACGTCTATGGCATGGGCATCGGGACCGGACGCCCCGATGGACACACCGACATCCCGCGGCTCCGGGAGGGCGGCGTGGACGTCCAATTCTGGGCAGCCTACGTCGAGTCGGACTACATCGGGGACGGCGCCACCCCGATCGCCCTCGAGCAGATCGACCTCATCAAGCGCCTGGCCGCCGCCTACCCCGCCGACCTGGAGATGGCGTACTCGACGGCCGATATCGAGCGCATCGTCGGCGAGGGCAAGATCGCCTCCTTGATCGGAATCGAGGGCGGGCACGCGATCTCCAACTCGCTGCCCGTGCTGCGGGAGTTGTATCGCGCGGGTGCCCGCTACATGACGCTCACGCACTCGAAGACGTTGGCCTGGGCGGACGCCGCGGGCGACACGGCGGTGCACGGAGGCCTCACCAGCTTCGGCCGGGAGGTGGTAGGCGAGATGAACCGCCTCGGCATGCTGGTCGACCTCTCGCACGTGACGGACGAGGCGATGCGTGACGCGCTCGAGACGGCGAGGGCGCCGGTCATCTACTCCCACTCCTCCGCGCGGGCCATCGCGGACCATCCGCGAAACGTGTCCGATGACGTCCTCCGCCTGGTCGCGCGAAACGGCGGGGTCGTGATGGTGAACTTCTTCTCCGGCTTCATCGTTCCCGAATCCGCCCGGAAGATCCAGGAGATCTTCCAGGTGCAGGAGCGGCTCCGCGAGGAGCACCCGGATGACGCTGCGTTTCGGGAGGCGTTCACGGCTTGGATGTTCGAGAACATCGCGCCGGGAAACATCGGACTCGTGGCCGACCACATCGAGCACATCATCCGGGTCGCGGGAGTGGACCACGTGGGGCTGGGATCGGACTTCGACGGGATCTCCGTCGTGCCGCGCGGGCTCGAGGACGTCTCCGACTACCCCGAGCTCACCGCCGTCCTCCTGGATCGAGGCTACTCTGAGGCGGATCTTCGCAAGATCCTCGGGGGCAACCTCCTCCGCGTCTTCCGAGAGACCGAGGAAGCAGCAGCCAGGCTGCAGAGATCGATGCCGCCCGGCTACTCCAGGCTACCGTTCACCGGTCTGGAGCCCTAGCCGCCGAGTCGAGCCTGCAGCGCCCTGGCTTCGACCGCGGGCTCGAATCCCGCGTCGGCTTCAGCCCATACTGCCAGCGCCGCCTCTACCCGCTCCAGGGCGCCCTCGCGATCGCCCGCCTCTTCCCTGACACGGGCCAGCTCCAGCAGGGCCTTCGGGTCGGCTGGCCGCACCTGGAGGACGCGCTCGAGGCTCGCCTCAGCGTCATCCAGCCGCCCCAGCTTGCGCTCGCAGCGGCCGATGTCGGTGTGGGCATCGACCTTGGTCGGCAGGAGAGCGAACGACTCGGCGAAGCGATCGAGCGCCCGCGCACAATTGCCCTCCAGCTCCAAAGCCCAACCTTCGGCCCTGAGCGCCACCTGGCGCAGGTTCTCGAAACCGAGGGCCTGGATCATCCGGTCAAGGGTCTCCACCGCACGGGCCAGGCTCTCGGCATCGCCGAGTTCCCTGGAGACGACGACCCCGCCGATGGATCCCAACAGGTCCCAGGGCGGCTCCAGTGCCTGCTGGATCGCCGCCAGGGAGTCCAACGCGGCCCGGGGCTGGCCGGCCTGTACGAACAGGTCCAGCGACGTGAGCCGATTCACGATCGTCAGCAACGGGGGAAATGTGCTCGCCTCGAGCTGCTCCATCTGCCGCCCTCTGTACTGGATCGCCGCACGGGTCCGACCCTGCCACTCCGCCAGATCCCGGAGCTCCTCGTATACCTGGGCTTGCTGTACCGGAGTTCTCGCGGCATCGGAAGCCTCCGCCAGCCTCGCCTCGGCCTCTTCCGGCTGCCCGGTCGTGTACTCGAGCTCGGCGAGGGAGGTCAACGCCTCGACGTTGCCGGGATCGATCACGAGCGTCCGCTCGAAGTTGGCGCGGGCTTCCTCCTGTTTGCCGAGCTGGCGGTACAGATTCCCCACTACCTGGAAGGAGCGCTCGCTGTCGGGAAACCGCTCCAGGTACCGGCCGTAGTAATCGAGCGCCTGCTCGAACTCGCCCATCGACTCGTAGAGCTCGCCGATCGCCTGCAGCCTGTCGTGCTGGGATGGGTCCAGCTCGAGAATCCGCTCGTATTCCCCGATCGCGGCGGGCCGGTCGTTCTGGACCGTGTAGAGGTACCCGAGCCGGAGGCGGGCCTCGATGTCGTCCGGGAAGAGCTCTGTGTGCATCTCTGCCACCGCGAGCGCCTTCGCAGGATCCTGTCGCGCCACAAGATAGTACTCGACCTTCGCCGTGTACTGGTCGCGTTCGGCCAGCCGGTACGCGTGCTCCACGGCCGCCTTGATCGCCTCCTCGGCCACGGGACCCCGATTGCCGAGCACCGCGGTCAGGTAGGTGCCGAAGTGGGCATACGCGAAGGCGGGATCCGCCTCCGTGGCGGCCTGAAACCGGCCCAGGGCCGCCTGCCAATCGCCTCCGAACACCAGGTTGCGGTAGCCCTCGACGTGATCACGAAAGGCCGACTCGACGGAGGTGATTAGCTCGGCCACGGGCAGGTCAGCGGCGGCCTCGATTCGCTGCTCCGGGATCTCGAGACCGTGTTTGAGCTGGACGGACAGCGAATCGGTTACCTGCATCAGATCCGGCCTCGACACCGTTATCCGCTCGAGCAGGCGGCCGCGCAGGACGTCGTAGAGCTCGGCCTCGACGACGATCTCGCCATCCAATTGGTCGAACGTGCCGGCCAGCAGGTAGTCGCGGTGCTGCTCCTCCGCGATCTCCCGCTTGAGGGAGAGCGGAACCCCTACACCGGTCGGATAGCCGGCTTCCCGAAGCCGCTCGGGAAAGTGCTGTTCGTTTCGTACGTCGAGGAAGATGTCCTGCCGTAAATCGTGAAGCAGCGCAAGAGAAAGTCCGTACTGCATCCAGCTCAGGGAGGTGTCGGCCGAGACGTTGTCGAAGGGGAAAATGGCGATCTTGCGCCGAAACTCCGCCTTCGGCACCACGCGCTCCAGCTCGTTGCCCTCCTCATCGGCGACGACGACCGTGGTCGTCGCGGCCCCGAGGTCGCGGCCCTGGAACACGCTGAACAAGACGATGCCGGCGACGGCAAGATTCAGAGGAATGCCGATCTTTTCCAGCCGGGTCCAGGTATCCCGCCCGGGTGCGCCATGGAACCAGGCCAGGAGCAGAACGCTGGGGGCCATCAGGGCGAGCAGCGCGAACGCGAAGTCTACGAGGTAGGGAGACAGGACGTACCGGTTCACCGCCCAGTCCCCGAACTCGAGCACCGCCCAGGACGCGATCAGATAGGCGCCGAGGATCTGTGGGATGCGCCGCCTGAACAGCTCCGTCGTGAAGCCCGCCATCTTCCTCTCCACTCCCCTGTCTAGCTGGACAACATCCAGCCGGGCACCATCAGCGCGAGACCGTTGCCGCCTCCGCCATCAACGCCTCGATCTCGTCGGGATCGCGCGGCGCGTTGGACAGCAGCTCGTATCCCGTCTCGGTAACCAGCACGTCGTCCTCGACCCTCACGCCAATGCCCTCATCGGCCAGGTAGATCCCCGGCTCCACCGTCAGGACCATCCCCGGCTCCAGCGTCACCGAGTAGTCGCCGACATCGTGCACGTCCATGCCGAGCCAGTGGCTCACGCCGTGCGGGAATTGCTCGTTGCAGCTCTTCGGGCCGCACTTCCCGGCGCCATGCTCCTGGAGGTAGAGCCGCGCCGCCCGCTCGACGTCCATCAGGGTGTTCCCCGGCTTCACAGCTGTCAGCGCCGCTTCGTGAGCCCCCAGAACGAGATCGTAGATCTCGCGCTGCCGCGGCGTGAACCCTCCCGAGACCGGGATCGTCCTGGTTACGTCCGCGGAGTAGTAGCTGTACTCGGCGCCGATATCCATCACGACCAGGTCGCCTTCCTCCATCCGGCGGCGGCTCTTGTCGTAGTGGAGCACGACCGAGTTCGGCCCCGCGCCGACGATGCTCGGAAAGCCGACACGTTCGGCACCGCCGCGGCGGAAGTTGTACTCGATCACCGCCTCGAGCTCGTACTCGTACATGCCGGGTCGCGCGGTCCTCAGGGCCGCGAAGTGGGCGCCGTCCGTGATCTCGATCGCCCGCCGCAACATCTCGATCTCGAAATCGTCCTTGACCTGTCTCAGGCGAGCGAGCGCGGGCTCGAGATCCAGGACCTCAGCCTGACCCTCGAACAGCAGCGTCTGGATGTGCGGATCATGCCGGCTGTGCGGGTTGAGCGGTGCATAGATGGCCTCGACGCCGGTGTCCTGTTTGAGGGATTCCACCGCCGTTTCCTCGAAGTCCGAGATGGCCCTCACATCCACGATCCCCGAGAGCTTCGACGCTTCCTGGAAAGAGGGCTTCGGGCCGGTCCACATCTCCTCGGCCGGTTTCCGCTCGGGGATGAAGAGGATCTCGGCCCGTACCTGACCGCCGGCCGCGATCAGGACCAGCCAGGAGTCGGGCACCTCCAGTCCGGTCAGGTAGAGGAAGTTGTTGTCCTGCCGGAAATCGGAGTCCTGCGGGTAGTCGCCCTCGATGCTCTTGGTCGTCGCCGAGGGAACAAGGAGGACGCCGTCTCCCACCTCCTCGGCCAACCGGGCCCGTCGGGTCGCCATGGATGTGGTAGGCGCGAGGCGGATCGGTTCGCCAGGGGCCGAGACAGCGCCTGCGGACGGGACCGAGCCCCCTGCCCAGGACGGCTCTGCCTGCTGGGCCGTTGCCACTGAGAGCTGCGAGGCGAGCAGGAATCCGAACGCCGCGGCGGATGGCCGAATGAGCCGACTCATAGGAGGGACACCAGGCCGTAAAAGACCAGGGTCGCGGCCATCATGGCCACGCCCGGGCCGAGGACCTTCGGTCCCCTCATGCCGGCCAGCAGGGCTATGAATCCGCCCACGACCAGAGAGGTCGCCAGCAGGATGATGAGCACCATCCAAGGACTCCTTTCTCGATGACGGTTTCCGGTGAGTGGGCTACCCGCGAAGCCCCGGTGAGTCCCCACCCTGACAGGCCGAACGCCCACCAGGCCGGCTGTCTCAGCTCGGGCCGAACCGGGCCGAGCCCTCGCCCGCCGTCGAGCCTCGCCGTTGCAGCTGCACGAGCTCGGACATCCCGGCGCGACGCGCGATCTCCTGCCCGGCCGGCGTGGCAGCGAGCCCGCCGAGCGCCGTCTCCCGGTAGCGAACATCCATCTTTCGGCCCACCTCACCCATCACGTCGATCACCTCGTCGGCCGGGATCGGGAACTCCAGACCGGCCAGCGCCAACTCGGCTGCGGCCGTCGCCTGGACGGCGGCTGTCGCGTTGCGATACGCGCACGGGATCTCCACGAGCCCGGCCACCGGATCGCAGATCAGCCCGAGCATCCCCTGAAGGGTAAACGCGACGGCCTGGCCGACCTGCTCCGGCGTTCCCCCTTCCAGGTACGTGACCGCCGCGGCCGCCATCGCCGCCGCGCTTCCCGTTTCCGCCTGGCAGCCACCGCCCGCACCGGCGATCGAGGCCCGGTGGGCGATCACGGCCCCGACGCCGCCCGCGACGAGCATCCCGTCGACGAGCTCATCCGGCGACCAACCTCTCGATCCCTGCAGGGTGAAGAGAACGGCCGGGACCACGCCCGCTGCGCCGGCCGTCGGCGCCGCCACGATCAGTCCCATCCGGGCGTTCACCTCCAGCGTCGCGATCGCGCGGGCCAGCATCTCGGAGAAGGCCGCGCCGAGCAGGCCCGGTCCGTCCTCGGCCAGCCTCTTGGCGCGCCCTCCCGTCAGCCCGGTCGGACTCTCCTCGCGCGAGCCGAGTCCTTCATCGACCGCCGCCCTCATCACGGCCAGCGTCTCCCGGATCCGGTCCCGGATCTGGTCGCCCGAGGCTCCCGTCTCCTTCTCCTCCGCCCTGAGAACCGCCACGGGCAGGCTGGAGCCGCGGCCTCCGGCCGCTTCGAACCACTCAGCGATCGACCGGAACAATTCGCCTCCTCACGCCCAGGCCGAGATGCGTCGCATCCAATGCACCCAATCCTGCCCCCCCAGCTCCGCCACCAGAGTCTCCGGTATCTCGTGATCGGCCTCGATCGTCATGAGAGCCCGCTCGCCGCGGCCGGTCCGATCCACCTGCATCGTCGCCAGGTTCAGCCCGTTGTCGGCCAGCATCCCGGTGATGAGCGCGATCGTGCCGGGCACGTCGTCGGCCAGGACCACGAGGGTCGGAAGGCTCCCGGTCACCCTTACGTCGAATCCGTCGATCCGATCCAGCCGAACGCGCCCTCCGCCGATCGACGATCCGACGATCCGGGTCCGCTCGGCGCCGAGCTCCACTTCGAGGCGCGCGGAGTTCGGGTGCGCGTCCTCGCCCAGCTCGATCGCCTCGAACTCGTACTCGAGGCCGGCCTCCACGGCTTCCGCGAAGCTCTCCCTGAGGCGGGCGTCGTCCGGTTCGAAGCCGAGAAGGCCGCCAACGATAGCCCGCTTCGTCCCGTGGCCCTCGCCAGTCATCGAGAAGCTCCCGTGCAGACCGATCCGCGCTCGCTCAGGCGTCCCACCCAGGATGGCCCGGGCCAGCAAACCCAATCGGCAGGCACCAGCGGTGTGCGAGCTCGAAGGACCGACCATCGTCGGCCCGAGGATATCGAACAGCCTAGCCATGGGCGGGAAGAGTGGGCTCCGGCCGGAGGTCCGGGCCAGCCGGCTCGGGAGCCAAGCCAAGCCGGTCGAGGCGGGCCTGCCCGAATTCCTCCATTCGTGCCGCGAACGCCCTCCCGAAGCCACCCTGCACCTCGGTGACGACGTCGTCCCAGGAAACGGCAAGCCCTTCGCTCTCCAGGCTCGTCATGCTCACGCCCGGTATCCCACACGGGATGATCGCCGAGAAGGGTCCGAGCGCCGTCTCCCGCACGTTCAGCGCGAAGCCGTGCCAGGTGACCCAACGGCTCACGTGGACGCCGATCGAAGCGATCTTCCGCAGGCTCCCGGCCGCAATCCGGTCATGCACGAGTCCGTCGTGCACGGCGCCGATCGAAGCTCCGGCCGCCTCGCCCGCCACCTCCGGCCGGCCCAGGTGATCCAGGCCGCCTCCGTCCCCGACCCAAACGCCGGTGTGGCCTGCGACGCGGAAGCCGCGGAGTCCCAGCGGCTCGAGCGCGAGGATCAGAGCCTCCTCGAGCGTCCGCACGTACCAGTGAAGGTCCTTCCGAAAGCCCTCCAGATCTAGGATCGGATAGCCGACGAGCTGACCGGGGCCGTGGTAGGTGATGTCTCCGCCGCGCTCGATCTCGAACTGCGGAATCTCGCTCCTGCTCGGGCTCGCGCTTCCGGCGTGGCTTCCGACCGGGCTTTCGGTGGGGCTCATCGCGCCGGAAGCCGAGGCGCTCGCCCCTCGGCCGAGCGTCAGGACAGGCTCATGCTCCAGGAGCAGCAGAAGGTCGGTCTCGAGGCGGCCCTTGATGCGTGCCCGCGCCACTCTTCGCTGCCAATCGAGCCCTACCTCGTACGGCATGAGGTCGGGCACCCGGACGACGCCAACATGGCGGCTCGATTCACCGGTCATGACACCGTCTTCCTCTACCCGTACAGCTGTACATGTAGAGGGAACGCGAGGTGTATGCCCGAGAGACCCCGCGAGGTAAAGCGCGGTCGTAAAGGCAGCTTACACACTGCGCTATGAGGCATATGGCCTCAAATGTGGATCGCGCGGCCGAGCGTCACGAACGCGGCTTCCATCACGGCCTCGGCCATGCTCGGGTGGGCATGGGCGTGCGCCGCCACCTCGTCGAGCGTGGCTTCCAGCATCCGGGCGACCCCCGCTTCGGCGATCAGCTCGCTCACGTTGTGCCCGATCATGTGGACGCCCAGAATCTCGCCGTACTGGGCGTCGGCGACGATCTTGATGAAGCCCTCGTTGTGTCCCGCCGTCAGGGCTCGCCCGTGGGCGCCGAGCGGGAACTTGCCGACCTTCACCTCATGGCCCGCTTCGGCTGCGGCGGGCTCGCTCAGCCCAATGCTCGCGATCTCCGGGTGGCAGTAGCCGACGCTGGGAATGTTGTCGTATCGCACCGGGTGCGGGTTCGCATCCGCGATGTGCTCGGCCGCCACGATCCCCTCGTGCGATCCCTTGTGGGCGAGCATTGGCTGCCCGGCCACGTCGCCGACGGCGTAGACCGTATCAGCGCTGGTCCTGCAGTACTCATCGATCAAGATGAAGCCGTCAGCCACCCGGACGCCAGCTTCCTCGAGGCCGAGCCCCTCCGTCACCGGCTGACGACCCACCGCCATCAGAACCAGGT
>JBDGZR010000014.1:0-58707 GCA_039588495.1 Gemmatimonadota bacterium | reverse complement strand
GCGGCCCGCGTTCGAGAACTGGCAGTGGCCTCTGCTCATCTCCGTCGCCTTCGGCACGTTCTGCATCATCGGCCCGATCATCTACTGGTTGATGGAGAACCGGGCGGAGAAGGCATACCATCTTGGAGAGGCGGAGGAGACCGAGAAGGTGGTCTTCTCCGATCTCTTCCGGTTTCCCAGGTCGTACGTCTACGTCGTGCTGCTGTGCGTGACCTTCTACTCGGCGATCTTCCCCTTCCAGACGTTCGCCGTGAAGTTCTTCATCGAGGCACACGGCACGACGCGGGAGTTCGGCGGCTTCCTCTCGAGCATGATCACGCTGTTCGCGATGATCTTCACGCCGATCTTCGGCTACATGGTGGACCGCGTGGGCAAGCGCGCCCTGTTCATGATGTGGGGTTCGCTGCTCCTCGTGCCGGTCTACCTGATGATGGCGTACACGAGCGTCGATCTCCGCATCCCGATGGCGATGATGGGGATCGCCTTCTCGCTCGTTCCCGCCGTGATGTGGCCGGCCGTGGCGTATCTGGTCGATGAGAACAAGCTTGGCACGGCGTACGGCTTCATGACGATGATCCAGAACATCGGGCTCTTCGGCTTCAACCTCCTCATCGGCTGGGCCAACGACTACTCGGGCGCGAGCGTGGGCAATCCCGGCGGCTACGCGCTCGGCATGTGGATCTTCTCCACGCTGGGCTTCCTCGGGTTCTTCTTCGCCTGGCTCCTCAGACGGCGGGAGACCGGCCCGGACGGGCACGGCCTCGAGACGATCACGATCCGATCGACCGAGGAGGCGGAGCGTCGGAGCCGGGAGTAACGGCGGGCTGAGCCGAGAGTAGGAGCAGGGCCATCGTTCCATGCTTCACGACCGGAGAGGCCGGAGAGCTGGCCGAGCGCCACTACGGACTCGACGCCGAGACGCGGGATCTGCCAAGCGAGCTGGATCAGAACTTCCGCCTCACGGCCACCGATGGGGAGCAGTACGTTCTCAGGATTGTGCGCTCGGAAGCCGAGCCGGCGTTCGTGGAAACTCAGGTGGAGGTGCTTCGCTACCTGGCGGAGCCGTGCCCGGGAGCGCGGTCGGGTGGGCCGAGTGGCCGGGCGGAGCCAGCGGCTCTCTCCACGCCCGAGGTCGTTCTCTCCCTGGATGGAGCGGCGATCGAGGAGGCATGGGCAGACGACGAGCGCCATCTCGTGTGGTTGGTGCGCTTCATCCCGGGAAGGCCGTTGGCGGAGGCACGGCCACATCGGCCGGAGCTCTTGGCCTCCTTCGGATGCGGGCTGGGCGAGCTGGATCTGCGGCTCGCTCCCTTCTCGCATGCCGCGGTGCACCGCTATCTGCCCTGGGATCTCAGAAACGCGCTTGGAGTGCGTCCGCTGCTGGAGCACGTCGAGCCTCCCGCTCGAAGGGAGCTCGTGGCGGCCCACCTGGACCGTGCGGAAGAGGAAGTGCTGCCGCGCCTCCGGGAGACGAGGGCCCAGCTCATCCACAACGATGCCAATGATTACAACGTTCTGGTCGACACGTCAGGGACGGCGCTCACCGGGATTCTCGACTTCGGCGACATGGTGCACACCCACCTGGTGTGCGAGCCGGCGGTAGCGATGGCCTACCTGATGATGAACGATGCCGACCCGATCTCGGCGGCGCGGCACTTCATGGTGGGCTACCAGAGCGCCTGCCCGCTGACGGAGGCGGAGATCCTCCTTCTTCCGGACCTGATCTTTACCAGATTGTGCATGAGCGTCGTCCTTTCGGCTCATCGCAAGCGGAGCCGGCCCGAGAACGCCTATCTCACCATCAGTGAAGCTTCCGCCTGGCGTCTGCTGGATGTCCTGGGAACGCTCGACGTCGACGAGGTCGGTGCGGAGTTGGCGCGCGCGTGTACACGGACGAACGGATGAAACCGGAAGAGATCCTTCGGCTCAGGGAGCGCTACGTCGGTCGGGCGCTGAGCATCGCATACCGGGAGCCGCTCAAGATTGTCCGCGGCGAGGGGCAGTATCTCTTCGATGAAGAGGGACGCGCTTACCTGGATTGCGTCAACAACGTCTGCCACGTCGGGCACGGCCACCCCAGGGTGGTCGACGCCGCCGCCCGCCAGATGGCCACGCTCAACACGAACACCCGGTACCTGCACGACCACCTGGTCGAGTACGCACGACGCCTCACGGAGACGATGCCGGGGGATCTCGAGGTCTGCTTCTTCGTCTGCTCCGGGAGCGAGGCGAACGAGCTCGCCTTGAGGTTGGCCCGTTCCGCCACCGGTCACCGGGACGTGATCGTCGTCGAGAGCGCATACCACGGGAACACGACGGGGCTGATCGAGATCAGTCCCTACAAGTTCGACGGGCCCGGTGGCGAGGGGAGACCCGCGCACGTCCGGGTTGCGCCGATGCCGGATGGCTACCGCGGCCCGTACCGTTACGGGGATCCCGGGATCGCAACGCGGTACGCGGCCGCCGTGGCGGATGAGATCGCCGGAGCGCGCGCCGACGGACGGGAGATCGCCGCGTTCTTCTGCGAGTCGATGCTTGGCTGTGCTGGCCAGATCGTTCTTCCCGAAGGCTATCTCGGTGAAGCCTACGGGCACGTCCGGAAGGCGGGTGGCGTGTGCGTGGCGGACGAGGTGCAGGTGGGCTTCGGCCGCGTGGGCACCCATTTCTGGGCGTACGAGACACAGGGGGTCGTGCCGGACATCGTCACCCTCGGCAAGCCGATCGGGAACGGCCATCCGATCGGCGCCGTGGTCACGACCCACAGGGTCGCCGAGGCGGGCCACACCGGGATGGAGTACTTCAATACGTTCGGCGGCAACCCTGTCTCCTGCGCCGTTGCCCTGGCGGTCCTCGACGTGATCGAGGAGGAGGGCCTACAGGTGCATGCGGCCGAGGTCGGCGCCCATCTGAAGACGAGCCTCCTGTCGCTCGCCGAGCGACACCCCATGATCGGTGATGTGCGCGGCTTGGGCCTCTTTCTCGGCATCGAGCTCGTGCGTAAGCCGGTGTCGCTCACGCCGGCCACGCGAGAGGCCGCGGAGGCAGTCGAGCTGATGAAGGAGCGGGGAGTTCTCCTCAGCACGGATGGTCCGTTCGAGAACGTCCTCAAGATCAAGCCCCCGCTCGTCTTCTCACGGGAGAACGCGGACGAGCTGGTGGCCGGACTGGACGAGGTGCTGGACGAGATCGAGCAGGGGGCGGAGATGTAGGGGTTCTCCGGACACGTCGCGGCGGTGATCTCCCGCTAGCGCAACCCGGCCAGAACATTAGCCTGGATGCTTGTGGGACAGGCTCTTCCTGTTGGCAATCCGGTGGAGGAGACGATGGAGCGGCGAGCATTCGTAAAGGCAACGGCCGGGCTGGCAGGTGTGGCGATCACCACGCCACTCGTGGACGCCTCGGGGCTGATCGGCCTGCCGATCGAGCGACCTCGTGCAGATCTCGCAGGCAGGCCGCGCGCCACCGCGCGTGTGGCCTTCGTCAAGACCCGGGATCGGGCCACGGGCGTCCGCCGAGCGCTTGAGATGCTCGAGCTCGACACGGCTCGGGGAAAGAACCTCTTTCTCAAGCCGAACTTCAACAGCCACCACGACACCCCCGGCTCGACGCACAACGACACGCTGGCAGCTCTCGTCGAGCACTATCAGGCGTTGGGTGCCGGCCGCATCACGGTCGGGGACCGCAGCGGAATGGGCGACACCCGCGGCGTGATGGAGCGGAAGTCCACCTTCCGCATGGGCGAGGAGCTCGGCTTCGACACGGTCGTGTTCGATGAGCTGGACGAGTCAGGGTGGCGGGTCGTGAACCCGCCCGGAAGCCATTGGCGCCGAGGCTTCGCGCTACCACGTCCGGTCCTGGAGGCCGACGGGGTGGTCCAGGCCTGCTGCCTCAAGACCCACCAGTTCGGTGGGCACTTCACCATGTCGCTCAAGAACTCGGTGGGCTTCGCCGCCAAGCGGGTGCCCGGCGATCCGTACGACTACATGAAGGAGCTGCACAGGTCCTCCGATCAGAGGCTGATGATCGCCGAGATCAACGCCGAGTACGTGCCGGACCTCGTCCTGCTGGATGGCGTGGAGGCCTTCGTCGACGGGGGGCCGCACGAGGGCCACCGCGTGGACAGCGAGGTGATGCTGGCGAGCAGCGATCGGATCGCGCTGGACGCCGTCGGCGTGGCGATCCTGCGTTACTTCGGCACGACGCCGGAGGTGAGTCGCGGAGCCGTCTTCGAGCAGGAGCAGATCGCACGGGCGGTCGAGCTGGATCTGGGTGTCGGCGGCCCCGAGGCGATCGAGCTGGTCACCGGCGATGCCGAGAGCCGGGTGTACGCCGACCGGGTCCGCGAGGTGTTGCTGGAGGCGTAGCTCCGGCTGGCGACGGGGCGAATCCGTCGCTCAGATCCCATCCAGGAGTGCTTGAAGGCGCGGATCGTCTCGCAGGGAGTCCAGGTCGGGGTCCTGCCGGATCCACTCGGGATGGGCGAATCCCGATCTGGCGGCTTTCTCCAGACAGGCGATCGCGCGGTCCGCCTCTCCCTCCAGCGCGTACAGACAAGCCACGTTGTAGCAGACGGCCGCGTCCTCCGGGTCCACCTCCTCCGCTCTCTCCGCGAACTCGAGGCCCAGCTCCCGGTTCGACAGCCGGCTGTGCGTCACGGCGCCCATCGTCCAGGCTCGCGCGTCGTTCGGGTTGAGCTCCAGATGCCGCTCGATGACGGGGAGAGCGCGCCGGTAAGCGGCCTCGGCTTCCTCGGCATTGTCGAGGGCCGTGTATGTCTGCGCCGCGAAGTAGCGGGCCTCGTGATCCTCTCTCGCCGCTGCCGCCTCCTCGAACAATCGGGCCGCACCCTCCATGTCGCCCTGCTCGTAGCAGGCCCGAGCCTGGAAGTAACGCGCGTCGAACTGCTTCGGGTCGAGCCGGATGGCCGTCTCGAACTCGCTCTGGGCCTCCTCGAGCTGGCCCATGAGGTAGAGCGCGAATCCTCGCGAGGCGTGGGCCTGCCCGAGGTCCGGCGCCAGCTCGATCGCCCGCTGGCTCGCCCGGTCGGCCACGCCGATGTTCGCCTCCTCCCGCGCGTCCTGGTACCAGTGGGCGAGAAGTGAGCAGCTGTCAGCCACGCCGGCGTGGGCCAGGGCGTAGTCCGGGTCGATCTCGATCGCCTTCTCGAACATCTCTCTGGCGAATCGAAGGCTCTTCTTCCGGCGTTCGTGGAAGAACTGCCGGCCGCGGAGGTAGTACTCGTACGCGGTGACATCGGCCGTCGGCGCTTCGATCAACGCCGCACCCTCGCCGCCGGGCAGCTCGCAGCACAGAGCGTCGAGAATCGACCGGGAGATCTCGTCCTGCAGCTCGAAGATGTCCGTGAGTTGTCGATCGTAGCTCCCCGACCAGATGTCGAAGCCATCCCCGGCGTTAGCCAGCTGCACGTTGATTCGGAGACGATCGCCGCTCTTCCGAACGCTTCCCTCGAGGATCGCATCGACGCCGAGCTCCGCGCCCACCTCGCGCGCGTCCGCCGTCTTCCCCTTGAAGCGGAAGCAGGTGCCTCGGGAGGCGACCCTCAATCCGTCGATCTGGTTCAGCGCGTTTATGAGCTCTTCCGTGATCCCGTCGCTCAGATACTCGCTCTCCGGCTCTCCGCTCAGGTTGACGAAGGGAAGAACGGCAATCGATTCCGCCGCTCGGCGGGCTCGTGTATCCACCGGAGAGGCGTCCGCCCGATCGAGGGTCGGCGCCGATCCACCCTCGGCCGGGGTGCGCTTCACGCCCTCCGGGGTGATGTCGTAAGCCCATGCCAGGATCACGGCGACCGGGAAGCCGACGATAAGCAGGACCGCGACCAGGGTGTCCGCCCAATCGGGGAGAAGGAGCGCCGGAAAGAGGGCGTCCATGACCTCGAGGAGCACGAACGCCACCACCGCGTAGACGGCGGCGACGCGAAACACTCGCCGGCGTCTGAAATCGGCGAGCAAGCGCTGGAGTTTCGATAGGAAGTCGTGCATGGCGTCCTGCGGGCAGATCCCGCGGCTCCCCAAAGCTACTTCGAGCGACCGGCCCGGGCAGTAGGGAGATTCGCGGCGTGGTCTGTGGTGGAAAGCCTGACGCCCGGGTTGTCTGGTTCCTTTTTGCGCTCGTCGAAGGCGGGTGGGGCGCGACGCTCATGGAACCGCCAGGGTCTTGAGGCGTTCGAACGGGCATGAGGCAGAGAGGCATCGATCGAACGTACATCTCCAGCAGACGCGTGACGCTGGCGATCGTCGCGGCCCTCGTACTGCTCTCGGCACTCCCCGTTCGTGCGCAGGATTATCGTGCCGCCGGCGGCATCGAGTCCTTTTCCGGCCTGGAGGGCGAGCTCCTCGCCGAGGTTCCGATCGAGGTGGACGGCGAGTGGCTCATCGTCCCGGTGGAAGCGCGGGGTCGCACCTACCGCTTCATCCTCGACACCGGGGCCACGACAGGCGCGATCAGCCGAAGCCTGGCGCTGCAACTCGGGCTGCGGGCTGTCGCGGAGGCGAAGCTGAGCGGCGCGAGCGGCCAGGCCCGGGTACCTGTCGTGACGACCAAGATGCTGCGTCTCGGGGACGCGCGAGCCGGAAGCTGGGAGAAGTACGTTCTCGGCGATGAAGTGCTCGCCGACGGCGACGATCATCGATTCGATGGGATCGTCGGCTCGGATCTTCTCAAGTACTACGACGTGCTCATCGACGCCCCCGGGCGAGCTCTAAGGCTCTACAAGCGGGGCACGACCGATCAGGACAGTGGACCGGTCGTGGGGCCGGACGACGCCGTGCCGTTCGAGCGAGTGCGTCGCGGGATCATTCGCTTCGAGGTGCACGTGAACGGGTCGGCCGTCGATGCGGTGCTGGATTCCGGCTCTCCAGTGCTGCTCCTGAACCCGACGGCTGCCGACGCGACGGGTGTCACGGTCACGGATGAGCCGGTGAGCGAGCAGTCTCGCGGAATCGGCTCCGAGGAAGTCCCCACCTACGGTGCTCGGATCGCATCGATCAGAGTAGGCCGGACGAGCCTCGAGGTGTTGGATGGCGAAGTGGCGGACCTCCCGATCTTTGGCCGCCTCGGCCTCGACGACCGTCCCGGGATGCTCCTCGGCTCACCCTTCCTTCTCCGCTGTCCGCTTCTCATCTCGTGGAGCGCGCGTGAGCTTCGGTTTTGCCGGCAGGCAGTCGGGCCCAAGGAGGCCGCGCCTGAATCGCCGATACGTTAGAGCCGTAGTCGTCGCGGCGACTCGGCCGGCACTTTTTGACGAGACTCGGCAGTACGCGTAACCGCCTCCAGGTTTTCCGGCAGGTCTCCAAATATGTAACGCTATATGCAAAAATAACATACAGAAGTATCAGGAGGTTTCGCACTCAGGCACGTCCGTTGCCTCACTGTGGAATGCTCGGTGGGTCTGATGGGCCTATCGCCGACCGAGAGCCGAGCCCGACAACCGATATGGAGAGACCAACGGTGAGACGAACCGTCATGATGTTCCTGGTGGTTGCCTGCGCGTCGGGCGTTCAGGGGCTGAATGCTCAGGACCGGCAGACCCGACAGATCCGCCTGGGACCCCAGCTCAGCTACGGGAGCAGCTCCAAGCTGGGACTGGGAGGCCGACTGCATGCCAACCTGAGGTCCCCCGACAGGCTTGTGATCATCGGTGCCTTCGACTGGTTCTTTCCGGACGAAGGCCCGGGCGACAGCCGCACCTACTGGGAGCTGAACGGCAACGTCGCCTACAGGTTCAAGATCGAGGGCACGACGGCGGTGGCCCCGTACGCGGGCGGCGGGTTGAACATCGCCTATTCTTCACGAAGGTCGGAGGGCGGAGGAGACGGGTCGTCGCACACCGACCTCGGGCTCAACCTGCTCGGCGGCACGACCTTCGGATCGGGTCCGGTTCTGCCCTTCTTCGAGTTGCGGGTCGAGCTCGCCGGCGGCGAGCAGTTCGTGCTCACGGGGGGGGTGCTCTTCTGAGATCCCTGGCCTCCGCAGCCGGAAAGACCGGCCGCGGGCCCTCCTTCGTGGGGCCGCTCGGGCCGCGCCGCGGGCCGTTTCTCCTTAGATTAAGCCGGCGTAGGGACCCTTGACCGGAGCTTCTGGATTACCGCCGGTGGCAGCGCGCAAGCTCACGATCGACGAGATGATCGACCTCCTGGAGAGCGCTATCCTGGATGTCTGCCCGGAAAGAAGCCCCGGGTCGGACTTCTCGTGCTACCCGGGCCCTCGAGGAGAGCATGTGCGCGTGTGCGATCCGAACGACACGGAGATCGACCGCGTGCCGGCAAGCTGGCTCAACCAGTCCGCCTCCAGCCCTAAGGCGCGGGCGCGGCTCGAGGTCGTGGCGAAGCAGATCTGCGCCGAGCTTCAGGACCGGGAGTACCTCTGATCCGCAGCGAGCCTGGTTGACCTTACAGAGGGCGGCTTCAGCTCTTGGAGCTCGTCTTCGCGAAGAACGACGAGAGGAGCTGCTCCGTCCTGTGCCCGCCACACTTCGGGCACTTGGGCCTTTTCCTGCCCGTGTGTCGCGAGATCGCCTCGTGGATCGTGAACGTCGCCTTGCAGTCCTTGCAGTGATAGTCGTAGTTGGCCATCTCTCACCTGTCACCCGTGTCCGACCTCCGAGGCGCGGGCACGCTCGGAGGCAGACTCTCTTCCTATGGGACAATTCCTATGGGACAATACGATATCTACGAGAACCACCAGTGGCCCTGCAATCGGGAGGATTCCTCCTTCGCGTGCGGGGAAATCTCCTCGCGTTTGTGCGTCACCTGTCTCAGAGAGGCGGGCCTTCTCATCCCGACCCGCTTCGGCTGTGCGGGCGCGGAGCACGAGGTGGCCAGCGTCGATGATCGTTGGCCAGGCATGGATCACGAGTACGTGAAGGTGGGAACGCCGAGCGGCGACACGTACATCCTTCGGCACGACATTCCCGAGCACGTCTGGCAGATCACCCTGTTCAGGGAAGCGGCGTGGAGGGAAGATCGGCCGACGGGGAGAGCCCCGAGCTCCAGGGCTCTCCGCCTGCGGTCGGCCAGGTCGTAGCTACGGTCGGTTCGCTTCGACGACGATCGTGATGTCGACCCCGGCTCCGACGATGGCGGTCTCCGCCCAGCTCCCGACCCCCACGCCGAACTCCCGTCTGTCCAACTCAGCCTTGGCCTCGAAGCTGGCGACCCGGCCGACTCCACCGAGCATCTCCCGCATCTGCTCAGGGATCTCCTGCACGCCAAGCAACGTGATCGGGAGCTCGATCTGCTGCTTCGCGTCCTTGATCGCGAGGGTGCCCTTCGCCAGGAAGCGGTTCTCGGCAACCTGCTTCACCGAACTGCTCTCGAACGTCATGTAGGCGTACTTCTCCGCGTCGAACCAGTCCGCGGATCTCAGATGGTCGTCCCGCTTCTCGTTGCCCGTGTCGACGCTGGCCACGGCGATCTTCACACGTACGCTGCTCTTCTCGGGATACTCGGGATCGAAATCGAGATCGATCTCGTAGTCACCGAACGAACCGGTGACCGGTGTGAAGAAATGGCGGACGGAGAAGTTGATCTCGGTGTGTCTGGCGTCCACGTTCCAATCGATGGGGCGCGTGTCCGCGGTCAGGTCGCCCAGTGCCGCGAGGCCGATTACGGTCAGGCCGGGGAGCGCGAGTAGATTTCGCATCGTTCTATCTCCACTATGTAGTCGTCGAGTGTTCGTTGCTCTCGTCGCTCCGGAAACACGGAAGGGATTTCCCTGGTTCCCAGGCGTGAGCTCCCCCGGGTAGCCGCCTCGCGGTCGCCTGCCTGCCGGGCGCCCGACGATGCAGGCGAATCGATCGGGTTTTCGGCGGGTGTCGAAGATCCCTCAGGAGGTAGCTAGTGGAAGTCAGTCGGTGTTCGCAGGTGAGACCTCTGGTGGCGAGCCTGGTCGTGGTGGCGCTTGCCGCCTGCGCCGACGCCGGGCCCGCCGGCGTCCAGATCGTCGAGCCGGCGGATCGGGCCGTGCTGGCCGATGGGAACGTCCGCGTGGTTCTTCAGGCTCATGGCGTGGAGATCGCTCCTGCCTCGGACCCGCGGGAGGGAACGGCGCACCACCATCTCTTCGTGGATCGTGACGTCACACCGCTCCGGGACACCATCCCCGCGGGCGTGCTCGGGATCCTCCACCTCGGCCGCGGGCAGACCGAGTTCGTGCTCGAGGAGCTCGAGCCGGGTGAGCACAGGGTGATCGCGTTGCTGGCAGACCACTCTCACGTCCCGCTCGAGCCGCCGGCGGCCGATACGGTTCTGTTTACCGTCCAGCCTTAGGCCTTAGTGGGGGCCCATTCAGAAGCTGCCGAACTTGAACTCCAGGACGCCGGTGAACGCGCTGAGATCGCTGTTTTCCAGCGAGGCCAAATCCAATCCGGACACGAATCGGTAGCCAGCGCCGAGGTTGAGCCGGAACCACTTGGTCACGTTCAGCTCGAGCCGGGCGGCCGGCTCGGCCACGAACACCCCATCCGAGGGAAAACCACGTAGGGGCAGGGTGACCCCACCGCCGCCGATCAACAGCTGAAGACTGTAGTGCGCCACTCGGTCCCACAGGCCGATGTACTCGAACTCGAAACCGCCGTAGCCGAACTCGATCTGCCTCAGGAAGCACGAATCGTCCTCGTCCAGACAGATCGTGCTCGCGAGGCCGTAGCCGCCGGCGCCGATCACGAACTGATGGTTGATGATCCACCCGCCCCGTGCTCCTGCGAACGTGGCGAACTGATCGTTCACGCTGCTGAACTTGAAAACGAGGGCACCGAAGCCTCCCGAATCGATGCCGCCCGAGATGAGGGTTGCCTCCTCGGGCTTCGGCTCCTCCTCCTCTCCCTCCTGCGCCCAAGCCGGGGGCGCCAACAGGAAGAGAAAAACCGTGATGCATGCTGCGCGTCTCATCCATCCCCTCCTATCGCCAGGGGTTTCGATCTAACCCCCTGTTCTTAGACGAGCAGCAACGAAGCGAGGATACCAGGCGCGGCTCGCCGGTGAGAAAGTACGAACGAGGTCGTGAGGCCGGTGTCGGGTGGGTTGCCCGATCTGGTGTGGGGGATCTCCCCCGCGTCTCTACTGCTCTTCGGCGCCCGGCGAGCCTTCGAGCAAGCCGAGGTGGCTTCGCGCGGCGCTCTCGCTCATCTCGAACCGCGCGAGCATGGTGCGGAGCTCTCCGGGCAGCGGCCGCGGCTTCAGCTCGTCCCGGCCCGTGCAGACCAGGACCACGTGACCGGCGGCGGCGAGCCGGCGCGTGCCCAGGTGAAGCACGTCGAATTTGATGGAGATCGAGCTCGTGCCGAACCGCGTGAAGTACGCCGCGACCCTCAAGGCGTCGTCCAGGCGGGCCGGGTACGTGAAATCACAGTCCAGGTGCACCCGCGGCAGCCAGATGTCGAAGCGCTCGAAGACGTCGCTGTATGGCACGCCCGCCGCCCGGAACAACTCCATCTCGCCCAACTCGAAGAATCGAAAGTAGGCGCCGTAGAAGATGATCCCGGCATAGTCGACGTCCGACCAGCGGACCCGCTCGTCCACCATGAAGGGCTTGGTTTCCATTACTCGGGAACGTAGATGCGGGAGCGTGCATTTGGCCATGCGCCCGCATAGAATCGTGATATCTTGTTCCGTGGAAGGCACAGCGAAGAAGTTCACCGGAGGTTCGGCGACCACACCTGCCACTCACCACTACGTCGAGGCGACTCGTGTCACAGATGATCCTGGATAAAGGCGTCACCGTTCCGGCCAGCGAGGTTTTTCCCACCCTTCAGGCGAACGTCCTCGTCGATGGGTTCCACATCGTGATCGATCTGGAGAAGTCCCACGGGACGATCATGGTGGACGCGCTGACCGGTAAGGAGTACCTGGACTGCTACGCCTACTTCGCCACGTTGCCGATCGGCCACAACCACCCGGGAATGGACGACGAGGGGTTCCGAGCGTCGCTCATGACGGCGGCTCTCGCCAACCCCGCCAACAGCGACGTGTACTGTCGCGAGTACGCGGGCTTCGTTCGGACGTTTCGCGAGCTCGCCGTCCCGGATGGGTTTCCGCATCTCTTCTTCGTGGCGGGCGGTGCCCCTGCCGTCGAGAACGCCATGAAGGCGGCCTTCGACTGGAAGGCACAGCTGAACCGGTCGCGCGGTGTGGACGGCGGGGCCGACAAGATCCTCCATTTTGAAGAGGGGTTCCACGGCCGCACCGGATACGCGCTATCGGTCACGAGCACCGATCCCGTGAAGGTGGCCGATTTCCCGGCGTTCGATTGGCCCCGAGTCTCCAATCCGAAGATCCATCATCCGCTGGATGAGACCGTGGTGGCCGCCGCGGAGGCAGTTTCGCTGCGGGAGATCGAGGAGGCGTTCGAACGCGATCCTGACGGAATCGCCGGTATCCTCATCGAGCCGATCCAGGGAGAAGGGGGCGACAATCACTTCCGCGGCGAGTTCCTGCGCGAGCTCCGTCGCATCGCGGACGAGCACGATGCGATCCTCATCTTCGACGAGGTCCAGACCGGAGTCGGCGGAACCGGCTCGATGTGGGCATTCCAGCAGTTCGGGGTGATGCCGGACATCGTGGCCTTCGGGAAGAAGACGCAGGTATGCGGAATCATGGCCACGGACCGTATCGATGAGATCCCGACCAACGTTTTCACGGTTTCCGGCCGGATCAACTCCACCTGGGGCGGGAACCTGGTCGATATGGTGCGGTGTGCACGCTACCTGGAGATCATCGACGAGGAGGGCTTGGTGGAGAACGCGTCGCGCGTCGGCGAGCTGTTCCGTCGGGGTCTCGTCGAGCTCGAGGAGGAGTTCGAGGCCGTCAGCAACGCTCGCGGCAGAGGCTTTATGCTGGCGTTCGACCTCCCGAACGGTGAGATGCGCAACGAGGTTCGGACCGCCTGCTGGGAAGCTGGGCTCGCGACCCTCACCTGCGGTCCCCGATCGATCCGCTTTCGCCCCTCGCTGAATTTTGCCGACTCGGATGTGGAACGGGCGCTCGCCGTTCTGCGAGATGTGCTGAGGGACTAACCGGTACTAGTTGGCAGACAGGGAAGGCTGATCTCGGCCTGCTGGGGACAGGCCGAACCTTTACGGGCACCCCAGGCGGTTAACGACGCCACCCAGAGACGCCGCCCCAGGGCGGGGTGTTATCCCCAACCCTGCCTACCAGTCACCCCGCGGGCACTACCAGAGTGCACCTCCGCGCAGGCCCTCGTTCATTAAAACGCACAGGGGGGCGCGCTCATGACACCAGGCTCCGTTCACGGAGTCGAGGATTTCCGGACGCCCCGAGTCGATTCCTTCCCGATGGCGGCCCGGGGTTTTTCCGGATAGCATTCTTTTGATATGGCTCGATGACGAGCGATGCCTTGGACCCTGAGGAGTGGTTCGAGGCGTCGACCGGGTGGGTTCACGTGCGCGGTGGCGAACCTACACGAGCGGGCAGCCGGTGCATGGCGTATTCCCCACGGCGTGATCTCCACTCTCGTTGAAGCGAGCCCGGAACATGGGACGTACGGGCTCGACGAGCGCACACAAGAGGAGGAGCGCATGAAAACGGCGGCAGCCGATCTTATCAAGATCGGCCGAAACTGCATCGAAGCCTTCAACGTCGCCGACTGGGAGAAGATGAGGACTCTCGTGGCGGCGGAAGGAAAGTACTACGAGCCAGCGACGAACCGGGTCATCGAGGGCGTTCCCGACATGGTAGAGGTTTGGAAGGGGTGGAAGACGGCCTTTCCGGACCTCGTCGGCGAAGTGACGAACGTCTTCGCGGCCGAGGACTTCTCGCTCATTGAAGTCCTGTGGAAGGGAACGCACAGCGGAACTCTGGCCACTCCGTTCGGCGAGTTCACCGCCACGCACAAGCCGTACACGTCGCGCGCGGCGATGGTGCTCGAATTTGAGGGCGATCGCATCAACATCAACAGGCACTACTTCGATCTGCTGAGCATCCTCAACCAGCTCGGCATCGAAGCTCCGGCGAAGGCGGCCCCGGCCGGCTTCTAGGGCACATCCGCCCGGCTGCCCGCCTACCTCTTCAGGGGCGGCCCCCGACCGGGCCGCCCCTCTTTCCTTCCCGGATACGCGAGGCGAGTCGCGGCCAAAGGTGGATCACCGGCTGGCCTGAGGGGTTCTGTTCTTCTACCCTAGGTGCGAGCATTACCACCCGCTTCTCGAATCTGTGGAAAGCCGCATGCCCGGATACGCCGTCCTCGCACACCCCTGGTGGGTTCCGCTGCTCTTCGTGCTGGCCGTCGGCCACGCGCAGAACATCTGCGTCACGCTCTACCTGCATCGCTCAGCCACCCACGAAGGAGTGAAGTTCCGGCCAGTGGTCGAGCACATTATGCGTATGTGGCTATGGCTCACGTCGGCCGTCGTGACCCGCGAGTGGGTCGCCGTGCACCGGAAGCACCACGCTTTCGCCGACAAGGAAGGGGATCCCCATTCCCCGGCCGTGGCCGGTTTCTGGGGGATCGTGCTCGGCGGTGTGTTCTTCTACCAGAGAGCCGCGCGCGATCCGGCGTTGGTGGAGAAGTACGGCGGCGGATGTCCCGACGATTGGGTGGAGCGGAACCTCTACCAGGGCAAGCGTTTGCTCGGCCTCGCTTTGATGCTCGTCCTCGACATCTACCTCTTCGGCATCGGGCTCGGGCTCCTCGTCTGGTCGGCGATGGCGATCTGGATGCCGATCATGGGGAACATCATCAACGGCGTCGGACACGCTCTCGGGTACCGCAACTTCGGCACGAGGGACTACAGCCGGAACATCTACCCGTGGGGGATCTGGATACTCGGCGAGGAGCTTCACAACAACCACCACGCCGATCCACGGTCCGCCAAGTTCAAAGCTCGCTGGTTCGAGTTCGACATCGGCTGGAATTACATCAAGATCCTCTCCTTTCTGAGGCTGGCGCGCGTCATCTATGCCCGTTCCCAGAACGCAAAGGAATTCGCGGCCAAGCACTACACCGACAAGGTGGCCAAGCCGGTCGCCCAGAAGCTGGACCGGGCGAGCGAAGAGTTGGAGAGGGCAAAGGCGCGCATCGACCAGGCCAAGACGGAGGCCCGGGCCGCGCTGCGGTCCCCCGAGCCCGGGGTCGACTAGGAGCGGCCCTGAAGCCGCTGCGGTTCGTTCTCGTGGCCACCCTGGCCGCCGGGGACTGCACCGGCGGAGACGAGAGCGGCCGAGCCGAGCGAGACACCCTCACCCAACGTCAGAGAGACAGCCTCGTGGGAGAGTTGCCGATCCCCGGCGCTCGGGGCGTGCACGGAGCGATGGACGTCGCCGACTCCGCCAGGGCGAGACAACGGATGCTGGATTCGATCGGCGGCTAGGTCAATGCCGCCCTGGGACTGGCGGTTTGCCGCAGAGTCCAGTATCTGTCTCCCGAGCCCAGATCGTTCAAGACCTGGCTCCCAACGCCCCTGACGACTGCACCTAGACTGCACCCAGACAATCGCAAACGATCAGCAGACAGAGGAGAGGCCGATGTCCGCTGCAGATGTCACTAGAGAAATCGACACCTTCATGGAGTGGGTGGTGCGGCGGAACCCCGGAGAACCGGAGTTTCACCAGGCCGTCGATGAGGTCGTCGAGACGTTGATGCCGTTCGTGATCGAGCACGACAGATACCGCCAGGCGAAGATCCTCCAGAGGATGTGCGAGCCGGACCGCATCATCACCTTCCGCGTCACCTGGGTCGACGACGACGGGGAATACCACGTCAACCGGGCCTGGCGCGTCCAGTTCAACGACTCGATCGGCCCGTACAAGGGCGGGCTACGGTTTCACCCGAGCGTGACCCTGGGCACCCTCAAGTTCCTCGGCTTCGAGCAGACCTTCAAGAATGCCCTCACAGGCCTGCCGATGGGCGGCGCGAAGGGAGGGGCCAACTTCGATCCGAAGGGGAAGAGCGACAACGAGGTCATGAAGTTCTGCCAATCCCTCATGACCGAGCTCTATCGGCACATCGGTGAGAACACCGACGTCCCCGCCGGTGACATCGGCGTCGGCGCGCGTGAGATCGGCTACCTGTTCGGTACCTACAAGCGACTGGCGAACCGGGTGACGGGGGTCCTCACCGGCAAGGGGCTCTCCTTCGGTGGAAGCCGGGTCCGCAAGGAGGCGACGGGCTACGGCGTCGTCTACTTCACCGAGCATATGCTGGAGCGGATCGGCGAGGGCCTTGAGGGGAAGACGGCGTCGGTCTCCGGCTCGGGCAACGTCGCCATCTACACGATCGAGAAGCTCCTCGAGAAGGGCGCGAAGGTCGTGACGATCTCGGACTCCGGCGGCTAATACGCCGAGCACTACAAGAGCGCCACCTTCCACGCGAAGACGAACCCGTGGGTCGTCCCGGTCGACCTGGCCTTCCCGAGCGCCACCCAGAACGAGCTGACCGGGGCGGACGCGCGCACGCTGGTCGACAACGGCGTGATAGCCATCGGCGAGGGCGCCAACATGCCGACCGAGCCCGAAGGCGTAAAAGTCTTCGTGGACGCGAAGATCTGCTATGGGCTGGGGAAGGCGGCCAATGCGGGCGGTGTGGCCGTCTCGGGCCTGGAGATGAGCCAGAACGCGCTCCGCCTTTCCTGGACGCACGCGCAGGTCGATGCGGAGCTGAAGAAGGTGATGCGAAGCATCCACGAGCAGTGCGTCGAGTACGGCGACATGGGCGAGTGGGTGAACTATGTGAAGGGTGCCAACATCGCGGGCTTCGTCAAGGTCGCCGACGCGATGCTCGCGTACGGAGCGGTCTAGGCTCCGAGGACCCTGGCCGTGACCCCGGGCCCCGAAGACGACGAGCGGTTTCTTCGCCTTGCGATAGAAGCCGCACGTCGGGCCCGGGAGCGTGGCAACCATCCCTTTGGAGCCGTTCTCGTGGACTCGGCCTCGAGGGTGCTCCTCGAGGCCGAGAACTCCGTCCTCACCGATCGCGATCCCACGGCGCACGCCGAGCTGAGCCTGATCCGGGAGGCGGGCGCTCGGCACGATCCCTCGACACTCGCGGCCTGCACCCTGTATGCGAGCACCGAGCCCTGCCCGATGTGCACCGGCGCGATCTATTGGGGAGGCGTCCGCAGGCTCGTATACGGCCTCGGCCAGTCCCGCTTCTATGAGCTCGCCGGAGGCGGCGGCAAGCTGGCTCTCTCGTGTCGCGAGGTGCTGGCGACCGCTTCCGAGCGGCTGGAGGTGGTCGGACCGCTGGTCGAGGATGAGGCCGCCCGGGTCCACGAAGGGTTCTGGATTCCGGCTTCCTAGCCGGCCGATAAGCTACGGTTGGATGCCTTCGATGCTCCCGAGGAGACGGGGAACGCGAGGCGACGAGATCAACCCGAAGGAGGCAGCGGGATGTTTGGTGGACGATGCCGGATCGGCGCGCGGGCGCCCTGGAAGCTGGCACAGGCCGCCGCCGGATTGGCGGCTCTGGGCGTGCTGATCACATCGCGAGCGGCTGCCCAGGAGGCCGAGACGGAGGTACCGAGACCTCCGGCCGCCGAGGTCGTGCCGAAGAAGCTGGAGAAGCACGGAGACATCCGGGTCGACGACTACTACTGGTTGAATCGACGCGAAAACCCTGCCGTCATTTCGTACCTGGAGGCGGAGAACGCCTACATGGAGGCCGTAATGGCCCACACGACGAATCTTCAGGCGGTGTTGTTCGAGGAAATCAAGGGCCGCATCAAGCAGACGGACCTCTCCGTGCCGTACCGCGAAGGCGATGCCTACTACTACAGCCGAACGGAAGATGGGCAGGCGTACCCGATCCATGCCCGGAAGAAGGGGTCGTTGGAGGCGTCCGAGCAGGTAATGCTGGACGTTAACGAGCTGGCGGAGGGCCACGAGTTCTACGCGGCGGCCGGGCGTCGCGTGAGCTCGAGCGGCAACGTGCTGGCGTTTGCCGAGGACACCATCGGCCGGCGTCTTTACACCCTTCGCTTCATGAACCTGGACTCCGGAGACTTCCTGGATGACGAGATCCCGGGCACATCGGGAGGAAGCGCGTGGGCGGAGGACAACCGCACGATCTTCTACGTAAAGCGCGACCCGGGTACGCTGCGAGCATACCAGGTCTATCGGCATCTGCTCGGAACCGATTCGTCGAAGGACGAGCTCGTCTACGAGGAGGAGGACGAGGAGTTCTCGTGCTACGTGTGGAAGACGAAATCGAGGCGCTTCGTCGTGATTTCGTGCAGCCACACGCTGGCCGATGAGCACCGGTTCGTGGACGCCTCGCAGCCCGATCAGGAGTTCCGCGTCTTCCTCCCGCGCGAGCGCGGGCACGAGCACAACATCGACCACCATGGCGAGCACTTCTACGTCCGGACGAACGATGGCGCCCGAAACTTCCGTTTGATGCGGACTCCGGTGGTGCAGACCGGCAAGGCGTACTGGGAGGACGTCATTGGCGCGCGCGATGAGGTGTTGGTGGAGGGGTTCGAGGTCTTCCGCGATCATCTCGTCGTCACCGAGCGGAGCGACGGTTTGCGTCGGATGCGCATACGGTCCTGGTCCGGCGATGAGGAGCACTACATCGATTTCGGCGAGCCGGACTACCTCACCTGGGTTCACGACAATCGGGAGATGGACACACACCTTCTTCGGTTCGGCTACGAATCGATGAGGACTCCGGAGTCCGTCTACGATTACGATATGAGAACTCGCGAGAAGATTCTGCTGAAGCGGGAAGAGGTCCTCGGCGGCTTCGACACGGAGGATTACGTCACGGAGCGGCTCTACGCGCCTGCCCGGGATGGAGCCCGCATACCGATCTCGCTCGTCTACCGGAAGGGAGCGAAGCGAGACGGCAACAACCCGCTCATCCTCTACGGCTACGGCTCCTACGGGGCCAGCATCGACGCCTCCTTCGGTTCGTCGAGGCTCAGCCTGCTGGACCGGGGGTTCGGCTACGCGATCGCCCACATCCGGGGCGGCCAGGAGCTGGGCCGCTCCTGGTACGACGACGGAAAGCTCCTGCACAAGAAGAACACGTTCACCGACTTCATCGACGCGGCCGAGTACCTGATCGAGGAGGGCTACACGAGCCCTGACCTCCTCTTCGCGCGAGGAGGGAGTGCCGGGGGGCTCCTGATGGGCGCGGTCGCGAACATGCGCCCGGACCTGTGGAAGGGCGTCGTGGCCCACGTCCCGTTCGTGGACGTGGTGACGACGATGCTGGATGAGTCGATCCCGTTGACCAGCTTCGAGTACGATGAATGGGGCGACCCCGATGAGAGGGAGTACTACGACTACATCCTCTCGTACTCGCCGTACGACAACGTAGAAGCGAAGAACTACCCCTCCATGCTGGTCACCACGGGGCTGCACGACTCGCAGGTCCAGTTCTGGGAGCCAGCCAAGTGGGTGGCCAAGCTCCGGGCGCTGAAGACCGACGACAACCTGCTTCTCCTGAAGACGAACATGGATGCCGGACACGGCGGCGCGTCGGGACGCTACAAGCGGTACGAGGAGCTTGCTCTGGAGTACGCCTTCGTGCTGGATCAACTGGGGATCGCCGAATAGCCGCCCGGACACCCGGCTCCTGGTAGCGTCTCGTCGCCTCGATGCGGATCGCGGTCTTCGGTACCGGTGCGGTCGGCGGCTACTTCGGCGGTCGCCTCGCCGAGGCGGGCGAGGACGTCGTGTTCATCGCGCGCGGCCGCCAGCTGACGGCCCTTCGTGAGCACGGCCTACGCGTCGAAAGCGTCGTCGGTGACTTCGCCGTCGCTCCGGTCGAATGCACGGACGATCCCGAGGAGGTCGGTCTGGTCGACCTCATCCTCGTGGGCACGAAGGCCTGGCAGGTCGCCGAAGCGGCCCTGGCCATGAGGCCGCTCGTCGGCTCCCATACCACCGTTCTGCCCCTGCAGAACGGAGTAGAGGCGCCGGACCAGCTGGCTGCCGTGCTGGGGAGGGGTCCGGTCGTGGGTGGGCTGTGCCGGATCATGAGCTTCCTGGCGGAGCCGGGTGTGATCCGGCACGTGGGGGCAGAGCCGGTGCTCACCTTCGGCGAGCTGGATGGGCATGAGACCGAGCGCTGCCGATCGCTCCTTGCCGTGCTCGGGTCCGCTGGGGGCATGCGTGCGGAGCTCGTCCCGGACGTTCAGGTCGAGCTCTGGCGCAAGCTGCAGATGATGGCGGCCACCAGCGCCGTGGGGACCGCGGCTCGCATGCCGTTCGGGGTGCTCCTGGAGCTGCCGGAGACGCGGCGGCTCCTGAAGGCATGCATGGACGAGGTCCGCAGCGTGGCCGTGGCGCGGGGGGTCGAGCTTCCAAAGGAGGAGGCCGATCGCACCATGGCATTCCTCGACCGGCTGCCCGCCGACGGCGTGACTTCACTGTACCGCGACCTGGATGCCGGACGCCCGTCCGAGCTCGAGGCTCAGCTGGGGGCGGTCGTGAGACTGGGCGCGGAGGTCGGGGTCGATACGCCGGTCTGTGCCACCCTGTACGCTGCGCTGCTACCCTCCGAGTTGGCGGCGCGCGGCGAACCTCGGGTCACCGACTGACGCGCACCTCCCCTTCGGACCGAGCGGGCTCGGCATGAGAAGCCTCGACCTCCTGATCGTGGTCGCGTTCCTGGCCGGATTGGTACTGCTGGCGGGCTGGCTCGCCCGCAGGCAGAAGGACACTACCGACTACTACCTGGGCGGCCGTCGCATCTCCGCCTGGGCTCTCGGAGTCAGCCTCGCCGCCAACCAGGTGAGCGCCATCTCGCTGGTAGGAGCTCCGGCTTTCGTGGCGCTGCGAGAGGGCGGCGGGCTCAAGTGGCTGCAGTACGAGCTCGCCGTGCCGCTTGCGATGGCCGCGCTCGTTCTCTGGGGCGTGCCGGTTCTGCGCCGGGCTCGCGGCGCCAACGTGTACGAAGCAATCGAGGATCGCCTCGGATCGGGGGCCCGCCGACTCCTCGCCTCCTTCTTCCTCCTGGGACGAGGGCTCGGGAGCGGTGTGATCCTGTACGCGTCGGCGCTCGTGGTGGCTGCTCTCACCGGCTGGGGATTGGGCACGAGTCTGATCGTCGTGGCACTGGTCGCGGCGATCTATACATCGCTGGGCGGCCTCGCTGCGGACGTCATCTCAGACATCCTCCAGTTCGGGTTGCTGTGGGGAGGCACGCTGCTCGCGTCGATCGTGCTCGCGGTTCGTCTTGCGGCAGCAGGCTCCGTTCTCGATCTGATCGAGCGCTCGAGGCTGGTACCGCTCGACATGGCCGGGCACGGCCTGGGAGATGGAGCGACGTTCGGCTTCTGGCCTATGCTCTTCGGCGGCTTCTTCCTGTACGTCGCGTACTACGGCACCGACCAGACCCAGGCACAGCGGATCATCGCGGCGCCGACCGAAGGCGCGGCCAGGAAAGCGCTCTTTCTGGCCGCGATGCTTCGCTTCCCGCTCGTTCTCACCTACTGCGTCTTCGGCCTGCTCCTGGCAGCGTTTCTCGCCGCGGAGCCGTCCTTCGCCGCCAGGCTCGTCGGCCAGCCCCCCGATGCACTCGTACCGGAGTTCGTAGTCGCCTATCTGCCGGTGGGTGTTCTCGGTGTGGCGGTGGCCGGTTTCCTGGCCGCCGCGCTCTCTTCGATCGACTCGGCCCTCAACTCGATGTCGGCGGTAACGATGGAGGAGCTCTTTCCATCCCGCGGCGAAGCCGCCGGGCGCGTTCGAATCTTCTGGGCTCGCTTCGGCACGCTGGCTTGGGGCGCCTGGGCGGCGGCGGCCGGCTGGTGGCTCTCGACCAGCGGGGAGACGGTGATCGAGACCATCAATCGGGTCGGAAGCGTGCTCTACGGGCCGATGCTGGCCCTGTTTCTTCTCGCCTGGCGCTCGAAGCGCGCAGACGGACGCTCGGCGGTGGTCGGGGGGTTGGCTGGCGTCGCCGCCAATCTCCTTCTTGCCTATGGAGCTCCCGGCGTCTCCTGGCTCTGGTGGAACCTGGCGGGCTGTCTGGTGGCCGTTCTGATCGGGCACATCGGAGGGCGTGGCGGATCTCCGAGCTCCGGCGATCGACGCGGTGGCCCCACCGCGGTGGCGCTGGAGGACAAGTCAGCGCGGACGTTGGCCTGGCTCCTGGTGGCGGAGTTTGCCGCCATCCTCTCCCTACTCGTGGCCCTCACCATCATCTTCGGTTAAGCGCGGGTTCGTCGGGCAGGCCCTCGGGCGGCGGCGCCGGCCCGTCAGTTGAGGGCCAGTCGGGTGCCGTAGGGGTGTCCGGTCAGGGCCTGCTGTCGGGCGGCCTCCACCTGGTCTTCGGACAGCTTCGTGCGATCCGCGGCCGGGCAGCCGGGCGACATGAGGTTGCCGGCCGAGGTGCACGCCACGTGTGGGAGGCTCAGTGAGTGGCCAAGCTCGTGGGCGAGGATCCGTGCGGTGGCGCGCGTGAGCTCTCGTTGGCCGTCGGGATCGAGCTCGGCCGACAACGCCGCCGGTATGCCAGGGAAGTAGATGCCGCCGGTGATCCCGCCCAGCGTGCGGATGAGGAACACGTCCCACTCCCCCGACAGAAGGTTCTCTCTGGGCAGCGCCGAGGCGATGATATCCTCGGAGACCGGGACCTGGCCGCTCATCATCGCCGCGAACGCGTCCTCGTTCAACGCATCCTCGCGAAGGATCGATTCGATCTCCCACCTGATCAGGGCTTGCTGCCAGATCGCGTTCACGCGCCCGAAGACCGTTACCACCTCGTCTTCCGTGAGCTCCGTACTCAGAGGCGCGAAGTCGGAGGAGAGGAGATGAACACGAACGCGAAGGGTTATCAGGTCCCGCGCCGGGGCCACGATCTCTGCCGGTCCCGAATCGCCGCTGCAGGATAGGAAGACCATCGGGGCGAGGACGAGAGCCCACAGACGAAGCCAGCGACGCGCAGCGGTTCTGGTCACCGGAGGGATCTTGATTGCATCAATGGCGTTTCGTCGTCCTCGAAATGGCGGCATTACGTCTTGAACATCCGGAGCGGCCATGCCGTTCCGCGCAAGCCCTCCTTATGTTGGGGTGCCGAACCTCGTGGTGCCAGATCTGAGGTGCCGGCAGCAGTCGCTGCCGATCGACGACGTGACCAGAGCAAGGGTGGGCATGCAGCGAAGCGTCGGAAAAGCCGTCTGGACGGTCGCGTCGCTCATTCTCCTTCCGTTGAGCGGTTGCGGTGCCGTCAACAAGATGGCCGCCAACAGCGTGACGGAAATGATGGAATCGACCGCCGAAGTGTGGTCGTCCGGGGACGATCCCGAGTTCGTCTGCGAGTCCATCCCCTTCGCGCTCTCGACGGTCGAGGGTCTGCTCACGAAGCAGCCCGAGAGCGACCGGTTGCTGCTCAACGCGACCCAGGGGTTCGCTCAGTACGCCTACGTGTGCGTCGAGACCGACGCGATTCTCCTGGAGGAAGAGGACTACGAGCGCTCGAAGCAGCAGTTGGAGCGGGCGCTGAACCTGTTTCTAAGGGCCAAGAGGTACGGCATGCGCGGCCTCGAGCTGGCGGATCCAGGGCTCGAGGAGCGCCTGCTCGTCGACCCCGAGGCTGCGGTCGCCAGCACTACCTTGGAGGACGTTTCGCTGCTCTATTGGACCGCGGCTGCCTGGGGTGCGGCGATCTCACGGGGCAAGGATCGTCCGGACCTGATCGCCGACCTGCCGGCGGTAATCGCGATGATGGAGCGCGTCCTCGAGCTGGATGAGACGTTCAGGGATGGCACGATTCACGATGTGTTCATCATGCTGCGCGGCCTTCCGGCCAGCATGGGTGGGTCTCCCGAGGAGGCGCGCAAGCACTTCGAGCGTGCTCTCGAGTTGAACGGGGGGCGGTTGGCGGGTACCTACGCCACCTACGCCACGAGCGTGATGTTGCCGGAGCAGGACAGGGAGCGCTTCGAGAGGCTGATGCTGGAGGCGCTGGCGATAGACCCGCACGAGGATCCGGACAATCGACTGCAGAACCTCATCGCGCAGAAGCGCGCTCGCTACATGCTCGATCATGTGGAGGACTACTTCCTGGAGTAGGAGAGGGAGAGGGAGAGGGATGACGTGGAGACATAGGTACCGGGTGCTACGGGTCGCGGCGCTCGCGATGGGATGCCTGGTGGCGTTCGCACCCGACGAGGCTCTGGCGCAGAGAGCGCGTGTAAAGCTCGCCACTCTCGCGCCCGACGGCTCGCCGTGGCACCGCATACTCGAGGACATGGGTCACGAGTGGCAGCAGGCCACGAACGGAAGGGTGCGACTCGTCATCTACCCGGGCGGCGTTGCGGGCGACGATCGGGCCACGCTGCGCAAGATCCGGCACGGGCAGCTTCAGGGAGCGACGCTGACCGTGACGGGGCTGGCCGAGCTGGACGATGCGTTCAACGTCTTCCAGATCCCGCTCTTCTTCGCCTCGATCGAGGAATTCTTTTTCGTCCTCCATCGCCTGGGGCCGCTGCTGAGGCAGCGGCTGGAGGAGCAGGGACTCGTGACCCTCCACTGGGGCTACGGCGGGTGGCTGCATTTCTTCTCGAAGTTCCCGACTCCCACGGTCTCGGATCTCAGGCGGGTGAAGATGTACACGGGGGCGGGAGACGACCGGATGACGCGTCTCTGGAGACAGAACGGCTACAACCCCGTCGTGCTCTCATCGACCGACATCATGGTCGGTCTGCAGAGCGGGATGATCGACGGTCTGCCGGCTCCGCCGCTCGGTGCTCTCGCGTTTCAGTGGTACCGGCACACGCCATACGTGCTGTCTCCGGGCTTCGCCCCCCTCGTCGGAGCTACCGTCATCGACAAGAGAGCCTGGGAGAAGATGTCGGAAGACGATCGCGAGGCGCTCCTCGAGTCGGCTCGTCGGGCCGGCGAGCGGCAGGCGGTCGAGATTCCCGAAAAGGACGCGGAGTCTCTGGCGGAGATGATCATGCGAGGCCTCGAGGTGATTCGCGTGGACGTCGAGGGGGAAGCCAATCCCTGGCGAGCGGCGGCGGAGTCTTTCGCGGAGAGTTTCCGGACCACTATGGTTCCTGCAGACGTTCTGGATCTCGCTCTCCAGTATCGCGCCGAGTACCGGCGCGGCCCGGCGGCTGCCGCGGGCTCGAGTCCCTGATCCGGCTTCGCCAGACACAAGACAGAGACTGAGCCTCCGTCCTTGAAAGCCTTCCGAAAGCTCGAAGAGGCGACGGCGGGCCTCGCACTGGGCGCGATGGTCCTCCTGCCGCTCCTGGAGATCCCGCTCCGCAAGCTCGGAACGGGGATTCCGGCGGCGATCTCGGTCGAGCGGCACCTGACGCTCTGGGTGGCCTTCCTCGGTGCCGCGTTGGCCGCTCGCGATGGACGGCTCCTTTCCCTTGCCACCGGCCAGCTCCTCCCCGAGGGCAAGATACGAACGGCGGGAGGGCGCCTCGCCTCGGCGGTCGCTGCCGGCGTCTGCGCGCTCTTCTTCCGAGCCGGCATCGATCTCGTTCTGGAGGAAAGGCTCGCCGGGACGATGCTCACCCAGATGATCCCCGTGTGGGTGGCTCAGGTCGTGATGCCCATCGCCTTCGCGCTGATCGGGCTCAGGCTGGTCTGGCGCTCGGCCGACAGCTGGAAGGGGAGGTCGGTGGCCATTTTCGGCGTCGTCGTGGGCCTTCTCCTGGCGCAGTTCCCGGGGATCCTGGAGGCCAAACCGAGCTGGCCCGGCGTTCTGCTCGTGCTCACGGCCACCCTTCTGGGAGGTCCGATCTTCGCCGCGCTCGGGGGGATTGCCGCTCTCCTCTTCATGGCGGATGGAGTCCCGCCGGTGGCGGTCCTGATCGAGACGTACAGCCTATCGGTGAATCCGACCCTCGCCGCGATTCCGCTCTTTACGCTGGTCGGCTTCTTTCTCGCCGAAGGGAAGGCGTCATCGAGGCTTCTGAACCTCTTTCGCGCTTTCGTAGGGTGGGTGCCTGGTGGAACGGCGGTCGTCTGCGCCTTCGTCTGCGGCTTCTTCACCGTCTTCACCGGCGGCTCGGGCGTGACGATTCTCGCCCTCGGCGCCCTCCTGTTCCAGGTTCTCCGGGAGGATCGCTACAACGAGCGTTTCTCGCTCGGCCTGCTGACGGCGTCCGGCTCGCTCGGCCTGCTTCTTCCGCCGGCTCTTCCCCTGATCCTCTACGGGATCGTGGCGAGCGTTCCCATCGAGGACCTCTTCATCGGTGGGATCATCCCCGGGATCCTGCTCATCTCGCTGGTCGCGGCCTGGGGAGTGCGCGAGGGGATGAAGAGCGGAGTCGAGCGCAGGCCGTTCGAGCGGCGGGAGGCGTTACGGGCGCTCTGGGACGCGAAGTGGGAGCTACTCCTTCCGATCCTCGTCCTGTTCGTGATCTTCAGGGGGATCGCCACGCTGGTGGAGGCGGCGGCGCTCGCGGCGCTCTACGCCGTCGTCGTCCAGTGTTTCGTGCACCGCGACGTCTCGCTGGGCAGCGATCTGGCGCGCGTCTTCCACCAGTGTCTCGTGCTGATCGGGGGCGTGCTGCTCATCCTCGGCATGGCGATGGGGTTCAGCAGCTACATGGTAGACGCGATGATCCCGAGTCGCGCGCTCGAGTGGGTGCAGAGCCATATCGACTCGCGGATCGTCTTCCTGCTCTGCCTGAACCTCTTCCTCCTCCTGGTCGGCGCGGTGATGGACATCTTCTCGGCCACCGTGGTGATCGTGCCGCTCATCGTGCCCCTGGGCGCGGCGTTCGGGATCCACCCGATCCACCTGGGGATCATCTTCGTGGCCAACCTCGAGCTCGGGTACCTGACGCCCCCCGTCGGGCTCAACCTCTTCCTCGCGTCCTACCGCTTCGATAGGCCCCTGCTCGACCTCTACCGCGCCGCCGTGCCGTTCCTCCTCATTCTGGGCGTGGGAGTGCTGCTGATCACCTACATCCCCTTCCTTACGACAGGTCTCCTGGCGGTTTTCGGACGGTAGCGGGAGCTAGTCGCGCCGATACTCCGGCTGCTCCGCCTTCCAGCGCATCGCCATGAGGATGCGGTTCCTCGCGCTCGGGTGGTCATAGAACAGCCACTCCTCGAGCGGGCCGGGATCCACCTTCCGGTACTCTCCGAGCTTGAGGATGATCGTCGAGAACCCGTCCGGCTCGCGTGCCGCGTTAAGGCCGTAGATATCGGCCTCGACCTCGTTGGAGCGGATGAATCCGTTCGTGATCGGAGTGATCGCGGCGGAGTAGAGCGAGAACAAGACGAGAAAGAGGGGAAGGCCCGCCACATCGCCTACATCCCGCACGCCCCAGCCGGAGCCCCATCGCGCCAGTGCCCGATCGAATCCCCAGCGAACGAAGGCGAAGCCCACGATGAGCACGATACCGAAGAAGACGAAGATCTCGCCGGCCGCGTTGAGGGCGAAGTGGCCGATCTCGTGCGCCATCACCGCCTCGATCTCTTCGTCCGTCCCTCGGTCGAGGAGGTTGTCGTTGAGCGAGATGCGCGTCGTGCCGAGGAATCCGCTCACGTTGGCGCTGATCTTTGTTGTCCGCTTCGAGGCGTCGTACCGGTACACCTCGTCGGCCGGAACGCCGTTCGCGCGAGCCATGGCGAGGATGCGATCCTTGAGCGACCCCTCTTCGAGTGGCTCGTACTGGTTGAACAGCGGGGCGAGATAGACGGGCGAGATGAACGCGATCACGGCCAGGAACCCCAGGCTCACCCCCGCCCCCCAGATCCACCAGGTGCGTCGAGCGCGCCGGATGGCACCATACAGAAGCACGAGCAGGATGCTCACGAGGACAAGCGAAATGGCCAACCCGATGAATCGGTCCGAGATGTAGCCGCCCACGCTCTGCGTCGAGAAGCCGTATCGGTGCTCGCGGATGAAGCCCGAATAGGCCGATAAGGGCAGGAGCAGGAGCGTGGTGACCAGGATGTACTGCACGCCGTACAGGGCCGTCTGGAGCGGCTTCCTGCCCGAGATGCGCTCCGCGATATCCCGCATGCGGGCCGAGAGCCCCGTGTTGAGCAGGAAAAAGGCGACGGCGAGCCCGTAAAACAGGCTGATGATGCCCAGCCAGTAGCCGCCCTCCGTGTACTCCTTCGACCTGGTCCTCGTCTCCTCATCCAGCGTCGCGAGGTAGGCTTCCATCGCCTCCTCGGCGTCGAAGGCCTGCCGGCTCGTAATGCGCTGGTGGGCAGGGTGCGTCGTGGGCGCGGCCGCGTTCGGAACCGCCGCCGCGGACACCGCCTGCTCGGCGATCGCCTGCGCGGGCGCCGTCCGCGGAGTAGCGGCGGTCAGCGAGCACAGTACACACGCGAGCGTCGCGAGCCCATATCGGCCGCTTCCAACCGCACGCATGCTCCTACTCCTCCAACTGGGCGCGCAGGAATGCCAGCGTCCGCGCCCAGGCTTGCTCGGAGGCTCTCTGGTTCGCCCCTTCTCGACCGCTCTGTTGTCTCAGGAAACCGTGTCCCGCGCCGTCGTAGATCTCGGTCTCGTACACCTTCTCCAGGCGCTCCATCTCCTCCTTGGCCGGGGGGATCGTGGAATTCACGCGCGCGTCATCTCCCCCGTACAGGCCCAAAACGGGGGCCTCGATGGTTGCCAGGGATTCGGCCGATGGAGATCCGCCGTAGTAGACGACGGCCGCGTCCAGGTCGTCCCAGGCGGTCGCGAAACGGAAGCTCGTGGAGCCTCCCCAGCAGAAGCCGACGCTGCCCACCCTGGATGTCGCCGCCGGGAGCGCGGTCGCGTAACCGGCCGCGGCTCGAAGCCGCCGGTTCACCTCGTCTCGGTCCAGCTCCCGGATCGCCTTGCGGACGTCTTCCGGCGAGAAGGAATCTGTGCCGCCGCCGTCGAACCCCTTCCCGCTCAGCAGATCGGGGGCGATCGCGATGAAGCCCTCGGCGGCCAGTTGATCGGCTACGCCCCGCACCCAGTCGGTGAGCCCGAAGATCTCGTGGATCACGATCATGACCGGCGCCTTGTCGCTTCGCTCCGGGTAGACGACCCACGCCGTCACCGTATCGGCGCCCCCGGCGTCATACTCGACCCACTCGCCGTGCCGTGGGGACTCGGCGAGGCGCGAGAGGGCCCGCTCGGCGTCGGGCGGCTGCGCCGGTTGTTCCTGGGCCTGCGCCCGAACGGCTTGACCGAGGCCGGCGACAGCGACGGCGGCCAGGGTGGCGGTGGCTCTGGCAGCATCGAGCATTCTCGTTCCTCCGATTTCGATCTGATGGCCGGCGCCTGGGAGAGACGCGTGAACTGGACGTTCCCGCTTCCGACGGAAGCCCACGCACGAAGGGGTGAATCTAGCGCCACCGGCGGTCGGCAAACGACCCCACCATGGTTTGACGGTGCTGGCCAGTGCGCGTACTAGTAGGGCGACTGCAAAACTCCCGTCCCATCCCAAGGAGGATCCGATGAAACCCAGACTTTCCCTTATCCTGGGGTTTGGCGCGCTGCTGACGCCGCTGCTGCTGCCTTCCCCGGCCTCCGCGCAGGAGGATCAACCGGCGAGCCTCGCTGCCTACTTCTACTGCAGCCAGGGGCAAGCGGCGCGCGCCGACACGATCGTGAACGAGCACTTCGCGCCGATCTATGACAAGCACCTGGCGGCAGGCAACATCACGGCATGGGGCTGGCTCTCCCACCGGATCGGCGGAAAGTGGCGCCGCCTCGCCTACTACACCGCGCCTTCGCGGGAGGCTCTTCTGACGGCGAGAGGGGCGATGATCGAGGAAAACCAGGCGGACGATTCGGGCTTGGTCCAGGAGTTCAACCGGATTTGTCCGGCGCACGACGACTACATATGGAACTACGAGGGCGGCTCCGGTGAGGCCGGGATCGGCCAACGGCCGGAGTTCGGGCTCTCGATGTACTTCGAGTGCGACTTCGCCAGGGAGGATCTGGCCGACGAGATCTACACGCAGGTCTTCAGCGGCGTGTTCGACGACGCGGTCGCGGACGGGACGATCACCGGTTGGAGCTGGCACTCTCACGATGTCGGCGGGAAGTATCGCCGGCTCGGCGTGATCGACGGCGCGAGCGTGAACGGCGTGCTGAACGGCCGCGACGCGATATTCGAGAAGATAGGGGAGATGGCCGAGGGAGCACTCGGGGTCTTCTCCGAGACCTGCCACTCTCACACGGACTACGTCTGGGATGTCGAGATCTCCAGGCCGTAGGACCGCAAGGCGGGCGCAGCCTGGCAGGCAATGCGCAGGCCCAGGCCCGGACCTCGAGCGAGAGCCCCGTGGATGCGGGGCTCTCGGTTCTTCAACGGTTACTCCGAGGGGTTTCGCGCCTCGAAGATCGCCCGCACGGTCTCGATCGTATCCGCCTCCGCGGCGCGCTTGTCCTCCCGATAGCGCTTCACCCTCGCGAAGCGCAGGGCCAACCCGCCGGGGTATTTCGGGCTGGACTGTACCTCGTTGAACGCGACCTCGACCACCAGCTCGGGGCGAACGACCACCGTGATTCCCTCGCGCCGCGTCTCGAGCGCGAGCAAGCGTTCCGTCTGCCAGGCGAGCATGGCGTCGGTCATGCCCTTGAAAGTCTTTCCCAGCATGACGAATCCGCCGCCATCGGGGTCCCGGGCGCCGAGGTGGAGGTTGCTGAGCTTGCCGCGGCGCCTTCCGTGGCCCCACTCGGCGGCCAGGACCGCCAGGTCGAGCGTGTGGGCGGGCTTGATCTTGAGCCAGGCGCGCCCGCGCCCGCCCGCCGCGTACGGCGCGTCCAGCATCTTTGCCATCACGCCCTCGTGGCCCGTCTTCATGACCCGTTCCAGGAAGGCCGAAGCCTGCTCCGGCTCCTCTGTCACCATCTGATCAAGACGTAGCGCACTCGGCAGGCAGTCACCGAGAGCCGCGAAGCGCTCGGCGGCCGGCTCGTCTATCAGGGCCGCTCCGTCCAGGTAGAGACAGTCGAAGAAGAAAGGGCTGAGCGGCCTTTCAACGCGTAGCCGCTCCACGTCAAGCCTGCTCGAAAAGCGGCTCATCGTGACCTGGAAGGGGAGGGGTGAACCGCCGGCGCTCAGCGCGATCGCCTCTCCGTCGAGGATGATCTCGCGGACAGGTAAGGCCTGGACCGCTTCGACGATCTCCGGCAGGGCCGGCGTGACGTCGTTCAACCTCCGGGTGAAGATGCGGACGTCGCCGCCGGACTTGTGCAGCTGGATCCTGGCTCCGTCCAGCTTCGGCTCGAAAGCAGCGCGCTCCAGATGGCCGAGGGCCTCGCTCACGTCCTCAGCGGTCTGGGCAAGCATCGGTTGAACGGGCTTGAAGAGCCTGATTCCGAGCTGTTGGAGCGCCTCCGAGCCGCCGGCCAGCGCCACGCGTGCCACCTTACCCGGGTCGTTCGTGAGCATCACCGCCCGGCGGACCTTCGTCTTCGGAACGGCGGCGGCGAGCGCCACGGCATCGACCATCAAGCCGGCCCCGGCTCCCTGCCGGAGCTCGCCGAAGACCAAGCGCCGGAGGAAGGCCTGCTCGGGCTCGGTTGCATGCTGAAGGAGGTCGCGAAGGAGCCTGACACGCTCACCCGTCGAGCCCGGACCGCTCGCGTCCGCCATTCGCTGGAAGCCGTCGTCCACATCCCGAAGGGTGAGCTCCGCGGTCGGCGCCGCGGCCCCGGGGTCTGCCTTTCGCAGTGTTGCGGGTCCGATCCCGGGCCGGCCCTGGGGGAGCTCGCCCGCCAGGTACTTCACCCCGATGATAATCTCGTCCGGATCCATACCCCCGAGGATCTCCGCCAGCCGATCGATCTTGACCTTCCGGCCTCCCGTTTCGGTTAACCGCTGCCAGGTCTCGACCAGCCGTGCGAGCTTCACGGCCGGGTTCTCGGTTCCATCGTTGCCTCGCTGCTTGGCTTTCTAAGTAATCGTTGAACAATCGTCAGAACAAAGTGCCCTTCCCACCGGAAGGGGCGGCGACGCCGGAAGCCCCGCAAGTCGAAGCGGCAAGCGCTTAAACGAAGCTCGCGGCCCGCATGGCACCGAGTTTGAGATTCCGATCCCCGTCGCCGCCGGCACCTGGGGAGTGAGTCGGTGGCGCGGAGCCAAACACGGAGCCAGTTCATGCAGCGTTCACGGGGCCATCGCGCCGCGACAGCGGTGCGCCGATCCGCCATCATCTCGGCGACCGTTTTTCTCGGAGCGCTCCTGTCCTTCCACCCTTTCCACCCGGGTAGAGCCCTGGCACAGGAGGCGGGGGCTTCGGCTGTGTCGGGCTCAGAATCGATGGGCGCCGGATTGGGTGCGGGCTTCGACCGTGTCTTCTGTGAGATCTGCGATGGCAGCGTCCAGGCGGGTTGGTCGGGATACCTTCGTCTGGGCGGCACGGTCAGCCCGCGCATTCTCCTCGGCGGTGAGCTCACGGGCTGGCTCGCAGGTCGAGAAGAGGCCACGCAATCCATGGGAGCGGTCAGCTTCGTGGCCTACTGGTATCCTGCCGACACGAACCTCTACCTGAAGGGTGGCGGCGGCGTCATCGGCTTCCGCTCGGCCGACGGCGAGGACGCCGTGACCTCGACGACGTTCGGCCCCACGCTCGGGCTCGGATACGAGCAGCTCGTCTCCCCGAAGGTCTCCATCGTTCCCTTCTTCAACGTGCTCGTCGCCCCTTCCGGCGCGTTGCGCTTCAACGGCGACGAGGTCATCAACGGCGTCGGCTTCGTCCTCTGGCAGGGCGGCGTCGGCGTGACGATCCACTAGGAGTGACCATCCACCAGGAGCCGGCCGTGTACGCACCGTTCGTCGACCCGTCCTCTCGGGCCCGGAAGCGGGTCCTGTTCGTGCTCTTCCTGCTCCTGATTTTCCTTGCCCCGGCCTGCGAGACCAATACATCCGGCCCCGGGATCGCGCCCAACGGCTTCAGCGCGGCCTACGGCCGCTGGGAGCCGAGCTCACAGGACACGTGCACGAAGCAGTCGCACGATTCGTACGCCGCCGAGGGGCCGGATGGAAAGCTCTATCCGACCTGGCATCCTCCTGTCGATCCAGCGACCGGGTGCACGTTCGGCCACGAGCACGGCCGCGACCCCTCCGATTCCGACTTGTTCGGCAAGGTGGGGCCGATCCAGTTCGGCTACGCCAACGAGCAGCTGGACATCTACGACCCGTTCACGGCGCGCCACGAGGACCACGTCGGGCACAAGGTCGAGTGGGAGAACGACGTGCGGATGAAGTTCGGAGGCGACGCCTCGTCGGCCGTGTTCGAGATCCGCTGCGACGTCCTCACGAAGATGCACCAGGGTTCGCACTCGAAGGATGCGTTCACCAACAACCTCCACGAGATCATCTATCACATCGATTGTTCGGATGGGACCGCGTTCGGCGTCACCATGCTGACCGCGATAGGCACACCGGGAGAGTTCGTGCGGCGTTGCGATGGGGACGTGCATGTGCACGTGGGGCCACCTTCGCCCCCGAACTCTCCCGAAGGCGGCGGCAAACGCCGGATTCCCGACCGCAGCTGCGTGGAGGAGTTCATGTTGGTGCGTGAGGGCGAGCGCTCGAACGATCGGCAGGCGCTGTTCGAGAGCTGGCAGATCTCGGCACAGGTGAGAGCGGTGGGCGGGCACCGGCTGGCATCCTTCAACCCCTACTTCAACGTCTTCCTTCCGAGCCGGTTCTACGATGCCACGAAGCCCAACAACACAGGACGCCCGATCGACATCTGCTACGAGACGATCGGTGGGCGGCGGGCGCGAGGCGGGGCCTGCGCCGAGAGCACGGGGGAAGGCTTCTTGCAGAACCTGAGCTTCGACGATCCCCGGTCGGCGTTCAACGGCGTGCGCCGGAGCTTCGACATCAACTCCAACCGCCTCAGCAACGCCGAAGGGCCCGAGATATGGTACTCGGACCCCATGGGGCGGAACGCGCAGACACAGCCGTTTCCGGGCTCGATCCGTCAGTACATCGCCAGGAAGGAGAACGACCGCGGGCCCCTGAATCCGAGCGGGCCCACGGTCGGATCAGAGCGCAACTACGGCGGGCCGGGAGTGCACGCCCCGAACTGAGAAACCGCTCCGCCGCTACTCCTCTTCCGCCTCGTTCGGCACCTGCGAGCGGATGTAGTGTTGAAGCGCGCTGGCCTGGACTTCGGACAGATCGCTGAACTGCGGCATCCCCATCTCCCTGCGGCCGCCACCCAGCACCACCTCCATGAACGCCTCGCGCGAGAGCACGACGGGAGAAGCGCGCAGATCCGGCGCGGACCCGCCCGCCACGGCCCCGAAGCCGTGACAGATCGCGCACTTGCCGGGGAAGATCGATCCTCCGGCCTCCGCGAGCGCCGGGTCGACCACGAAGTCGGGCGTGACGAGCGGCTCGGGGAAGAAAGGTGGCGGGGAGGGCGGCAGCTCCAGCTCGCCGCCGAGCGCGAAGGTCACCAGCCGGCGCGGATGCACCCGATAGGCCCATCCATGCTGGGCCGGCAGCGTGGTGCCCAATGCGGGCATCCCTCCACCCCAACCGACGAGGATGGAGACGTACTGGGTGCCGTCGACCGCATACGTGATCGGAGCCGCGGAGATCCCGGAGCCGAGGTCGACGCTCCACAGCACCGAGCCGTCGTCCGCGCGATAGGCGAACAGCCGGCCGTCCGCCCGGCCCTGTAAGACCAGGTTGCCAGCCGTCGTCAGCGTGCCCGCGTTCCAGACGCCCGGCAGCGGCACCTCCCAGGCGGCTCTCTGCTCCACCGGATCCCACGCCTTGAGGGCGCTCACCGAGGTCTCGGCCCCCGCGACCGTGATGTCCAGTCCGGCGCCCTCGAAGGTCCAGTCGGGAGACTCCCAGGTCTGAATGTCGATGCCCTCGTCCGAGTAAACGGCGCCGATGTCCATCGTAGGGACGTAGGCGAGACCGGTGCCGGGGTTGTACGACATCGCGTGCCAGGTGTGGGCGCCCCAGGCGCTCGGGAAGATCTCCACCTCGCCTTCCTCGTAGCGGGCGCCGGGGACCTCGACGGGCCGGCCGGTCTCGAGGTCGATCTCCGTGGCCCAGGTCGTCTTCGCGAACGGCTCGGCCGAGATGAGCTGGCCGGTTGAGCGGTCGATCACGTAGAAGAAGCCGTTCTTGGGGGCGTGCATGAGGGCCTTCACGTCGCGGCCCTCGACCGTGATGTCAGCCAGCACGATGTCCATGTTGGAGTTGTAGTCCCAGGCCTCGGCCGGCGTGGTCTGGTAGTGCCAGCGGTACTCGCCGGTGTCGGCGTCGAGGGCGACGATCGAGCAGAGGAACAGGTTGTCGCCGCCCTCCGGGCTCCGGATCTTCGGGTTCCACGGAGCCCCGTTGCCGGTTCCGAGGTAGACGACGTCAAAATCGGGATCGTAGGTGATCCCGTTCCACACCGTGCCGCCGCCGCCGACCTTCCACCACTCGCCCGTCCAAGTCTCGGCGGCCATCCTCATCGCTTCGTTCTCGAAGCCGTCGGCCGGGTTTCCGGGCACCGTCCACCAACGCCAGGCCTGCTCGCCGGTGGCCGCGTCGTAGGCTGTCACGTAGCCGCGGATCGCGCCGAACTCCGTCCCGCCGTTTCCGATGATCACCTTGTCCTTGAAGACCTTGGGGACGCCGGTGATGTAGAGCGGCAGCTCCGGGTCTAAGGTCATCTGGCTCCACAGCTCGGCGCCGGTCCGCGCGTCGACGGCGATCAGGCGGCCGTCCATCGTCGCCTGGTAGACCGCACCCTTCCAGAAGGCGATGCCGCGGCTGTAGTCCCACACCACCCGAAGTCGGTCACCTGCCGTCTCGATCACCTGCGGATCGTATTCCCACAGCAGCTCACCGGTCTTCGCATCGACGGCACGGAGAACGTTGTAGCTCCCCTCGTAGTAGAGGGTGCCGTCCACCGCCAGCGGGGTGCCGGTGAGGGAGCGGTCGTTGGGCAGATCGACGTACCAGGCGACGCCGAGCTCGGAGACGTTGCCGTCATCCACCTGCGCGAGCGGGCTGTAACGCTGCTCGCTGAAGTTCCTCCCGTAGGCAAGCCAGTTCTCGCCGTTCCCCACGGCGGCCAGCGTCTCGCCGTCGACGACCGTTCCGCCCTCGGCGGCCGTGCCTTGCGATCCGGCGTCAGGCTGCGTGCAGCCGGCGATGGCGACGGCTGCGCCGACGGCTACGGTCAACGGGAGCTTGAGCTTCATCGTGCCTCCTGGTGTCTCCTGTCCGAGAATTGACCCGACAACGTGCAGCCGACGAGCCGTCGCAGCCAGACCGGCCGCGCCGACAGAACGTCTGCAGCGTCCGCGGCGACCGCGGGTTCGCCCGTGCGGTCGGTTGACGCGAGGCCCCTCGACCCGCTAGTTGGTGGGGTCGCAGAGTGCGCCGACATAGGGCGATGCAACGATAGAAGGGGATTCCTTGGCTCGAAAAAGGCCGAAGCTGAAAAAGTCCGGGCGTCGAAAGATGGGCCGCAAGAAGCGGCGCCAGCTGCACGCCCGGCGGAAGAAGAAGAGATAGAGGGACCCTACGGGGCTCACGACCCTCCCGGTGCCTGGTCGCGATAGCGGAAGGCACCCGGGAAGTCGGGTTCCGCCTCCTTCCGCTTTCCGCTCCATTCCGAGACGTCGATCCGCATGACGGAGGTCCGCTGCAGCTCATCGGGGGTGATCGGTCGATAGTCGCGGCCGGGCCTCAGCTGCGGGGCGTACTTGTCCAGCAGCAGCTGGAGGCCCTCCTCCGCCTCTTCGGCGTCGACGACGACCGTCGCCCTCCCGAAGGCCACGACGCCGGCGTATTCGACGCTGAACTCGAGCGCCTCGTCGGCGGGTAACAGCCTACCCATCTCGAACGCCGTGAAGGCGACCCGCTCGTCCGCCTCGATGTTGCCCCGCGTTCGCCCGGTCCGGGCGGTGTGCACGTAGATCGCGTGACGTGATTCGTCGTACACGAAGAGGTTGGAGTTCAGGAACGGCTGTCCGTCATCCACCGTCGCGACGACGCCGACCGGGGCCGTCGCGAGAAACGCACGGATCCAGCCGTCATCCATCGCCCGGTCGTTCCGCCGCATTCGCGTGGCTTCGCCCACTTCGATCACCTCGCTCCTGGCCAAGGCGGCTCGGAGGCCTGCTCTCCGACAGCTGGTCTAGGCTGCTCCGTCGCCCAGGCGACGTGCGATCGCCTGGATGTGCTCGGGGGTCGTGCCGCAGCATCCGCCGATGATACGCGCCCCCATATCGGCCCACCGTTCCGCCTCCTCCAGATAGCGCGGCGGCGGATACTCGTCGGTGAACAGCCACTCGGGCGGGTCGAAGCGGCCGATGTGCGGATAGAGTCCGCACGGCTCGCTCCGACTCTCGAGTAGCTCGCGAAGGCCCGCGGTGGTGTCATCCGGCGGGGCACAGTTGACCATGACCGCGTCCGGCTCGAGCGGGGCGAGCGCCTCCTGCGCCTGGGCCATCGTCTCCCCCGTAAACAGCAGGCCATCCTCGTCGCAGACGAAGCTGACCCAGCAGGGAAGGCCTGCCTCGCTCGCCGCCGCCAGGCCCACCGAGGCCTCCCGGATGCTGTTCACCGTTTCGAGGAGGATCAGATCCGCCCCGGCGTCCGCGAGCACCTCCATGATCTCGCGGTACTCTCCCCGCATCTGGGCTTCGGAGGGAGCCAGGTCCGGACGGAAGCACCATTCGAGCGTCGTGACGGCACCGGCGATCGCCACGGATCGCTCCGTGGCCACACTGGCGCGCGCCTCCTGCGCCAGCTCCACCGAGGCCGCCAGCAGCTCGCCAGCCCGATTCTCGAGCCCGGGCGCACCGATGTGGCGCATGTGGGCCTCGTCACGGAAGTGCCCCAGGAAGCTGCGGCGGGCCAGCTGAAAGCTGTTCGTCGTGAGCACGTCCGCACCGGCGAGGATGTAGTCCGCGTGAAGGTCGCGGATAGCATCCGGCTCGTCCTTCAGGCGATGATCGGCCCAGGAGAGGTTACGCCGGAGGATCTCGGTCCCGATGGCGCCGTCCAGGATCACCACGTCACCCCCGTCGATACGGGAGCGGATCGCGTGATAGCTCATGCGTCCTCCCCCGCTGCCGGGCCGAGCGCATCGCGCAGTGCCGCTACGTGCGCGGGTCCGGTGCCGCAGCACCCGCCCACGACGCGCGCTCCGGCATCTCGCCAGCCGGCGGCGGCCTCGGCGTAGCGGCCGGGCGGCCAGTCATCTGCAGCGGCGAACTGCGGGTGGAACTCGAACTTCCATGAGGGAGGGTCGAACTTGCCGATGTGGGCGAAGGCACCTATTGGCAGATCCGTTTCGGCTGACAGGCTCTTCACGGCCGGGCCGATGTCTTCCGGCGGTGCGCAGTTCACCAGCACGGCCTTCACGCCGAGGGCCTGCATGGCCCGGGCGCACTCTCCAAGGTTGTCACCACCGAGCACGTCGCCCTCCGGGCCGATCACGAAGCTGGCCCACACCGGCAGTCCGGAGCTGATTGCTGCCTCGGCCGCCGCCCGTGCCTCGCCGACGGTGTTCATGGATTCCAGGAGAATGAGATCCACGCCGCCCTCCTTGAGCCAGGAGGCGATCTGCCAGTGCTCGGGGCGAGCCTCGGCCGGGTCGGGGGAAAGGTCCGGCCTGAAGGGGTGCTCGAGCGGCGCCATGACGCCGGCTATGGCCACGTCCCGTCCGGTCGTGTCGCGCGCCTGGCGGGCGAGATCGACCGCCCGCACCGTGAGCTCATGGGCGCGCGTCTCCAGCCCCGGCGCTCCGATGTGCCGCATGTGGTCCGGGCTGCGGAAGACGTTGAGGTAGAGTCGGTGGTTCAGCTGCGAGGTGTTGGTGCGGATGACGTCCGCCCCGGCTTCGATGTACTCGACGTGAAGCGACGCGACCTCCTGCGGATCGGTGCGAAGGCCGTGCCAGCGCCAGCGCACGCCACGGCGCACGAGCTCGCTGCCCAGCGCCCCGTCGAGCAGCGCGGGGCGATCCGCATCAATCAACGCTTGGACGCGCGCGTAACCGGCCACGGCTTCCTCGATCCGGTGAGTCGGTGAACGGCTGAACGAACGCGCCCAGTATGCTCCGCGCCCGTACGGCCCGGCAAGCGTGCTGCTTCCGCGAGTCCTCGGCGGCCTCGCGTGGCTTGATCCACACCCGCGGCCCTTGCTTCTCGGCGATGGGGCTGCCATCTGAGAACGGTCGGCCTCCGTTGCGTCACGAGAGAGGAGACGTTCGGTGCTCAGAGGCACGCCGTTCCACGCCAGGACCGCAGCTCTCTGCCAGGCGCACAACTGGCGTCGTTGGGCCGGCTATATCGTGGCCGGCTCGTACGAACTCCTTCACGATCGCGAGTACTTCGCGATCCGCACCGCCGCCGCGCTGATCGACGTCTCGCCTCTGTACAAGTACCACGTCACCGGGCCCGATGCGGAGCGCTTTCTGAATCGCCTTATCCCCCGCGACGTCGCCCGCTGCGCGGTGCACCAGGTTCTGTACACCCCCTGGTGCGATCAGGCGGGCAAGGTCATCGATGACGGGACGCTGTCACGTCTCGACCCGGATGCTTTTCGCCTCACGGCGGCGGAGCCGAACCTGCGCTGGCTGCAGGATGTATCCACCGGCCTCGATGTCACGATCGGGGACATCACCGAGGCGCTGGCGGCGCTCGCGCTCCAGGGGCCCGCCTCGCGGGAGATCCTCCAGGGGATATCGGATGTCCCGCTGGGCGACCTGGGCTTCTTCAAGCTCACCCACGCCCGGGTGGCCGGCATCCCGGCAACCATCTCCCGCACTGGTTACACGGGTGACCTCGGGTACGAGCTCTGGGTCGAGGCGGCTCAGGCCGTGGCTCTCTGGGACGGGCTCGTAGAGGCCGGAGCCGCGTACGGTCTGATTCCGGCCGGCATATTGGCGCTGGATGTGGCGAGGATCGAGGCCGGGCTGCCGCTCATCGACGTCGACTACATCCCCGCGAACAAGGCGCTGATCGAGGAGCGCAAATCCTCGCCCTTCGAGTTGGATCTCGGCTGGACCGTAAAGCTTGACAAGGGCCCGTTCGTGGGCCGCCAGGCCCTTGCGGCGGAGAAGGAGAGAGAACCGGAGTGGCAGTTCCAGGGCTTGGAGATCGAGTGGGATTCGATCGAGCGGCTCTACGCCGAGGCCGGGCTGCCGCCCGGGCTCCCGACCACCGCGTGGCGCACATCGGTTCCGGTCTACTCGGGGGGAGAGCAGGTCGGATACGCGACGAGCGGTTGCTGGTCGCCGGTTCTCAAGCAGTACATCGCCCTGGCTCATCTCCGGACCGGGTGGGCAGGCCCGGGTACGCGGCTGGAGATGGAGGTGACCGTCGAGCATCGGAGAAAGCGGGCCGAGGCGAGGGTCGTGAACAAGCCGTTCTACGACCCGCCCCGCAAACGCGCGATGGAGAACGCCCCGTGAAGCCTCGGGACTACGACGCCGTGATCGTCGGGGGCGGACACAACGGCCTCGTCAACGCCGCCTACCTGGCGCGCGCCGGTCTCGATGTCCTGGTGTTGGAGAGACGGCCGGTGCTGGGAGGCGCTGCCGTAACGGAGGAGGTCTACCCCGGGTTCAAGTACTGCGTGTGCTCCTACGTGGTAAGCCTGCTCAGACCCGAGATCATCCAGGATCTGGAGCTCGCCCGACACGGTCTCGAGATCCTGCCGCTCGAGAGCACGTTCACGCCGCTTCCGAACGACGACTATCTGGTCCGCTGGGCCGACCACGATCAGACCCGGCGGCAGATCTACCGCCACTCTCCGCGTGACGCGGAGGCGTACGACGAGTTCGGCCAGCTGATGCTCCAGCTCGCGATGGCCGTAAAGCCGATCCTCGGCATGGCACCGCCTGACCCCGGATCCATGAGACCCGGAAACCTGGCCAAGATGGCCCGCCTGGGGCGCCACTTTCGCGATCTGGGAAGCGAGAAGCTCACCGCTCTCGTGAAGCTGATGACCATGAGCTCGGCCGATTACCTCGACGAGTGGTTCGAAACGGAGGCGCTGAAGGCTACGATGGCGGCCAGCGGGATCATCGGCACCTTTCTCGGCCCGAGATCACCCGGTACCGCGTACGTGCTCCTCCACCACTACATGGGCGAGATCGACGGTGCGTTCCGCGCCTGGGGGTTCGCGCGTGGAGGGACCGGAGCGGTGAGCGAGGCGATCGCGTCCGCGGCACGAAGCCTGGGGGCTGAGATCAGGACGGAGGCGTCCGTCGAGAGGATCCTCAACGAGGGTGGCAGAGCGGTCGGCGTCGCTCTGGAGAGCGGCGAGGAGATCAGGGCGCGCCTCGTCGTGTCCGGCCTGGATCCCAAGCGGACCTTTCTCGGGCTGCTCGAGCCGGATGAGCTGCCGTCCGAGTTCGTAGACTCGATCCGGCGCTTCCGGATCCGCGGATCGTCCGGCAAGGTGAACCTCGCGCTGGCCGAGCTACCCGATTTCACGGCGCTGCCGGGCGTCGGGCCGCACCTGCGCGGTGCCATGTCGATCAGTCCCAGCGTCGAATACCTGGAGCGGGCGTACGACGATGCCAAATACGGCGAGTTCTCGCGTCGTCCCTACATGGACATCATCATCCCCTCGATGATCGACCCGAGCATGGCGCCGCCGGGCCAGCACGTGATGTCGATCTTCGTGCAGTACGCTCCGTACGCGCTGAATGGCGGCTGGGATGACGAGAGGCGCGAGGCGTTCGGCGACACGGTCATCGACACCCTCTGCCGTTTCGCGCCCAACGTCAGGGACGCCATCATCCACCGGCAGGTCGTCACGCCGGCTGACATGGAGGAGACGTTCGGACTCACCGAGGGAAACATCTTCCACGGCGAGCTCTCCTTGCATCAGCTCTTCTTCCTGCGCCCCGCACCGGCCTGGGCGAACTACCGCACGCCGCTCGCGAACCTGTACCAGTGCGGCTCCGGCACCCATCCGGGTGGTGGTGTGTGCGGCGCCCCCGGGCGGCTGGCGGCCCAGCAGATCCTGAAAGAGCACCGGCCGTGAGCGAGAGATACGACGCGGTGCTCGTCGGAGCCGGTCACAACGGGCTGGTCTGCGCCGCCTATCTGGCGCGGGCCGGCTTGAGCGTCCTCATTTTGGAGCGTCGCGAGGTCGTGGGGGGTGCGGCCGTCACGGAAGAGCTCTTCCCCGGCTTCCGCTTCGATAGCTGCGCGCACCGGCTCGGGCACCTGGATCGCCGCGTGGTCCGAGACCTCGGGCTCGGTGGTCAAGGTCTGGAGGTTCGGCGACCGGACCTCGCCGTTCTGGCGCCCCTTCCAGGCGGAGACCACCTCGCCATCTGGCGGGATCCGGAGAAGACGGCGGAAGAGATTCGACGTCACTCCCCGGACGATGCGGCACGGTGGTCGCGCTTCGGCGCCGCGATGGCTCCAGCGGTCCGGTTTCTGCGACACGTGGCCTCGACGACGCCTCCCGAACTTCCACCCGCCGCCTCGCGGGATCTTCTGGCCTTCATGGAGCTGGGTCTGCGCCTGCGTCGTCTGGGGCGGAGGGAGCTGACCGAGGTCCTGCGCGTGCTGCCGATGTCGGCCGCCGAGCTGCTGGATGAGTGGTTCGAATCGGAGCCGCTGCAGGGACTCCTGGCCGCGCTTGGCGTGAGCGGGATCTTCCTCGGCCCGCGGGCGTCCGGCACGGCCTACCTGCTGCTGGGCGGGCTGTCGCCCGAGGCCGAGGTGCTGCGAAGGACCGAGCTCGTCACCGGCGGGATGGGCAGTTTTACCGAAGCCCTGGCAGAGGCCGCCCTGGCCAATGGCGCTCGCATCCGCACCGGCGCCGAGATCGAGCGGATCCGCACCACGGAAGGGAGTGTCACCGGGGTCGTTCTGAGCGACGGCGAAGAGATCGACGCCGCTCGGGTCGTGTCCAACGCGGACCCGAAGCGCACCTTCCTCGGGCTCGTCGAGCCGACCGAGCTGGATCCCGAGTTCGTCAGGAAGGTGAAGAACATCCGCACCCGGGGCGCGTTCGCGAAGGTGCACCTGGCGCTGGCGGAGCTTCCCCGGTTCGGCGGAACGGCCGACCACCCGGAGCTCCTCGAGGGCGTCGTCCGCATCAGCCCCAGCCTCGACTATCTGGAGCGGGCGTACGACGACGCCAAGTACGGAGGGGTGTCCCGCTCTCCCTACCTGGAGGCCGTTATCCCCTCCCTGACCGACCCGACCCTCGCTCCACCGGGACAGCACGCGATGTCGGTCTACGTCCAGTACGCTCCCTACGAGCTGAAGGAGGGGTGCTGGGACGCGGATCGGAGAGAGGCGCTGGGCGATCGCGTCGTGGAGACGCTCTCCGAGTACGCGCCGGGCATCGACCAGGCGGTTCTCGACCGGCATGTGGCCACGCCGGCGGATCTCGAGGATGTGTACGGGCTCGCCGGAGGGTGCGCATCCCACGGGGAGATGGCGCTCGACCAGCTCTTCTTCATGCGGCCCGTTCCCGAATGCGCCCAATACCGAACGCCGATTCGGGATCTCTACCTGTGCGGCGCGGGCACCCATCCGGGTGGTGGGGTCGGCGGCACGGCCGGGTACAACGCCGCGCGGGAGGTGCTCCGGGCCGGGAAGCACGCCCGGTAGGCCGGGGCTCGACGTCGGGGCCGACCCGAAGGCCCGCTAGCCTCGTTCCAGGGGCCGGGTCAAGCAGGTGGGGCCGCCGAGCCCCTTGAGGCACATCTCCTGGCCACGCAGGACGTGGACTTCCACGCCTGCGGATTCGAGCCGCCCAAGAGTTGCCGGATTCCCCGCGACCGCCACGCACCGCCGGGGAGCCAAAGTGAGGAGGTTGCAGCCGAGAGAATCGAACTCGCCCTCGGGAGTCTCGACGAGCCATGTACCGCGCGCGAGCAGCCACTCGCGAAACGGCACCGGGAGCAGCGGCGAGTAGACGAGCGCCAGGTCCCTGTCGATAGGGCTAAGCACGGACATCAGGTGAAAGACGTCGTTCGGGCCGCGGTGGTGGGGTAGTGGAACGACGACCAGCTCGTCGATGCTGTCGCCCAGGATCTCCCCGAGCTGGCGGATCCCCTCCTCGTTCGTCCTATAGCCACGCCCGACGGCGAGCGTCCGGTCGTCGATCCACACGACGTCTCCGCCCTCGAGGATACCGTCTCCGGTGATGGCACCTCGAATCGGGAGTCCCCATTCGCCCACCGCTCTCTCCAAAGCCCCGGGCTCTGTCCGCCGCTCATCCTTTCCCATGTTGCAGAGGATCAGTCCGTCGTCCGTCGCGACCGCGGCGTCCCGCACGTAGAGGGAGTCCAGACCGACATCGTCGTCTCGAGGAAGAAAGAGGGCCTCGATCCCGAAGCCCTCGAGCAGCTCGACCAGGGCGTCGAACTCATCCACGGCACGGTGGAGCTCGGGTCGGCCGAGGTATCCCAGGTCCCGCCACTGGCGAGCGATCGACAGGTCGCTGACGAAAGCCTCGCGAGGGTGCTTCAGCACCATACGCCGCAGGGCTCCGATCTCGGATTGGGCGCTCATGGCTCAGAATTAACCTCCCGCGTCCACGCGGGACCAGGGATTCCGTCCGGGCTTGGCCAGGGGCCCGGTCCGAACATGAGCGTGATTTGGCGCGGCACGGCAGGGGGATTGCCCGAGAGGCGCCGGCGCTCGTACCCTTGGGCCGACTGCGCTAATCGTCCCGTCCCATCCCAAGGAGGATCACATGAAGTCGCGACTCACCCTCGCGGCGGCGCTGTGCGCTCTGTTGGCGCCGGTGCCGGCTCTCGCACAGGATGACGTGCCGGATCCCGCCGTTTTCGGTGTCTACTTCCACTGCAACGAGTCGAAGGAGGCTCGAGCGGACACGATCATCGCCGAGAGCATCGGGCCGATCCTGGATCGGCACATCGACAGCGGCGCCATCAGCGCCTGGGGCTGGTACTCCCACCACACCGGCGGCCACTGGCGCCGCTTGCTTTACATGGTGTCGGCCGACGTCCCCTCGGTCATGACCGCCCGCGACGCCCTGATCGATGACATGATCGCGGAAGCCGGGGAAGCGTCCGAAGAGTTGACCCAGGTCTGCCCGTCACACGACGACTACGTCTGGACGATGGCCGCGGCCTCCGATCCCACGCTCGCGCAGGGTCGTCCGTCCGTGTCGCTGTCCACGTACATGGTGTGCGATTTCACGGAGGAGGACCGCGCGTCCCGTATCGTCGAGAACGTATTCGCGGACGTCTACAACAAGCACGTGGAAGAGGGGACGATCACCAGCTGGGGCTGGCTGGAGCACAACATCGGCGGCCAGTACCGCAGGATCTCGGTGATCGACGCCGTAGACCTGAACTCTCTGCTCGCCGCGAGAAGCGCGATCTTCGAGGACCTGTTCGAGGAGAACCCGATCGCGCTCGACCGATTCAGCGAGATCTGCGACTCGCACACGGACTACATCTGGGAGAGGCAGATCACCAAACCGGCACCAGAATAGCACGACGCCCACCTCGAGCGTGGGCGGTATCGACCTGGGCAGTAGGTCCGAAAGCCCCGCTTCGGCGGGGCTTTCGCTTTGCGGCTCAACAGGATGCGGATTCGGCATGGATCTCCACGGTCCCATGGATGTTCTATAGTCATGCCTCGTCGTCTCTTCGGTTGCCTCGCCCTACTCGTGATGCTGCCACCCGCCTGCGGCGGTGGAGATCCGCCGGAGGGTCCGTCCGGGCCTCCTCCTCCTGGTGCCGAACCCCGCACGTACGCGATGGGTTGGGGCCTGATACCGCCCGAGCCCACCGAGGCGAGCATTATCGCAACCGCGCAAGCGATGGCCGAGGTGGCGGAGTACGCGATCATCCAACAGGCCGTGCCATGGGAGCGGCTCTTCGCCGGCGAGGAGCTCGACGAGCTGGTCGCCGAAACGAAAGGACTCGCCTACTTCCTGGAGGCACTGGGACTCGAGATGGTCTTTCTCCTCGACCCCCTCGACGGGCTCGACAGAACCTCGGAGCCGCCCGAGCTGACGGAAGCGGGCCGCAGCATCCTCGAGCCGGAGATCCGGGCGATCCACGAATCCTACGCCCTGGCGATCGCCCGGGAGATTCGGCCCGCCTATTTCGGCCTCGCCTCCGAGATCAACACGCTCGCCGCGCACGGAGACCCAGTCGCCGTTCGCGGCTCAATCGGCGAGACGAATTGGCTGGGAACGATCGAGGGCGATCTCGAGGGGACCACCTTCAGCTTGGCTGGCCGTGCGAGCCGGAGTGGCGGCGAGTGGCACATGCCCGCGGTCCATGCCGTTTCGATCACCAGCGGCACCGTCCCTGAACTTGTCGGAAGGGATCTGAAGCTCTGGGGAGATTACGTGAGTCTGGTCGAGCCCGGGCCGGGAGCCGTCGTCGACTTCACCGGCCGCCTCCGGGTGCGTTATCCCGGACGCGGCGATCTCGCGGTGCAACGGACCATCGACGGTGCCAACTTCCCGCCCACATTCACGAGCACATACGAATACAGCGGAGTCATCTGCCCCTAGCTTTGCGGCGTCCACCTGGGACAGCGTTCCACCGGAAGCCGAGATCAGCGTGGGTGCCTTTCTGTTGCATGCGATCACGCATACTCGGAGGACGCGATCAGGTGCGTGGAGGGTTACACCACAGATCGGGCGGTTCGGCCCTATCCGCCCGCGACGGCCTTCACGGCGGGCATGTCCCCGTTCATCTTCTTGAGGTAGGCGTTGGGGTCGTGGTGCAACGCACCCTCGGGCAGCCACTCCCACATCGGCCCGAGATCGTCTCGGAGGCGATCGACGAAGAAAGCGGGCAGCTCCCGAGTCTCGCCCTCGAAGAACCTCCGCATGGAGAGGTCGCTCTCCAGCCCGTCCAACAGCGTCGCGAAGTACTTGGCCCGGCCGAAGCCCTCGGAGGAGATTGCCCGTACGACGTTCATCCAGGTGGCGAAGCTGCGTTGGGTCGCCTTCGCACGACGGGCGATCGCTTTCCACGAGAAGCTGTACTTCGTGAGACCAATCACCTGCTCGTAGAACTCCGGCCAGTCGTAGTTCTTCGGGCGGACGTTCATGGCCTGGTGGTTGTTCTGGAAGTGAAACGGGAACGGCAGGACCCGGCCCTCCCTCTGGAACTCCAGGTTGAGCGGAGCGGCCTCGCCGAAGGCGGAGAGCAGCGAGTAGCCCGGGAAAGCCCCAGGGGCGAGGTCGATGAAGCGCTTGGTGAGCTCGAACGGTTCCGGTCCGGCATCGCTGTCGAGCCCGAGGACGAAGTTGGTCTGAACGTAAGGGATGTAGTCGAGGATCATGTTCACATGGTCCGACACCCTCCTGACCTTCTCCATCCCCACCTCACTGCGCATCTTCGACTTGTCTCCCAGCGTGTACCATGACTCGACGCCCGGGAGTATCGCCTTGAAACCCGCGTCGCGCAGCCGCTTGAGACGTGGCTCCGATAGGAGCGACAGGCTGCTCTCCGCACCATGGGTGAGGTTGCCGCCGGCGCTTCCTTCCTCTATGGCGTCCATATACTCGTCGAAGCGCACCCCGAAGTTGGGGTCGTGCCATCCGACCCACGCGTTCGGCATCTCGCCGACGAGGAACTTCAGATCTTCCTTAATCTGTTCGGTCCCGAGCGGCTGGTACTTGATCGTCGAGTCGATGCAGAAGCTGCAGGTGTAGGGGCAGCCGAGGCTGGCGATCATCGGCACGCCCTTCACGCTCGTGGGCGCCTTGTCCAGCGTCGGCTTGATGAACTTCCAGCGCTCTCTAACGCCCGGCAGATGTCGAGGCTGCTGGTCCGCCGTCAGGTGGACCCCGAACGGGCGGTGGGGCGCGTGGTCGCGCAGCACTTCCTCGATGATCGATCGGTCGGTGAGTCCGAGGACGAAGTCGAAGTACTTCCGCGCGTCGTCCGGGTAGCAGCGCGCATGCGGCCCGCCGAGGACGGTCACGGCTCCCCGTGAGCGGAACATGTTGCTCACGGCGTAGGCGAGCTGCCCGGCCTGCGAAAAGGCGCTTATGAAGATGATATCGGTGTCGGAGGGCAGCTCCTCGACGAGGTCTTCGAAGCCGGTAAAGCACACGTAGTGAACGTCATGCCCCATCTCTTCGACCCAGGCGGCGACCGCCTGCGGCATGAGTCCGGCCAGGCTGGGGTGCAGAACGCGGGCGTAAAGCGCCTTGGTGGGGGCCCTGGCTACGAGGTCGACGACACCGACGCGGAGCCTCTTCAAAGAACCTCAGGCCCGGCCGCGAGGTCGGTCGCAAAAGATGTCATTGAATGCCTTTATGAGATGGCAGCGCAGATTTCCGCGCTTCAGGCGCTAATCCGTGAACCCATGACTATACCACAATTAGCGCCGATTGTCTTGCTGGGTTCAGTCTGCCCGCAGCGCGACGAGCGGATCCACGGCGGCGGCCCGGCGGGCCGGCAGGTAGCTGGCCAGCAGCGCCACGCCGAAGAGCGTCAGGAGCACGAAGCCGAGCGTAGCTGGATCCATCGGGCTCACGCCGAAGAGCAGCGCCCGCATCAGGCGCGTGAGGCCGAAGGCGCCGGCCAGCCCGACCGCCAAGCCGATCGCGGCGATCGTCGCGCTCTGCTTCACGACCATGGCGCTCACGGCGGCCGACTGCGCGCCGAGGGCCATCCGAACCCCGATCTCCCGGGTGCGCCGGGTCACGTCGTAGGACATCACGCCATAGATGCCGATCGCCGCCAGCAGCAGAGCGATGGCGGCGGCGACGGCCAGCAGCAACATGGCGAATCCGAGCTGCGACGTAGACTCGGAGACCACCTCCTCCATCGTCGACACATCCGCTACGGGGAGGTTCGGGTCCAGCTCGCGAACCTGAGCGCGGACGAGAGGAGCGAGCGAGGCCGGCGGCGCTTCGGTCCGTAAAACGAGGCTCATGGACAGCGGCCAGAATAAGTCTTCCAGCTCCTCGACCCCGGTAACCGGGTAGTAGATAATCGGCTCCGGCTCCTCCGGCAGCGTGTAGTCCCGCACTCCCCCGACGACGCCAACGACCTGCAGCCACGGCGGCTCATCGTCCGCCAGGCTCGGGTGGACGCGCTTCCCGAGCGCGCTCTCTCCCGGCCAGTGCCGCTCGGCGAAGGGGCGATTGACGACGACCGCCCGCGTGTTCGAGAAATGGTCCGCCCGATCGAAGGTTCGGCCCTCCAGCAGGGGGACCTCGAGCGTCTCCAGGAAGCCCGCCGTCACGTATTGCGAGTTCGACACCGGTGGGAGGTCCCCCGGGTCGACGGGGTGATCCGCGATCGAGACGATGCTCATGTTGTGTCCGCTCTGACGGAGCGGAAGCTTGCTGCCGGCCCCCACGTGGGTGACGCCGGGAAGCCCTTCCAGCCGCTCGATCAGCTGGCCGTAGAATCCGCCGATGGACGCGCGCGAATCGTACTCAGCGTTCGGCAGGGAGACCCTGAACGTCAGGGTTCCCTCGGCCTCAAATCCGGGGTCCACGTCCCGCACCTTCTGAAAGCTCCGGGTCATGAGGCCGGCCCCGGCGACGAGGACGAACGCCATCGCCAGCTGTGACAGGACGAGGAGCTTACGCGCGCGGTCGCGCTCGCGTCCCGTACCTCCGCCACGCCCTCCCTCCTTGAGTGCCATCACCATGTTCGCCCGTGCGTAGCGCAGGAGCGGGAAGGAACCGAACAGCAGGCCGGCCAGCAGGGAGACTGCCAAGGTGAATGCGAGCACGGTTACGTCGATGCCGATCGCCTCCAGCCTGGGAATGCTGTCGGGGCCCAGCAGCACGAGAATCCGGGTCGCCGCGAAGGCCAGCAGCAGACCCAGGGCGCCGCCGGCCAGGGCCAGGATCAGGCTCTCGGAGAGGAAGAACCGCGCGAGGCGCTTCCTTCCCGCTCCGAGAGCCACCCGCAGCGCGACCTCCCTGTGCCGGCTTTGCGCCCGGACCAGAAACAGGCTCGCCACGTTGGCGCAGGCGATCAGCAGGACGAAGAACACGGTCCCGAGCAGGATCCAGAGCGACCGCTCCAGATTCTCGTCCCCGATCACATCCTCGATGAGCGGATGGACGATCGCCTCCATCTGCGCGGTCTCCATCATCTGCGCGGTCAGGAAGTCGCCCGGATATGCCTCCGGAAGCCTCCCTCTCAGTCGATCCAGATCGCGTTGGGCGCTCTCCGCCGACTCGCCGGGCTTCAAGCGGCCGACGGAAAACCAGCGGAAGCTGCCGGTGGTGGCCTCGGCAGGGTCGATCTCGAGGGCCGTCCAGAGCTCGGAGTCGCTGACCGGCAGGGAAAAGTCCACCGGCATGATGCCGATCACCCTGTGTGCTTCGCCGTCGATGAGAACCGTTTTGTCGAGGATGGCGGGGTCGCTTCCGAACCTCCTGCTCCACAGGCCGTGGCCGAGTATGACGACAGCTTCCGCACCCGGCTCGTTGTCGGCCTCGATCAGGCTTCGGCCATGCTCCGGAACGATTCCCAGCGTCGAGAACAGGGTGGAGGTCACGAACGCGGCGTCGACACGCTCCGGCTCCTCACCGCCGGTCAGGTTCACCGATGTGTTCCCGAAGATCCCCATGCTTTCGAGTGTCCGATTCTCGCTCTCGTAATAGAGATAGGAGCCGTCGGATTGCTCGAAGATCGGGATGTCGATGCCGGGAGCCGTGTGCCACAGGCCGACGAGTCGGCCGGGGTCGGGGTACGGAAGGGACCGGAGGAGGATCCCGTTGACGACGCTGAAGATAGCCGTGTTGGCTCCGATGCCGATCCCGAGGGTAAGGACCGTTATCGTCGTGAAGCCGGGGCTTCGCGCCAGCCTCGTGAGTGTCTGCCGAAAGCCTCCTCTGCTGCCGCCTCTGCCGCCCGTCATCTCTCCGCTCGCCGCCGTTGGTTGCCAGCCCGTCCCGCTTCTGGACCCGCGCCCGCACGGGGGCGAGTCATGCCATCAACTACGGAGACGCGGTCAGGCCGGTTTCGGCCGACCTGTCCCAGCCTTAGCGCTGAATCCGGCGTTGGAGTCTGTCATCCATCCTGTTGCGTTCCTCCCGCCCGGCTTTCGGGCCTCATGTACCTGACCTCGCGGCGAACGCGCTGCGGCTCCGTGAAGATCTTCAGGTACACGCAGTGCGCCTCGGCGTCCTCGAGGGCCGCGAGAACCTCGGACTCGGGCGCGTCGCTCGTGACCGAGATGACGTAGCGGACTTCGCCGTAGGCGACCGGGACGCTCTCATCCATGCCGTACTGCCCACGCACGTCGTAATCGGCCTGTACCTCGACCTCGAGCGCCGTGATCGGGACGCCGCGCCGGGAGGCCCAGATGCCGTACGCGATCGCCAGGCAGGAGCCGAGCGCGCCACGACCCAGCACACCAGGGTCCGGTCCCCGGCCCTCGCCTCCCCCCTTGGAGCTCATGTCCACGGTGAGGTTCCAGGATCCGTCCTCCACCTCGCAGGTCAAGCCATCGATCGTGCGCACCCTGGTGATCGCGGTGCCTCGGCCGACCGTGTCACGCCGCTCCATGACCTGCATGCCTCGCTCCACCGCCGTTCGGATCTTCTCCGCCCTCTCGGCCGTGATCACGGGAGCGAGCCCTGCCGCCGTCTTCTCCATCTCTCCTCCCGTCCCTCGGGTATCGTCGGACGTGGAGGTCAGAACCTCGACGCGGTGAGCTCCACGTCGGCTCCTGACCAGGCTTCGCGGAACCGGCCCTCCGCCTCGTCCGCCGCGGCGGCCTTCCCCTGTGCCCGCAGAGCCTGCGTGAGCCCGAACAGTGCCCAGCCGTTCTCGGGGAAGCGCTCGAGATCCTGCAGGTAGACTTCCTCGGCTTCGGCCGGGAGCCCTGCCTCGAGAAGTGCGCGGCCGAGCGAGTGACGCACCGGAAGATACCAGAGGGGTGGCTCCTCGTAGATCATGCCGTCCTCGATCTCGGCTGCCGCGCGGAAGTGCTCGACCGCGCCCGCCGCGTCTGCGTTGCGTAGCGCGATCTCGCCGGCCAGAGAGTGCCGAGCGATCATGATGACGGCGTTCGGACCCTGCTCGTCCTCCGGGATTGCCTGCTCGGCCATGAGAAGATCGATCGCGTCGAGCTCGGCCGCCGCCTCCGCGCCCTGCGCCGTCGCGGCAAAGGCGATGCCGCGCGCGTAGTGTGCCATCGTGGTCGCCGTATGAAGATCCGATGCGGGCATCGGAGCTTCGAGCACGTCCTCCCAGCGACCGAAAGTCAGATAGGCGAGCTGCGGAAGGACAAGCACGGTCTGGATCCAGTAGATTTGCTCCGCCACGTCGTGCGGCACCTTGGGAGCCACCGTTCGGGCGGCGTCGATCGCCTTCTCGCTCATGCCCGCCATCGTCGCGGCGAACCACATGAAGTGGTAGTTGTGCGGGTAGTAGGCGCTCGGATACAGGCCCACCGGTCGCTGATCCTGGATGTATCCCTCGTCCGCGTGCACGGCGTGCTCGTTCGCGCGGACCGCATCGGAGTAGCGGCCGACGCGGATATAGATGTGGCCGGGCATGTGGACGATGTGGCCGGCTCCCGGCATGAGGGCCGCCAGCCGATCGGCGCACTCGACCGCGCGCTCCGGGAACGCGGCTTCCACGGAGTGGATGTAGTAGTGGCAGGCGCCGGGATTGTCCGGATCGAGCTCAAGCGCTCGAGTAAGCGACCCCACGATCTCGTCCGTGCCCGGCCGCGGCTCCTCCCCCTCCCAGTAGGCCCACGGGCTCAGGTTCATGAGCGAGGCGGCGTAGAGCGTGAGCACGTCGCCATCCTCGGGATGCGATTCGGCCGCGCCGCCCATCGCACGCGCGTAGGCCGAGTCGAGAGCGACCCGCTCCGCCTCCGGGTCGAGGCCGTAGCGATGGGTAAGGGCTTCGATGAGGGCACGCTCGCCGGCACTCGCGTCGTCGGCCAGTTCCAACGCCCGCTGAGCTGCCGCGTAGGCTCTTCGCCCGCTCTCCGGGTCCATCGGCGCGTTGATGTTGTTGCCGGAGGCCAGCGCGATTCCCCACCAGCACATCGCGCAGTCGGGATCGTAGCGGAGCGCCTCCTCGTAGGCGCGGATCGCCTCGGCGTGGTTGAACGCGTACTGGAGCCGCAGTCCCTGGTCGAAGTAGCCCCGGGCTTCGGACGAGCTCGTCGTGATCTCCTTATGGTAGGCTCCGAGGTCGTCGTAAAGCGTCACGGAGCCCGGCTGGCCCTCGACCGGCGCGGCGTAGCGCGCCACGAGCATGGCTGCGTCCAGCTCGCCGGCCCCTGCCTCACCCGCCGATGGTGCGTCCCCCTCCTCTCCATCTCCCGCCGAACGGTCCGCGCAGGCCGCCACCAGGACAGCCAAGGAGAGAAAAACCGCTCCGGTCAGCCCTCCCAACACCGGACTGCGACGCTGGACGTCTGATCCCGCCATGTCACCGAACTTCATACTCTGTCTCCTCTGGTCTCGTCTCGAATCGGTTGCCGGGTCGGTTGCCGGGTCAACCGGTGGGCCTCTATCACTCACTTGCGGAAAAAACCGGGGCTGCCGGACATCGCCGTCCTCGGCGTGAGTGGGCAAGGGACGAATGATGGCTCGGGGCAGTGGATGAGGGAAGGGCTCCCTCCGTTGCCCGACGGGCTCGCGCACGAGAGGATGTGGGGCATGTCAGAGCCGGGTTCCTCCTCGATCGCTTGCGTCGGGGGCACGAGCATGGATCGCCGTGTCCAGACCTCCGGCCCGCTCAGGCCCGGAACGTCGAATCCGGTCGTTTCTACCCTCAAGCCGGGGGGCGTCTCACGCAACGTGGCCGAGGCCCTTGCCCGGCTCGGGTGCGATGTCGCGCTCTTCTCGATCGTCGGGGAAGACGAGGCGGGGCGGATCCTCATGGGTGGCCTGGACGATGCAGGCGTGGACGTCGCCGGCGTCACGCGCTCCGCGCGCCACCCGACGGGCGCCTACACGGCCGTGCTCGGCCCGAGCGGTCGTCTCGAGTTCGGCCTCGCCGACATGGAGATCTTCGAGGAGGCTGACCCGACCTGGGCCGAAGGCCTTGCCCCGGCTCTGTCGGATCGCGGGATCTGGTTCGTCGATGCCAACCTTCCGGCCGCAGCGCTCTCTGCGCTCGTCGCATCGAAGCAGGCCGGCACGACGGTGTTGGCCGATCCGGTGTCGGTGGCCAAGTCGGAGCGGCTGAGGCCCGTACTCTCCGAAGTCGATGTGCTCTTCCCGGATCGTCACGAGGCGGGCGCGCTCAGCAGGATGCCGGCGGTGACCAGCGAGGATCAGGTTGCGGGGGCGGCCGGGCGGATCCTGGAGATGGGCCCGGGCGCGGTGGTCGTCACGCTCGGCGCCGAGGGCGTTTTCGTGGTCGATGAGGCCCGATGCGAAGCGGTCCCGGCTATCACGCCCCAGGGGCCGCTCAGCGACGTGACCGGTGCCGGCGACGCTCTCATCGCCGGCTACATCTTCGGCCTGCCCGGGAGGCGAGGTGATCCGCTCCAGCTCGGCCTGGCTGCCGCCAGCCTCGTCCTCGAAAGGGGGGGCAACCTGTCCATGCTCTCCTCCGACCGCGTGATCGAACGCGCTCGAGAGGATCGTGCGGACCAGCCCTGGCGTTCGCCGTGAGCGCCCTCACAAGGAGCGGGACTTGATCGACGTTCGTCCGGAAGTGGCGAATGCTCTGGACGTTGGAGCCGCCGTGGTCGCCCTCGAGAGTACCGTGATCGCGCACGGCCTTCCCTCGCCACGGAACCTCGAGGCCGCGGAGCGGATGCAAGCCGCGGTGCGAGAGGAAGGTGCCGTGCCCGCGATGGTGGCGGTGCTCCGAGGGTCGGTGGTCATCGGGGTGTCCGCCGAGGAGGTCGCCTCTCTGGCGGAGGGGGAGGGGATCGCCAAGGCGACCACGCGCGACCTGGCTGCGCTGACAGCATCGGGTTCGGCGGGCGCCACGACCGTTGCCGCCACGGCCTTCGCGTCGGGCCGCGCCGGCATCGCCGTGATGGCCACCGGTGGTATCGGGGGCGTGCACCGGGGCGGCGAGCGAAGCATGGACATCTCGGCCGACCTGGCCGAGATCGGGCGCACTCCGGTCGCCGTCGTCTGCTCGGGCGCGAAGGCCGTTCTGGATCTCTCTCTCACGCTCGAGGCCCTCGAGACACTGGGGGTGCCGGTGGTCGGATACGGCACCGGCAGCTTCCCTGCCTTCTATGCGCGCAGCAGCGGCCTCGGGCTGGAGCATCGGGCGGACTCCCCCGAGGAGGCGGCCGGGCTTATCGCGCGCCTGCGCCGGCTTGGCCTGCCGGGCGGCGTCCTGTTCTGCAACCCACCGCCGGCCGGTTCGGCTTTGGATCCCGCGGAGTTGGAGTCGCTGGTAGCGGCAGCGGTTGAAGCGGCCGAAAAGAGGGGGCTTCGAGGCAAGGAGGTAACGCCGTTCCTGCTGGACCGCCTCGCCGCCGGGAGCGCCGGGCGCACGCTGGACGTGAACATCGCGCTTCTGGAGGATAACGCACGCGTCGCCGCACGGATCGCGGCCGCCTACTCGGCGTTGGTGGAGTGATGCGGCTCGGTGAGCTCCGGGCCCAGGCGGAGAGCTTAGAACCACGCCGGTCGCCGCTCATGTAACAGCCGAAAGGAGAGATGGAATGGCTTTCGATGCTCCTAGCATGTCGGACATGCGCGAGGTCGCGAGTCAGCTCGGCCTCGAGCTGACGGACACCGACCTGGGCGAGTTCCGCGAGCTCATGGCGGATGTCTTCGCCGCGTACGAGGCCGTGGATGCTATGCCGGACTACCTGCCCGACGTGCGGTATCCACGCGAGTCGGGTTACAGGCCCGAGGGCGACGAGAACGAGTACGGGGCCTGGTACGTGAAGACGACCGTTCAGGGTGCGCCGGAGGGCCCGCTGGCCGGGCGGACGGTGGTCCTCAAGGACTGTATCTGCCTCGCCGGAGTCCCGATGGCGGGCGGCACCTCCATCCTCGAGGGATACGTGCCCGAGGTGGATGCGACGATCGTGACCCGGATCCTGGACGCCGGGGGTGTGATCGTCGGGAAGGCGGTGTGCGAGAACTTCTGCGTATCGGGTGGCAGCCACACCTGCGCCCAGGGACCGACGCTGAATCCGAGAAACCCCACTCATACGACCGGCGGCTCCTCTTCGGGTTCCGCGGCGCTGGTGGCGGCCGGCGAGGTGGAGATGGCGATCGGTGGCGACCAGGGCGGTTCCATACGTCTCCCGTCCTCCTTCTGCGGCATTTACGGCATGAAGCCGACGCACGGCCTCGTGCCCTACACCGGGATCATGTCCATCGAGAGCACCTTCGATCATGCCGGACCCATGACGGCCAGCGTGCACGACAACGCTCTGCTTCTCGAGGTCATCGCCGGCCCCGATGGGATCGACGGTCGCCAGAAGGGGGTCGGGCCGGAAGCGTATACGGAGGTGGCCGGCGGGGGGGCGGTCGGGCTGAGAATCGCGGTCGTAAAAGAGGGCTTCGGCACGCCGACCTCGGAGCCCGAAGTGGATGCCGCGGTGCTGAGGGCCGCCGAGCGCCTCCGGGAGCTGGGCGCCGAGGTCGGGGAGGTTTCGATCCCCATGCACCTGGCCGGCGCCGCCATATTCATCCCGATCGCCGCCGAGGGTGCCATGCGGCAGATGATGTGGGACTACGGCTTCGGCCAGAACCAGCAGGGACTCGCCGTGCCGAGCCTCCGCGAGGCATGCGAGGGATGGAGGGAGCGAACCGGGGAGCTGCCCGAGACGCTCCAGCTCTTCATGCTGGCTGGCCAGTACGGCCTTTGGCGCTACCGGGGGCGCTACTACGCGAAGGCGACCAACCTACGGCGACAGCTTCGAGGGGCCTACGACGAGGTGCTCTCCGATTTCGACCTCCTCCTCATGCCGACCACGCCGATGGTCGCGCCGCCGTTGCCTCCACCCGACGCCTCCCGCGCGGTGGTGATCCAGCGCGGCCTCGAGATGCTCGTGAACACCCAGCAGTTCGACATCACGGGCCACCCGGCCATGTCCGTGCCCTGTGGGCTGAGCGGCGACCTGCCGGTCGGACTGATGCTCGTCGGAGGGCAGTACGAGGAGGGGACGATCTACCGCGCCGCCTGGGCGTTCGAGCAGTCGGAAGACTGGCAGAAGATGTAATCGAGCGGAGGGCCACGGCGACGTGAGCCGCGGCTCAGACGGAGGGCCTCACGAGAAGATCGGCGGCGATCTCCGGATCGAGTGCGAGCTCGGTCTCACCGATTCTCACGACGCAGGCCGGCCGGCGTTGGATGAGGGTCACCTCCGCGCCGGCCACGATGCCGAAGACCGACAGCGTCCCGTAGCGGGCGCCGTTCCGCTCGCCCAGGCACACCACCGTGGCGGCTTCGCCGGGGGCGAGCGCGCTCACCGCCCGCACGTCGGGCGGCAGCCTCGCGGGCCTCATCGAGCGCGACAGAAACTTCCTGAGCCATGACCTCCGGCGCGGCGCGTCCGGAAACTCGTACTCGCAGTTGGAGCAGCGGACGAGGTTGCACAGAGAGCCGAGCGGGCAGCCGTGTCCGCACAGGGTGTCATCCCGATCGAACTCGTACCCGCACATCGGGCAGGTGACCAGGGCACCCGGTGCCGCGGTCGGCGGCAGCTCCGCCGCGCCTAGAGGGGGAGCCATCGTCCGAGCCTGTAGACGAGCCCGCCCACCAGGAAGGCGAACGGGAAGATGAACGCCGACATGCGGAGCGCGGCCTTCGTGCTGTGCTCGCGGGCGATCATCAGGAAGGTCGCGACGCAAGGCATGAACAGGGTGATCGTCACCATGGCGACGAAGATCTGCAATTGGGTGAGAAGCGGCTCAGAGGCCTGCACGGCGTCGAGCACGTAGACGGCGCCGAAGTCCCGGCGCATGAAGCCCACCAGGAAGGCGTTGGACATCTCGGCCGGCAGGCCCAGCCAGCCGGCGATCAGCGGCTCTCCGGCCCTCGAGATCCAGTCCAGAAGCCGGAGCTTGTCCAGGAGGAAGAGAACCGCCGTACCCACGACGAAGATCGGGATCACCTCCTTCAGGTACCACTCCAGCCTACTGAGCGTCTTCACGATCACGTTCGAGAGCTGAGGGCGACGGATCGGAGGGATCTCCAGTATGAACTCGCTCGTCTCGCCCCCGAAGACGCGGGCGCTGAGCCAGCCCACGGCCAGCAGGATGCCCGCCACCAGGCCCAGCCACGCCACGGCCCCCATCGGGGAGAGCGTCGCCATCATGGCCAGGAGCACGCCGAGCTGTGCCGAGCAGGGGACGGCGAGCGCCAGGAGCATGGTCGTCACCAGACGCTCCTTGCGGGTCTCCAGGATCCTCGTCGTCATCGTGGCCATCGTCGCGCAACCCAGCCCGAGGATCATCGGCAGAACGGCCTTCCCGTTCAGACCGATCCGGCGGAAGCTGCGGTTGAGCATGATCGCCATCCGCGGGAAGTACCCGGAGTCCTCGAGCATGCTGAAGACGAGAAAGAAGGTCGTGACGATCGGCAGCACGATCGCGAAGGCGTAGCTGAGGGCCATCGTGATCGCCCCGTACTTACCGACCAGGAAGTCGTGCAGGAAGCGGGACACCCCCTGAATCGGGCTCAGCGTTACACCCGGAGGCAGCGTGTACTCCGGAACGATCGCCGTCTTTTCCAGCGTGCCGATCTCCACTTCGTGCGCCGGCGAGATTGGAAGGGCGATCGGCTGCACGATCAGCTCTCGCGCATGCTCGTGAGGGAAGGGGAGCACCTTGTCGGTGGCTTGGATGGCCAACGGATTCAGTCGTTGGCTGAAGCCACCCACCTCGAGCACGTCGACCAGCGACCCCGCACCGAACAAGCCCACGAACCAGAACACCGCCAGCAGGACCGCGGCGAGGAAGAAGAGCCCCTT